>DAIRVA010000017.1:0-34810 GCA_036803045.1 Lysobacter sp. | reverse complement strand
GTATCTTTCTGTTGCACTTTCCGTCGGCTCGCGCCGCCCAGGCGTTACCTGGCATCGCACCCTGTGGAGCCCGGACTTTCCTCGGCATGCACGAGGCATGACGCGACTGCCTGGCCGACTCCGCCGAGCGCATTTTCGCACGAACGCCGGTCGAGGTGCTCAGGCCGCGCCCCCGTAGAGGGCCTTGCGCGGCGCGCCGGTCAGCTCGGCGGCCAACTTGGCGGCGGTGGATGGCGGCAGGTGCTCGGCCAGCCGGGCGTAAACGCGCCTGCCCTCGGCCAGCCGGGCGGCTTCGTCGTCGCCCGCGCCCTCGATGAGCACGACGAACTCGCCTTTCTGCTGGTTGGGCTCGGCATGGATCCGGTCCCGGAGTTCGCCCAGCGGCCCGTCCAGGACCGTTTCGAACAGCTTGGTCAGCTCCCGCGCCACCACGGCATGGCGATCCGTGCCGAATGCCGAAGCGGCATCGATCAGGAAATCCAGGATCCGGTGCGAAGCCTCGTAGAACACCAGCGTGCGTGGCTCGGACGCCACGGCCTGCAGCCGTTCGCGACGCGCCCCGGCCTTGGCGGGCAGGAAGCCCTCGAATGCGAACCGGTCGCTGGGCAGGCCGGCCACCGACAACGCCGCGACCACGGCCGCCGGACCCGGCACCGGGCTGACCCGTATGCCCGCATCGCGCGCCGCACGCACCAGCCGATAGCCCGGATCGCTGATCAGCGGGGTGCCGGCGTCGGAGACCAGGGCCAGCGATTCTCCGGCCTGCAGGCGCGCGACCAGCGCTGCCGCCAGGTCGCCCTCGTTGTGATCGTGCAGAGCGAGCAGCCGGGTGTCGATCCCAAACTGCTGGAGCAGCGGCCGCGTACGCCGGGTGTCCTCGGCGCAGATGGTCGCGACCGACTTCAGCGTCTCCACCGCGCGCGGACTGAAGTCGCCGAGATTGCCGATCGGCGTGGCGACCACGTGCAGGGTGCCGGCGTTGGCGGGGCTCAAGGGGTTCTCCGGCGCATGCGTGAGGATACCGTTATAACTCGCGCACCGCCCCGCGATGCCGATGCCTCGCGCTGCAAGAGCGCCGACCCCGCCGGAATTGCCGCGGATGCGTTCACGATGCCCGTGGCAAAGCGCGGCGTACACTCTAGAATCGGGTCTTATCCCCCGCCAGGACCGAGTTCATGCGCCGCATCCTCCAGCCCCTAGCGCTCGCCATCGGATTGGCCTGGCTGGCCGGTTGCGCCACGACGCGGCCGCCGGAAACCGTCGCCGAACCCGCACCCAACCCGGCGTTCGCCGAGGCCCATGCCCTGGCCCAGTCAGGCGCGCGCGCGAACGCGGCACGGATCGATGCATTGCTGGCCTCGCTGGGCGACGCCGAGCTTTCGCGCCTGGCCACGGCCCTGGCCGCGAACGATCCGCTTTACCCCTATGCCGGGCGGGCGCTGTTGCGTCGCGGGCTGCGGCCTCCGCATGCCTTCGATCGCGGATTCGACTTCTCAGGCCGCGCCGCCGCGGACCGCGACGGCTACCAGCCACCGATGCGCATCGCGGTGCTGTTGCCGCTGTCGGGCGGCCTGTCGGCTGCTGCAAAACCGGTTCGCGATGGCTTCCTGAGCGGTTATTACGCCGAAACCCGCAATCGCCCCACAGTGACCTTCTACGATTCCGCCACCGGCGCGGACGCCGTCTATCGCAAGGCGGTCGCGGACGGGGCGGACTACGTGGTCGGCCCGCTCGATCGCGACCAGGTGGGTTCGCTGTTTTCCCGAGGCGCTCTGGATGTGCCGATCCTTGCGCTCAACCACGCCAACGGCACGCCCCCGCCGGGCAGCGTGAGCTTCTCGCTGGCGCCCGAGGACGAAGGCATCGCCGCCGCCGAATACGCCATCGCCCAGGGCTGGCGCAACGTGCTGGTGCTGACCGGCCCGGACGACACCCTGCGCCGCACCGCGGCAGCCTTCCGCGAACGTTTGCTGGCCCGTGGCGGCCGGGTAGCCGCCAACCTCGCCGTGTCCGATGCGGCGGGGCTGGCGACCGCCGCCGCGAACGGGCCGGTCGATGCCATCTATTTCGCCACTCGCAGCGATCAGGCGCGTGCCGCGATGCCGGCGCTCATGGCCCACCCGCGACTGTCCAGCGCTCGTCGATTGGCGGTTTCCCAGATCGCCAACGCCCCGGGCAAGGGCGACGAAGCGACACTGCTGGACGGGATCCTCTTCCCGGGTGAATCGATGGCGACGCACACGCTCCCCGGCATGCCTGCCGACCCGGCCGCCTTCACTCCGACCGCGGCGGGTGCGGCCGCGCGCCTCTTCGCCTTCGGTTACGACGCCTGGCTGATCAGCGCCTACCTGCCGCGACTGGCGCTTGCCCACCAGGGCCTGCCCGGCGCGACCGGGACACTGCAGCTCGACGGCTTCGGCAACATCCTGCGCATGCCGGCCTGGTCGATGCTGCGCGGGGGCGTGGCCATCCCGGCCAATGGCCGCTGATGCGAGACACCTGGCCGGCGCCGCGGCCGAATCCGCGGCGGCACGACTGCTGGCTTCGCGCGGCCTGACGCTGCTCGACGCCAATGTCCGTTACCGGGATGGCGAGCTGGACCTGGTGATGCGCGACGGCGGCACGCTGGTCTTCGTCGAGGTGCGCATGCGCTCCAGCCGCGCCTTCGGCGGGGCTGCCGCCTCGGTCACCCCGACCAAGCAACGCCGCATCATCCGCGCCGCGACGCGTTACCTGGCGGCGCATCCGGCCCTGGCCTCGCTGCCCAGCCGGTTCGACGTGGTGTGCACGGACGGAGAAACCGGCGCTGCCCGCGTCGAATGGTTGCGCGATGCATTCCGGGTGGAGGCCTGCTGATGCCTGCCCCAGGCCAGCTCCGGATGCCACGGTGGCGATTGGCCTGCGGCCTGCTCGCGGCCTGCATCCTGCCGGCGATGCCGTCCGTCGTCCGCGGCGACGAGCCCGCCAGGCCCATCGTGCGCGTGTTGCTGGCCGGCAACAGCCTGCTTTACGTCAACAACATGCCGGGATTGCTGCGCGGAATCGCCGCCAGCCAACCCGATGGACCGACCGTCGAAACCGCAAGCCTGCTCGCGCCCGGCTCCACGCTGTCCGAACACCTGCACCGCGGCCGCCTGCAAACCCTGCTCCAACAGGGCGGCTGGGATGCCTTGGTGCTGCAGGAACGCGGTGGCCTGCTGGCCTGCATGGCCGACGGCGAGACCCGCGACGACCGCGAGTGTCGCGCCAGTCGCATGGCGCACCGCCGCTTGCTGGCGATGGCGCGCGAACATGATGTGCCCGTGCTCCTGCTGGGCACGTGGGGTCCCGGTGATCGCTGGCAGGCCCGGCTGGATGCCGGCCTCGAGGCGATCGCGTGCAACGAAGGTTGCCGGCGCGTGTTCATCGGGCGCTGGCTACAGGAAACCGCCCGCGACCAACCCGCATTGCAGCCCTTCTCCGCCGATGCCGCGATGCATCCGAACCCGGCCGGCTCCCTGCTGATCGCCGCACGGCTATACCGCACCATCACCGAGCGCGAACTGCAGCCACGGCCGTTGCGGCTCTCGCTGACGCTCTGGCCGCCGCAGGTGCCCATCGATCCGATGCAGCCGCTGGAATCGCAGAACGCACTGGAAATGGCGCCTCAACGCCTCGACATCTCGGCGGACGCACTCGTGGCGCTTTACCAGGCTGCCGACCGCAAGCCCTGACCGGGAACGAAGTGCTGGTGGCCGGATACGGCCGGATGCCAATCCGAACCACCGGCGCGGGCGCGGATGCCGCATCCCTGGACGATTCGGCCGATGCGGGTCACGCGGACGCCGATGCCCGCCGCGGCATCGGCCACCGCGTCCGCTGCCGCTTCCGGTGCGGTGAAGCACAGCTCGTAATCATCGCCGCCGGTCGCCTGCCAAAGCCGGCGCGATGCGGCATCGTCTTTCGCCAGCGCCATCAGCCCGGGCGATGCAGGCAGGGCATCGACGTCGATTTCCGCGCCTGCGCCGCTGGCGGCGCATGCATGCGCGAGGTCGGCGAGCAGGCCGTCCGAAACATCGATGCAGGCATGCGCGATCCCCCGCAATGCACGCCCCAGCGCGACACGCGGCACGGGGCGGTCCAGTCGTTCGCGCAGCGCATCCGGCATTCCGCGGCCCGACTGCCACAGCCAGAGCGCCGCGGCCGCATCGCCCAGCGTGCCGCTGACCCAGACATCGTCGCCTGCCTGCGCGCCGTCGCGGCGCATCGCGCGCGCCGGCTCGACAAGGCCGATCACGCTCACGCAGATCGACAGCGGGCCGCGCGTGGTATCGCCGCCGACCAGCGCGACATCATGCATTCCGGCCAATGCCGTGAACCCGTCGATGAACCCGTCGAGCCATGCCTCATCGGCTTGCGGCATCGACAGCGACAGGCCGCACCACGCCGGCATGGCGCCCATCGCGGCGAGATCGGACAGGTTCACCGCCAGCGCCTTCCAGCCGATGTCGCGGGGCGCGGTTTCCGGCGGGAAATGCACACCGATGTTGAGCGTGTCGGTGGCGAACGCCAATTGCATGCCGGGCGGAGGCGACAGCAGCGCGGCGTCGTCGCCGATGCCGAGCACCACGTCGCCACGCGTGCCGGCGCGCGCGCGGATGCGATCGATCAGGTCGAATTCGCCGGCCATCGGCGTGCGCGGCTCAGCCGCGCGCGGCCTGCACTTCCACGCCGCGCCAATCGGCGGCCAGCTTGTCGAGGACCCCGTTGACGTAGGTATGGCCGTGCTCGGCGCCGAAGCGCTTGACGGTTTCGATCGCCTCGTTGATGACGACGCGATACGGCACGTCGAGGCGATGCCTGAACTCGTAGGCGGCGATGCGCAGCGCCGCGCGCTCGACCGGATCGACCTCGTCCACCCTGCGGTCGAGGTGCGGCAGCAGGCCCGCGTCCAGCGCGGCCTGGTGCGCCATCACGCCGCGCACCAGGTCCTCGAAATACTCGAGGTCGGCGATCTCGTGCGCCTGCTCGTGGGCGAACTGGGCGATGACCTGCTGCGCATCGCCGCCGGACATCTGCCATGCGTACAGCGCCTGCATCGCGCGACGGCGCGCGCGGGTGCGATGCACCGGATCGATGCCCTGCGGGCGACGGTGCGCCTTCATGCCACCTGTCCCAGCAGGTTGGCCATTTCGATGACCACCATCGCCGCCTCCTCGCCCTTGTTGCCGTGACTGCCGCCGGCGCGGGCCTGGGCATCCTCGAGGCGTTCGACCGCCAGCACGCCGTTGGCAACCGGCAGGCCGAATTCCAGCGCGACCCCCATCAGGCCTTCCGAGCAGCCATCGGCGACATGCTCGTAGTGACGGGTATCGCCGCGCACCACGCAACCCAGCGCGACGATGCCGGCGTAGCCGCCGGTCGCGGCCAGGCGCGCGGCCATCAGCGGCAATTCCCACGCACCGGGCACGCGGAACACGTCGACGGCGACCTCGTCCACCCCGTGGTCGGCCATCGCCTTGCGCGCGCTCTCCAGCAACGCCTCGGTGACCTTGCCGTTCCAGCGGCTGACGATGATCGCGAAGCGGGCGTCGTTCGGGGCCTTCAAATCGCCTGTGAAACTGGGCATCGGGTTCTCGGCACGGCAGGGCCCGCCAGTTTAGCGCGGCGGCAGCGCCACGTACTCCACCACTTCCAGCCCGAACCCGGCCAGGCCCACCTGCTTGCGCGGCGTGCCCAGCACCTTGAGCTTGCCGTAGCCGAGGTCCGCCAGGATCTGGCTGCCGGCGCCGTTGCGCCGCCACTCGCAGTCCGGCCGCATGGGCGAAGACGCCGCATGCTCGCGCAGGCGCTCCAGCAAGGCATCCGCGCCCTGCGGCTCGGACAGCAGTAGCAGCACGCCTTGCCCGGCCTCGGCGATCGCCGCCAGCACGTCGCCGGCCAGCGGACCGAAGTCGTCGCGGCGCCAGTGCAGCGCATCGGCCAGCACGTTCTGCATCTGCACGCGCACCAGGGCGGGCGAGGCGGCATCGGCCTGCCCGCGCTGCAGGGCGAAGTGCAGGCCATGGCCCAGGCGATCGCGATAGGTGTGCAGCTGGAACGGGCCGTGGTCGGTGTCGATCGCGCGCGAATCCACGTGCTCGATGGTGTGCTCGGTCTCCAGCCGATGGCGGATCAATGCCTCGATCGAGCCGATCTTGAGGCCGTGCTCGCGCGCGAAGACCTCCAGCTCCGGGCGCCGCGCCATGGTGCCATCCGCGTTGAGGACCTCGACCAGCACGCCGGCCGGTTCCAAGCCCGCCAGCTGAGCCAGATCGCTGGCTGCCTCGGTATGCCCGGAACGGCTCAGCACACCGCCGGGCTGCGACATCAGCGGGAAGATGTGGCCCGGCTGCGAAAGATCCCGCGGCGACGCGTCCGGCCGCACCGCGGTGCGGATGGTGTGCGCGCGGTCGTAGGCACTGATGCCGGTGGTGACGCCTTCGGCCGCCTCAATCGAAACCGTGAAGTTGGTGTGGTACTGCGAAGTGTTGTCGCGCACCATCGGGGCGAGCCCGATCTGCGCGGCACGCTCACGGGTGACGGACAAACAGACCAGCCCGCGCGCGTGCGTGACCATGAAGTTGATGTCGGAAGGCTTGACCAGCTCGGCGGCCATGATCAGGTCGCCTTCGTTCTCGCGGCCCTCGTCGTCGACGATGACGACCATGCGGCCGGCGCGGATTTCCTCGAGTAGTTCGGGGACGGTGGCGAAACTCATGCGTCGCGTTGCTCCAGCAGTCGCTCGACGTAGCGGGCGACCACGTCGATTTCCAGGTTCACTGCATCGCCCACTTTCGTGTCGGCGAAGACGGTATGCGAAACGGTGTGCGGCACCAGCGCGACTTCAAACGTCGCATCATCCACCGCGTTGACGGTCAGGCTGACGCCATCGACCGAGATCGAGCCCTTCTTGGCCACGTAGCGGGCGATTTCGCGCGGCATCGCGAAACGCCAGCGCTGCGCGCGCGCATCCTCTTGGACGTCGAGCACGCGGCCGATGCCGTCGACATGCCCGCTGACCATGTGTCCGCCCATGCGTTCGGTCGGCTGCATGGCGCGCTCCAGGTTCAGCGCCGCGCCTTCGGCCAATGCGCCGAGCGTGGTGAGCGACAGCGTCTCGGTGGAGACGTCGGCGCTGAACGAAGCATCGTCGAAGCTGGTCACGGTCAGGCACACGCCGTTGACCGCGATGCTCTCGCCCATTTCCACCGCCTTGAACGGCAGCGAGCCGGTGTCGATGTGGATGCGGATGTCGCCCTCGCGCGGCTCCAGCTCGCGCAAGCGGCCGACACCCTGGATGAGTCCAGTGAACATCAGTGGGGCTTCCTGAAGGCGTGGATGAAAAGCGGCCAGCGCACATGGACCGACCCCGCCTCGCCCCAGGCCTCGATGAAGGCGGGCGTCGATTCGGCAATGATGTCGCGGCCGGTCGAGGCTGCGTGGCGCTGGCTGGCGGAGTAGCTGGCGTAGTAGCCAAGCAGGCGCTGCAAAGGCCAGTCGGCGGCCATCTCGAGCGCCGGGGCCTGGATGCGCGGCAGCGGCCACGCGTAACCGGCGTAGGCGGCATCGACATCCGCGCGTTCGGGCGGCCAGGCATCGCGAATGACGGCCCGCAGGCGCGCGTTCTGCGACGCGATCCCGGCGGGCACTTCCACGTCCTGATAGCCCCAGACGGCGAGCACGCCGCCCGGCTTAAGCACGCGAATCGCTTCGACGAAGAAGGCATCGCGATCGAACCAATGCAGGGCCTGCGCGACACAAACCGCATCACAGCTCGTATCCGGCAGGCCGCTGTCGTCGGCTGTCGCTATGATGAAATCGATGTTGTCCGGACCTTGTGCCTGCGCGATCTGCGCGGCGCTCGCATCGGTGGCGCGCACGCGGGCGAACACACGGGCCAGCGCGCGCGATGCCTGCCCGCTGCCGCATCCCGCCTCCCAGGCATGGCCGCGTGCGGGCGCGACCTCGCCCAGCCAGTCGAACAGGGCCTCGGGGTATTCCGGCCTCGCCTGCGCGTAACGGTCGGAGCGGGCCGAGAAGTGATCGGCGAAAGGATGCGTCACGGCGCCGCACTCTCCATCGGTTGCAGCAACAGACGCAGGTCCGGGCCGACCTGGCGCGTCTCGACCGGCTTGAGCCTCAAGACATCGGCCATGGCCTGGATGCCGAGGCCGTCGAACATCGGTCGCGCGGCATCGCCCAGCAGCACAGGCGCGACGTAGATCAGCAGTTCATCCACCAGGCCCGCGCGCAGGAAGGCACCGGCCAGGGTAGCGCCGGTTTCCACCTGCACTTCGTTGATCTCGCGGCGCGCGAGTTCGGCCATCACTTCCCGCAGGTCCAGCATCCCGCGCGAAAGGGCCACCGGGTGCCGCTGCAACGGGATGTCGCGCGGCGGCTTGGCGTCGGGGGCGTGGAAGTAGATCGTCGGCACGTCGCCCTCGCGCACGTTGCCGCGCGCGACGGTCGCAAGGCCCGGGTCCAGCACCACGCGGATCGGCGCGACGAACTCGGCATCGTCGGCCAGCCGCACGGTCAGGTGCGGGTCATCGGCCAGCACGGTGCCGGCACCGGTCAGCAAGGCGCCGCAGCGCGCGCGCCAGCGATGCACGTCCTCGCGCGATTCGGCGCTGGTGATCCACTTCGAATCGCCGTTGGCGAGCGCGGTGCGCCCGTCCAGGCTGACGCCCAGCTTCACCCGCAGCCACGGGCGGCCGCGCTCGACGCGCGAGAAGAACGCGCGGTTGAGTCCGCGTGCCTGCGCCTGCATCAGGCCATCGGCGACTTCGATACCCGCCGCGCGCAGCTTTGCAAAACCCGCACCCGACACCTTCGGGAAGGGGTCGCGCATCGCGGCCACGACCTTCGACACGCCTGCCTCGACCAATGCATCCGCGCATGGGCCCGTGCGTCCGACATGCGCGCAAGGCTCCAGCGTCACGTAGGCAGTGGCGCCGCGTGCCGCATCGCCGGCCGCCTGCAGCGCGAAAATCTCGGCGTGCGGACCGCCGGCACGCTGGTGCCAGCCTTCGCCGACGATTTCACCATCGCGCACCAGCACGCAACCGACCATCGGATTGGGCTTGGTGGTGTAGCGCCCGCGCTCGGCCAGGCGCAGTGCGCGCGCCATCATCCGGTGGTCGAATGCGTCGAAGCCCGGCGTCGTCATTTCTTGCGTTTCTCCTGCCTGATCTGGACAGCAGCCGCCAGCAACGGCAACTGGCCCTCGCCCGGGATGTCGCGCTGCAGGCGATCCAGCTCTTCGCGGAAGTCGTCGACGTCCTCGAAGGCGCGGTAGACGGACGCGAAACGCACGAACGCGACCTGGTCGAGCTTGCGCAGCCGCGCCATCACGAACTCGCCCACACGGCGCGATGCCAACTCGCGTTCCGCGGTCATCCGCAGGTCGTGGACCACGGCACGCACCGCGGCCTCGATCTGTTCCTCCGACACCGGCCGCTTGTGCAGGGCGCGGTCGAAGCTCTGGCGCAGCTTTCGCGCGTCGAACGGCTCGCGGCGGCCGTCGGACTTGATGATCGCCGGCAGCTTCAGTTCGATGGTTTCCAGCGTGGAGAAGCGCTCGCCGCAGGCCTCGCATTCGCGGCGGCGGCGAATGGTCGCGCCATCATCACTGACGCGCGAATCGATGACGCGGGTATCGCTGTGCTGGCAGAACGGGCAGTGCAAGGCTCAGCCGTAGACCGGGAACTGCTTGCACTGCTTCTGGACGTTGTCGCGCACGCCCGCGATGACGTTCTCGTCGTTCGGGGCGTCCAGCACGTCGCAGATCCAGTTGGCCAACGCCACGCAATCGGGCTCCTTGTAGCCGCGCGTGGTGACCGCCGGCGTGCCCAGGCGCAGGCCCGAGGTCACGAAGGGCTTGCGGGGATCGTTCGGCACCGAGTTCTTGTTGACGGTGATGTGCGCCTTGCCCAGCGCCTCCTCCGCGTCCTTGCCGCTGACGTCCTTGCCGATCATGTCGACCAGCATCAGATGGTTCTCGGTGCCGCCGGAGACGATCTTGTAGCCGCGCGCAATGATCGTCTTCGCCATCGCCTGCGCGTTCTTCACGACCTGCTGCTGGTACGTCTTGAACTCCGGCTCCAACGCTTCCTTGAAGGCGACGGCCTTGGCCGCGATGACATGCATCAGCGGACCGCCCTGGATGCCCGGGAAGACGATCGACTGCAGCTTCTTGGTCATGTCCTCGAAGCCTTCGCCCGCGCCCTGCCTGCTGGCAAGGATGATGCCGCCGCGCGGACCGCGCAGGGTCTTGTGGGTGGTCGACGTCACCACGTGCGCATGCGGCAGCGGGCTCGGGTAGACGCCGGCGGCGATGAGGCCGGCCACGTGCGCCATGTCGACGAAGAAGATCGCACCGACCTTGTCGGCGATGGCGCGCATCCGCGCCCAGTCCACCACCTGCGAATACGCGGAGAAACCGCCAACCAGCATCTTCGGCTTGTGCTCGAGGGCGAGCCGCTCGACCTCGTCGTAATCGATCATGCCGTCATCGTCCACGCCGTACTGCACGGCGTTGAACAGCTTGCCGGAGACATTCACCTTGGCGCCGTGGGTCAGATGGCCGCCATGCGCCAGCGACATGCCGAGGATGGTGTCGCCCGGCTGCAGCAGGGCCAGGTACACAGCCTGGTTGGCCTGCGACCCCGAATGCGGCTGCACGTTGGCGTAGTCGGCATCGAACAACTGCTTGAGGCGGTCGATGGCCAGCCGCTCGGCGACATCGACGAACTCGCAGCCACCGTAGTAGCGCTTGCCCGGATAGCCTTCGGCGTACTTGTTGGTCAGCTGGCTGCCCTGGGCTTCCATCACCCTCGGGCTGCAGTAGTTCTCGGAGGCGATCAGCTCGACGTGATCCTCCTGGCGGCGCACCTCGCCGGCGATCGCGGCGGCAAGCTCGGGGTCGTAGCCTTCGATACGGGCATCGCGCGGGAACATCGTCTACTCCGGGGAGGCGGTGGCCCATTGTAGCGGGCGGCACGCCCACGCTCCCCAAACCCAAGGCGCGCCCGGAAGGGCGCGCCTTGGGGACTCCGCCAGCCGGGGCTTACAGCCCCCGGCTCAGGATGTCGCCGATGATGCCGGTGGCGATGGAAACCAGCATGTAGGTGCCGGAGTCATCGCGCACCCAGCGATAGCCGTCGCGCGGGTCGTACAGGCGATAGCGTCCGTACTGGTCCGCCGGCACCACGATGACGCGGCCGTAGCCGTAGCTGCGGTAATCCTTGCCCTTGGCCCAGGAAGGAGGCCCCCGGCGGCCGTTGTCCCACTTGCCACTCTGGGCGTGGTACTGGCGATTGCGGTCGTCATCATGCCGGCGGCGCTCGCTCGGATGATGGTCCTGCTCCACGACCCTGACCGTATCCGCCTTCTTTCCATGCCCATGGCCGTTGCCGCGGTTCTGCGGGCCGTCCTTCGCCATCGCCGGGGCAGCGGCCAGGCCGATGCCGACCAGCAGGGCGGGAACGATGATCTTGATCTGCTTCATGAAAGCCTCCTCGAGGATTTCGCCTTGTTGCAGTCCAAAATGCCCCCGCCGACATGAACAGGAAGTCGACCCGGGCAGACACCGCGATTCCCGTTCATCTGCAGGCCGGACAGGTGATGGCCGGGTATAATCGGTCATCCCCAGAATCCCCGAGGCCGGCACTGTCCGGCCTTCGTCGCGCACGGAGTCTTCGCATGTCCTCGCAGTACATCTACACCATGAACCGGGTGTCCAAGGTCGTGCCGCCCAAGCGGCAGATCATCAAGGACATCTCGCTGTCGTTTTTCCCCGGCGCCAAGATCGGCCTCCTGGGCCTGAACGGCGCCGGCAAATCGACCGTACTCAAGATCATGGCCGGCGTCGATACCGATTTCGAAGGCGAGGCCCGGCCGCAGCCCGGCACCAAGGTCGGCTATCTGCCGCAGGAGCCGCAGCTGGATCCGGAAATGACCGTGCGCCAGGCCGTCGAGCAAGGCGTGGGCGAAGTGATGCAGGCCCAGGCCGCATTGGATGCCGTGTACGCCGCCTATGCCGAGGAAGGCGCGGATTTCGACGCGCTGGCCAAGGAGCAGGAACGCCTTGAAGCGATCCTTGCCGCCGGTGATGCGCACACGCTGGAAAACCAGCTGGAAGTCGCCGCCGATGCGTTGCGCCTGCCGCCGTGGGATGCCGTGATCGGCAAGCTGTCGGGCGGCGAAAAGCGCCGCGTCGCGCTGTGCCAGTTGTTGCTGCAGAAACCGGACATGCTGCTGCTCGATGAGCCCACCAACCACCTGGATGCCGAATCGGTCGAGTGGCTGGAGCAGTTCCTCGCCCGCTACACCGGCACCGTGGTGGCAGTGACACATGATCGCTACTTCCTCGACAACGCCGCCGAGTGGATCCTCGAGCTCGACCGCGGCCGCGGCATTCCGTGGAAGGGCAACTACACCGACTGGTTGACGCAGAAGGACGAGCGCCTGAAGCAGGAAGACAACCAGGAGAAGGCGCGGCAGAAGGCCATCCAGAAAGAACTGGAGTGGGCGCGGCAGAACGCCAAGGGCGGCCGTTCCAAGGGCAAGGCCCGCCTGGCCCGCATTGAAGAACTGCAGTCGGTCGATTACCAGCGCCGCAACGAGACGAACGAGATCTTCATCCCGCCGGGCGAGCGCCTGGGCAACTCGGTGATGGAATTCAAGGGTGTGTCGAAGAAGTTCGGCGATCGATTGCTGATCGACAACTTGTCGATGATCATCCCGCCGGGCGCGATCGTCGGCATCATCGGTCCCAACGGCGCGGGCAAATCGACGCTGTTCAAGATGATCACCGGGCAAGAAAAGCCGGACTCCGGCGAGATCGTGATCGGCCCGACGGTGCAGTTGTCCTACGTGGACCAGAGCCGCGACAAACTGGAAGGCAACCACAACGTCTTCCAGGAAATCTCCGGCGGCCTCGACATCCTCAACATCAACGGCACCGAGATCCAGTCGCGCGCCTATATCGGCCGCTTCAACTTCAAGGGCCAGGACCAGCAGAAGATGGTCGGCTCGCTCTCGGGTGGCGAGCGAGGTCGCCTGCACATGGCCAAGACGCTGCTGCAGGGCGGCAACGTGCTGCTGCTGGACGAGCCGTCCAACGACCTCGACATCGAAACCCTGCGCGCGCTGGAAGACGCGCTGCTGGAGTTCCCGGGCAACACCTTCGTGATTTCGCACGACCGCTGGTTCCTGGACCGCATCGCCACGCACATCCTCGCCTTTGAGGGCGACAGCCACGTGGAGTTCTTCCAGGGCAACTACCGCGAGTACGAGGAAGACAAGAAGCGCCGCCTGGGCGATGACGCCGGCCCGCACCGGCTGCGCTTCAAGGCGCTGAAGTAGGCCTGGCCGGCGGTTTCAGCGCGCCCAGGCGGGCGACAATCCGCCGTCCTTGCCGAAGCGGTAGCGGCCGTCGAACCAGCCGCTGCCGAACAGGCCCAGCATGTGCGAGTAATAGGCGGGCTCATCGCCACGCTGGCGTTCCGGCGTGGGCAGCCCGGCGCGCAACCTCATCGCCATGCGGGTTTCCCCCTGCGCCTTGAGATAGGGCAGCAGGGCCGCATGGAAACCATAGGGGCCCTCCCCTGTCACCTGGCCGGTGCGCGTGTCCACTTCCTCGGCAACCAGACCGCGGCTGCGCAACAGATCGAGCGGGCCTTGCAGTGATCGCAGCACGTACCGGCAGGCGGGATCGTCACGATGGGTCATGCCTGCCCACAGGTAGGTGCGGATGGCGTCGTAACTGCCGACCGGGCCCTTCACCGGATCGGTGAAGAATCCCGTCGGCCGCCATGCCGTCCAGTCGGGCGCGAATCCGTATGGCGCGGTCTCCTTCAGCATCCTTGCCGTGTGTGAAGCCAATGCTGCCCACGGTCCCTCGTGGTCGTGCGTGGCGAATCGGCGCAGCAGCGGAATCGGCAGGTAGCTGGGATTGAGCCGCCAGTGATCCTTTTCGACGAATCCGTGCGGCCCCGGCAGGAGCATGGCGCCCAGCCCGGGCAGCTGCGTTATTTCAAGCTCGCGAATCCGGGACAGCATGCCGTCGGCGATGCGCTGCAGCTCTGGCCGCCGCCAGAGGCGCGCGCCTTCCAGCAAGGCATAGGCCAGCCAGAGGTCGGAATCCGAAGCGGGGTTGTCATCCAGCATGCGCCACTCGCCGCTTGCGGCGTGCCGGCCCCACAGCCACGCCGGCAGGCGCGCGGCCATGTCGCCGCCCGCCAGGTTGTTCTGCGTCCACGCCAGGATGCGATCGAAGGTCTCGCGGTCGCCATCCACGAGGGCGAAGAACAGCGCATAGGACTGTCCTTCCGAGGTCGTCCTGAGATCGTTGTGCCCGTGATCGATCATCCGGCCGTCTTCGCTCAGGCTGCTGTCCCGAAGGACTCGCCAAGACTCCCATCGCCGGTCCGGGGCGGACACGATCGGGCTGCAGGCGGCGGCCAGCGGCATCGCGGCGGCGACGCCCATCGATTTCAGCAGGCGACGCCGGAACGGGGATCTCGGATCAGCGGAATTCGCCATAGGGGATGATGACGTTCACCGGCATCGGCAGGTTGCCCCGCCACGGCTTGCCGGTGTAGCGCAGGTAGAACTGGAAAGTGTTGGGGGAGAAGTCGCGGCTGCGCTGCAGCGTGGCCCCGACGCCGGCAACCCAGCGATCCCCCAGCCGCCGCTCGATGGCCGCCGATACCCGGTAGCTGCTGCCGCTGCTGCTGTCGCCGTTGACCACGCTCAGGCGGTTGTCGAAGAGCAATGGCTGACCGGCGCCGGCCGCCACGCCCGCAGCCGCCTGCTTGATGAGCGCTTCGAGCGGGAAGCGGTTCGAGTCGTCGGTGCGGGCACGCGAATAGCCTACCGAGGCATCGAGCCTGACCGACCAGTCGTCGTTGCGCCACATGAAGGTGACCGGCGTGCTGATCGAGGCGTAGCGCTGCGGGCTGTAGTAACCGCCCTGCCCGAGCGAGTAGCCGCCCAGATCGTGGCTGTAGCGCCAGTACATCGCGGTCAGGCCGATGTCCAGGCGCAGGTCGGTCCGCTGCACCAGCTTGTGGTACCAGCCCGCCATCGCGCGCAGCCGGTCGTTGTCGAGCACGTTCTCGCCGGTGATGCGGTGCCATCCCCAGTTCGACCAGAAGCCGTTGCGTCCGCCGCGGTCGTAGCCGAGGCTGAAGGTCGCGCCGTCCGCGATCACGCCGCCCCAGCGGATGCCACTGCGCGGATCGACCGCGCCGTACTGCGACAGCAGCGAATTGGTCATCGGCCGACGCGATGCGGTCAGCGACCAGTCCAGCTTGGCGAAGTCGCCGCCGACGGTGATGCCGCCCAACCAGTGGCCGACCGCATAGCCCGAGGGCGTATGCCCGATGTCGAAGCTGAAGGTGTCGGCGGCGTTGCGCCAGCCCAGCGACGCGCCGACCCCGGAGGAAACGCGCTGCTGCACGCCGATATAGCAACGCGGCGCGCGGAAGCGTCCGCCCGACGGCGTCGCCAGGGTCAGGTCGCAGCTGCCGAAATCCTCGTCGAAGCCGCCGGACGCATCGGTCCGGAAGCTGCCCGCATCCATCGACACCTGCTCCAGCCGCGCCCAGGCGTAGCCACCGGCCAGTGGCTGGCTGTAATGGACGATGCGGGTATCGCGCGTCAGGCGCGAGAAACCGGGAGTGCCGTCGCTGCGTCGACCGGTGTCCTGCATCAGGGTCAAGGTCGGGTTGCGCGCCTGGTAGAAGTCCTCGACGTCGCTGCGGATGCTGCGCTTGAGCCAGTCGTCGTCGGGCAGTTCACGGCTGGCGAAGGTCAGCGCGCGATCGTCGCGCGGACTGGCCTGGGCCGGCGCCAGCATCCCGGCGTCCTGCATCGCCAGCGCATACAGATCGAGCGCTTCCTCTGGCGCGGCCTGCCGGCGCGCGCGCGCGGCATCGCGGTAAAGCAACGGGTCGGCTTCGCGCTTGCGGGCGATGAGCTGTTTCAGGATCACCCATTCCAGCTCGTTCTCGCCGAGCTCGCCCCAGATCCGGGCCAACCGTCGCTGGCGCGGCACGTCGTCCTCGGACAGGACCGGCGGCGCGCTCTGCAGCACCTGGCGCGCACTGGCGGAATCGCCCGCGCCGATCCAGCTTTCCAGCCGCCCCAACGCCGCATCGACGTTGCCCGGCTCCTTGGACAGCACCTCGCCGTATGCGGTCACCGCTTCGGCATCGTCGCCGCGTTCCCGCGCCCAGTCGGCCAGCAGCAGGCGATTTTCGATCGTGGCGGGTTGCTGCCTGAGCAACGCGACCGCTTCCGCTTCCCGGCCCGCTTCGCGCAGGGCATCCAGCTTCGCCATCAGGCGTTGCCGCTCCAGGCGCGTGGCCAGCGCCTGCATGTCTTCGGTCCATTGCCCGCGCGGGGCATGCCCGAGCGCTTCGAGCGCCTCGTCCACGCGGTCGATCGAGGACAGGAACAACGCCTGCGCATAGCGCGCGGCCGGGACGTCATCGGTCTTCCCGACCATGTCGGCGATGACCGCGGCGGCCGCATCCGCGCGGTTCGCGGCCTTCAGATCGCCGGCCAGCCGGTACGCCACCCAGGGATCGCCGGGCACTTCGGCGCGCAAGGCCTCGCCGAGCCGGATCGCTTCGTCGCGGTCGCCGGCGTTGCGGGCCGCTTCGACCTGCGTCCGCATCCGTTCGATCCGCGCCTGGCGCACGTCTTCGGCATAACGCTCGCGTTCGCTGGCGGGCAGGCTGGCAACGAAAGCTTCCATGCGCGCGATGTCGGTACGGGCATACAACCGCACCAGCTTTCCGACCACCGCGTCGTTGCCGGGTTCGATGCGCCGCGCTTCCAGCAGGCGGCGCTCGGCCTCGGCGTCGTCGCCGCGCTCGGCCGCGACGTTCGCCAGCCCGATGATCGCGTTGACTTCGCGCGGCTGCTGCCGGTTGGCCTGCGCGTACAACACCCCGGCCTTCTCGAGATCCTTCGCCTCCACCGCCGCGTCGGCCCGCTCCAGCAGCAGCCAGTAGCCGGTGCTGGCGATCAGCGACCGCCACTTGCCGCTGTCGTCGCCTCGGGGATCCTGTGCCAGCGCGTTGCGGAACTGCACCAAGGCGTCCTCGCGCCGGTTCTGTCGCAGCAGCGCCTGCCCGAGCCCGCCGATCAGGGCGGAATCGCGCGGGCGTCCGCGCAACGCCTCGCGGTAGGCGGCCTCCGCCTCCGCATTGCGTCCGGCATCCAGCAGCGCTTCCGCCCGCCTCGCGGCGCGCCACGATGGGTCGTTGATCAGGCCGCTGTGCGCCTGCAGCAGCTTGCGGGCATCGGCGGTCTGCGGCGCGTTCGGGTGGCGCGCGATGAAGTCGCGCAGGCGGCGTACCGAGGCTTCGCTGGCGGGCAGATCGGCAAGACGATCCCACTCGCTCTGCGCGGCCAGCTCGCCGACGTTCGGATTGCTTCCCATCTCCCGCAGCGCCTGGAACCCTTCGTCCTCGCGCTGGGTAGCGAACAGCAGTTGCGACTTCAGCTGCTGCAGGGCGACGCTGCCGGGATAGTCTCGATCCAGCGCGGCGACGCGCTCCGCTGCCAACCGCTTGCCTTCCGCCTGGCTGCCGCGCAGGCGCCAGTATTCGATGCCGAGCTTGAGCCCCGGCGGCCGATCGTTGAAAAGACGCCGGTAGATCGCCAACGCCTGCTCGCTGCGCCCGGCCGTCGCGAGTACCCGGGCCTGCTGCAGCTGGGATTGCTGGTTGCCGCGATTCACCTGCCACAGACGTTCGCCGGCGGCCAGCTCGGGCGTGCCCTTGCCCACCGCGCGCAGGCGTTGCAGCGTGGTCGCGGCCTGTTGCGCACGATTCTGGTCGAGCTGGACCTCGAGCGTCGTGACCAGGGTCGCCGGATCGTCGGGCGCCAGCCGCTGGAGCCGCGCCAGCGCATCGTCGACCAGCGCCTGCCTGCCCGTGGCCTGCCCGGCGCGCACCTGCTGCAACAGCCAACGTCGCTGGTCGGCCGCGGCGCCGCCCTCCACGCCTTGGCGGGTTTGCGCAAGTCCCGGGCCGGCCAGCCCGACGAACGCCAGCATGCACGCCTGCACCAGCGGGTTGAGCGCGGACTTCACCGTCAGCTTCCCGGGTTCAACCGCTTGGCGGCGACCGAACGCAAGGCCTGCCAGAGCAGGAAAGCGATCACCAGGACCGCGAGCGCGGCCAGCGCCACGAACAACCAGGGATAGTCGGAGAAGCGATACCACAGCGACGTCCACCACGGCAGTTCGCCGACGAAGTAGTGGTCGCCGACGAACTGGCTGCTCACGCCGGACGTGCGCACGATGGCGACGGACCCGGACATCGCCGCGCGCTTGCCGATGTCGCTGAGCGCATCGTCCAGCAGCGCGTGGTCGTCGGCGTTGCCTGCGGCGAAGGCCACGATGCTGCGCTGCGGGTGGCTGGGCGATTTCATGCCGACGATCGCGGCGAACGGGCCGCGCGCGGTGACGGCGACGCGGCTGACCGGCGGGTTCGGCTGCGCCCGCCCGAACTGCGCATCGTCGATGGCCGCGGACCGCGGCTGCGCCCGCCCGTTCAGCAGCGTGCTGCGCTGGTTCTGGATGATCAGCGAGAGGTCGTCGCTGCCGCGCAGCGACTCCGGCAGCGTGCCGAAGACCAGCAGGTCGGCGTCGAGTCCGGCCGCCTTGGACCAGTCGTCGCTGAGACGGATGCCGTGCGCGGAGTAACCGCTCAGCATGCCCAGCCCTCCGACCACGTTGAGCATGGTGCCCACTTCGGCCGCGCTGGCGCGGGGTGGCATCAGCACTACCGTCTCGGAGAGGTCGGCCATGCGGGTGAAAGGAAAGCCGCTCATCGCGAAGGCCGACAGGTCCGGCATCGCGATGTAGTGATGGAAGCCGGAGAAATCGACCGTCGAATCCTCCTCGATGACAGCCTGCAGGTTCGGCGGCAGAGTCGTCTGGCACATGTCGCGCTGGGCGCTGCCCACCACGCTGGCGAAGTTGAAGTCGAAGCGCAGCTGGTTGCGCTGGCCTAGCTTCAGCGCCGGGATGTCGAGATCGTCGCTGCCGCTGCCCGGCGTCGGCGCGCGTACCGGCAGCTGGATCTTCCGGCTCTGCCCAGTGCCGTTGCGGCTGGAGAGCGGGAAGCTCGAGACGAACTCGTCGTTGATGCTGACGTTGAGGCGCGATTCCGTGCCGTTGGACGGCGGCGTGTAGCGGTAGCTCAACGCCATCGGGATGCCCTGGCTGCGCCAGATGAAGAGATCCGGCGGCAGGTTGAGATTGACCGTGATCGGCTGCGGGGAAACGCCGTTGGCGCGCAGCTGCTCGCGGTAGTCCAGCAGTTCCCCGAGGCGGACCGCACGGTCCGTGCGTACCCAGTTCGGGGCGTCGTACGGCTTGCGGGGCGCCAGCGCATCGAGCGCGTCGATCTTGACCACCGTCCCGCGGAACAGCTTGTTGCCTGCCGCCATCGCCGACGCGGCGAGCTGCAGGTCCTTCTCGTCGCGGCCGAGCACCAGCAGCAGCTTGCGCTCGGGCGCGCCCGGCATCGACATCAGCTCGATGGTCGGGCCATCCACGGCGGCATGCCCGGCGATCGCCGCCGGGAAGCGGCCATTGACCGCGAACATCACCGCATGGCCCGCGGCCGGAAGCTCGCCATAACTCACGGGGAAGCGCGCCTGCCGCCACCATCCGGCCAGGCTGCCGAAATAGGAGGCCAGGATCGCCGCCGCGCGCTGCTGCCCCAGCGAGGGCGCACCGGCAAAGACGACCGGCAAGGACAGGCGCGTGGTGTCGCGGGTGTCAAGGAACGGCAGCGGGAAGTTGGCGAGGTCGTCCTCCATCGCCAGCGGCTGTCCGTCCAGGCGCAGCGTGCTGGCCTTGGAAACGTTGATCCATAGCGAACTGTGTACCGGCTCCTCGCAGATGTCGGTGTAGTGGCCGACGAACTCCATCCGCACCTGGTTGAAATCGCTCATCAGCCGCGCATCCAGCGGCAGCCCGGCGCGCGAGGGCTTGCCGAGCTGTTCGCGGGTGATCGGCACCACGCCCATCAACGCATCATTGAGATAGACGCGGATGTGCGAAAGCGTCGGCAGCAGGGCCGGCGATGGAGTGAACGCCAGGTCCAGTTCGGCCTCGCGGACCAGGCGGTCGCGCCGGACCTGGAACTCCACCGTGGCGATATTGCGGACCCCCGACAGCATCATGTCCTGGCTGCGGCCGAGCTGGTCGAAGCGACTGATCCGCTGCCAGGGCCATGCAGCAGCCCCGGCCGCGGTTGTCGCCGGATCCGCCGCGGGCAGGTCCGGCAGTGCGGTGCCCTGCGTCGGCGATGCGGCTGCTGGCACCTGAGCCTCCGGCGATGCCGGGGCGGAGGGTCGTGCGGGTTCCTGTCCGTTCGCCAGGGGGAGCGCGGTCGCGATCACGATCGCCGCGACCCCCACGAGGCATTTGACCCTCATCGGGCTCCTCCCGCCTGCACGTAGGGCGCATCGGTCCGGGCCGGCATCGGCATGTTCGGCAGATAGCTCTTGAACCAGGCCAGCAGGCGCCTGCCCAGGTGACGCGGGCGATCGAGATCGATCGGTGTGAATTCGCCCATCCTTCGATACCCTCGCCAACCCAGTGCAAAGACCGTCCACAGGCTACCCGGTAGCGTCATCGAACGGTAGCCCGCATGCCAGTCCAGCCAGGCATCCGCGCGCGCGAAAGTGCACTGGGCGAAGTCCACCCGCTGCTGTTCGCTCTCGAACGCCATCACCAGGCCCAAGCGCGGCCCCACGCTGCGCTGGACGACGCCCGCGAAGGCGAATTCCCGGCGCCCGCGCCCCAGCAGGAGCTTGACCTCGGTGCCCGGCGCAAGTCCGAGCGGAGCGTCGAGCTCCAACCCGACGCCGTCGTTGGAATAATCCAGCAGCACGCCGCGGTAGCGATGCCCATCCGGCGCCATGAGGGCTGCCGGTCGCTTGGTCGTGACCCGGTGCGCCCTGCGCACCTGCTGCACTTCCGCGGCCACTGCGATCGCTCCGCCGATGATGATGAGGTTGTAACACACCCACAGCGAACTGAGCACCACCGTCGCCCGCTCGTCCGCCGGCCCGTAGGCGAAGCGCAGGGCGGCGGCCAGCAGCCCGAGCACGTTGACGCCCGCCAGCACCAGGTAGGGCCGGGCCACACGCCAGTCGAACTCGTCCTGCTCCTGCATCCCGCCCTTGTCGGTGACGTTGAACTTGCCGCGGGACGGGCTGAGCAGCGCGACCGTGGTCGGCTTGGCGATGTACCACGCCAGCACCGTCTCGTAGATCTCGCCCCAGAACGGGCGCCGGTACTTGCCCTGCATGCGGTCGTTGGCCAGGTTGGCGTGGATCATGTGCGGCAGCACGAACAGCACGATCGCGATCGCAGGCGCGTGGATGATGTAGGCATGGAAGAACAGGAAGGCGAGCGGTGCGGTCAGGAAGATCAGCCGCGGGATGCCGGCGAGGAAATGCAGCATCGCGTTGGCATAGCAGAACCGCTGGAAGATGCTGAGCCCCTTGCCCAACAGCGGGTTGTCGACGCGGAAGATCTGCGCCATGCCGCGCGCCCAGCGGATGCGCTGGTTGACGTGCGCACCGAGGCTGTCGGTGGACAGGCCCGCGGCCTGCGGGAGCCGCAGGTAGGCCGAATTCCAGCCCTTGCGGTGCAGCTTGAGCGCGGTGTGCGCGTCCTCAGTCACGGTCTGCGTGGCGAAGCCGCCGATGTCGTCGACCGCGGTGCGCCGCAGGACCGCGCAGGAGCCGCAGAAGAACGAGGCGTTCCAGAGGTCGTTGCCGTCCTGGATCAGCCCGTAGAACAGCTCGCCCTCGTTCGGGTCGCGGCGGAACACGCCGAGATTGCGCTCGAACGGGTCGGGCGAGAAGAAATGGTGCGGCGTCTGCACCAGCGCCAGCCTGGGGTCGCGCAGGAACCAGCCGACGCTCACCTGCAGGAAGGAGCGCACCGGCATGTGGTCGGAGTCGAAGATCGCCAGCAACTCGCCATCGAGCTTCTCCAGCGCCCGGTTGAGGTTGCCGGCCTTGGCGTGCTTGTTGTCGTTGCGGGTGACGTAGTTGACGCCGACGCGCTCGGCGAACTCCCTGAACTCCGCGCGCTTGCCGTCGTCCAGTATGTGGATGCGCAGCTTGTCGGCGGGCCAGTCCAGCCCCATCGCCGCGTAGACGGTGTGCCGGACCAGCGCCAGGTCCTCGTTGTAGGTCGGGATCAGCACGTCCACCGTCGGCCATTGCGTGGTGTCGGCCGGCAGCGGCGCCGGCTTCCGGTCCAGCGGCCAGGATGCCTGCACGTAGCCCAGCATCAGGATGATCCAGGAATAGGTTTCCGCGCCCAGCAGCGTCACGCCGCAGAAGAAATCGAAAGGATCCTCCCACGACAGCGTCGCCGTGTAGCGCCACCACAGGTAACGGCAGGAGACGATCACCGACATCGCCACCAGCATCAGCGTGGCGATGCGCCCGGTCATCCGCCGGACCATCAGTGCAAGCACCCACAGCAGCGCGACGAAGACGAACTGCGCCTGGTAGCTGAAGGGCTGGGTCACGCAGAAGACGACGAGCACGCCCGCCAGCGCCATCAGCGCCAACGTTGCCAGCCGCTGCACCATGACCGGCTGACGGCGGAAGGCGTTCCATCCCGACTCCCACGCCCGGTGCTCCCACAAACCCGCCGGCAAGGATTGCAGCGCCCGGGCGTAGTGCGTGCGCGTGCGCGCGAGCCGCGTGCGCAAGGCCGCGATGCGGATGCGGCGTTCGCGTGCGAACCACTGGCGGAACTCCGAACGCTCCGGGATCAGCCGCACCACGCTGACCCATGCGCCCTGGATCAGCAACCGCAGCGGATCGCCGATGCGCCAGCGCCGATGGCGATGGAACTGCGGGAAGGCCTGCTCGATCGTCGGCGCCAACGATTGCCATGCCGGGGATTCGAGCCGGAACAGGGCCCAGACCGCCTGCTGGAACAGCCAGAGCATGGCCAGTGCCGGACGGGAGGCCTGCATCCCATGCCGCAATTCGGCGAAGGACAGGTAGCGCAGCTTCACGTCGCCCCCCGGGCGCTTTTCGCCCGCGCCGCTTCGGCATGGCACCACAGCGCGAGGCCGTCGATGTCGGACGTCGCCAGCGAGTCGGGCGCATGCAATCCGATCGGCAGCTTCATCGCCAGCGATTCCGGGACCGCCGCGTCTTCATGCACGGTGACCGGCAGCAGGCCGTGCTCGTGTTCGTGCAGCCACACCTGCATGAGGTTGCGTTGCAGCTGGATCGACGGATCGTAGCGGTTGGCCAGCAGGCGTTCGCCCGGGCGCAGCCCGCCGTTGCGCTGCAACCGGAGATGGCAGGCCGGGTCGACATCGGCCACCCTGAAGTTCAAGTCGCAACCGCCCTCGCCCTGCACCGAGGCGACGTGTGCGGGCAGCCATTGCGGCAGGTCGAACAACATCCAGTCGTATTCGCCGGCGAAATCCGCCAGTTGTTCGCGCACGATGCCCGGCCACGGCGCCAGCCGGCGCTCAATTTCGCGGCTCTGCTCTTCGCTCACCAGTCCGTACGGCAGCAGGGCCAGGCCTTGCGTCGGGGCGTAGGCGCAATCGCGCCAGTCGTTGCGGTCGATCTCGGCCCGCGCCCACCCCAGCGGCTCATCCACGGGCAGGTTGAAATGCAGGCCCAGCAGGTTATCCGGCGACATGTCGACCAGCAGCACGCGTTGGCCATGGCTCGACAACGCGTGCCCCAACGACGCCGCCAGGCTGGTGCAGCCGACGCCGCCGCGCATGCCGATCAGCGACAGCGACCGGCTCATTCTTCTGCCTCCTCTTCGCTGTCCGCATGGGCACGCAGAGCCTCGGCCTCGCGCAACAGCGGCCAGCGCGCCAGCGCCTGCCGGTAACGCTGCCGCGCCGAGAAATCGACGTAGGGAAAGCTGGGCATGTCGATGCTCTCGCGCAAGCGCTCGATGTCGTCGTGCTCGATGCGCGGCTCCCGTCGCTCGAATTCCAGGCGTTCCGCGCTCATCGCCGGCTCTCCGGATACTGCGTCCAGTTGCTGCTGCCCTGCAATTGCAGATAGGGCCGCCCGTCGTATTCGATCACCTTGGCGCCTTCGTTCTCGGAGACCGATGGGGTGACCGGCAATCCCTGCAGCAGGGCGTCCCAGTCGGGCGCACCGCCCGGCTGCGCCTGCGTCTGGCTCGCCAAGAGGCGCGAGAGGAATTCCGACAGGGCCAGGTAGCTGCTGGGCTCGGCGACATGGCGCGCGCCGCCCGCGGTGGCGGGCCCCATGCCGATCAGCTTGATCCCGGCCGGTACATGGGTGATCGATGGGCTGGGGATTTCGCGCATGCCGGGAATCTGCATGCGGTCGCCCAACAGGGCCGCGCCGTGCTCGGGCACGACGACGACGACGGCTTTGCGGCCGCTTTGTTCCAGCTGGCGGATGAACGTGGCCATGTCGTCCAGCACCATGTTGGCGCGGGCCCGGTAATCGGCGACGGCCGCCCGGCCGTCGGCGGCCACGATGCGGTTGCCGTCGTGCAGGGAGATCGTGTTGTAGAACAGCGCCACCCGTTGATCCGGTTCGGCCTGGCGCTGTTTCCACCATGCGCCGAGCACGTCGCCGTCGCGGCGCAGGGGCGACTTGTCGAACGCGACCAGCGCCGTGGGCAGCGCCGCGATGTTCATCGGCGGCGCGCGCAGGCCGCCCTGGGCGGAAAGTTCGGCGATGAAATTGTCGAAGTGGCCGTCGTGGTTCATCGCCAACTCGCTCTTGTAGCCGAGCTGGTTGAGGTTGGAGAACAACTGGCAATCGGCGGGCACGCTGTCGAACAACTGCTTGTGCGGCGTCTGTCCGCAGCTGGCGCGCAGCAGGCGGATCGCGGCGGGCCCGCTGTAGGCGGTGGCGGAATTGAACTCGTCGAAGATGACGTCCATCTCGTCCAACAGCGGGTTGCTGCGCAGCCCGACCTCCTCGAGGTCGCTCCAGGCCATCGAGCAGATGTTGAGGACGATGACATCGAACGGCGCGGTCTCGGTGGCGGCCGGGAACGCGGTCTTCAGGCCCGCCTGCTGCTGGTAGAAGCCGGACAGATAAGCGTTCAACACGTCGTCGTTGGCGGGCTTGGCCGAAGGCGAACGCGGATCGGCGGCGACCTGCTGCCCCGCGGAAGGCAGGAATCCCGGGAACGGAATGGCGGACAGCGCGATGCCCAACATGCCGATCACGCTCAACGTGGTGACCCGCACCCACGGGCGCAACAGCAGGTAGCCCAGCAGCAGCAAGGCGAGCATGAGCAGGATGGTCGGGTTGATGAAACGCTGCACCAGCTCCCACATGTAGTCGGCCGAGAAATCCATGATGCCCGGCTGGGCCAGCAGCCGGTTGAAGGGCGGCCACCACGTGTCCTGGTAGTACAGCGCCACGCCAGCCGGGACGGCCACCCCCTGGCGGGCGATCCGGGCCCATCGCGGCCGCAGCGGCACCAGCAGGGCGGCCAGCAGCAACAGGTTCGGCAGCCAGTGGACGTCGAGCGCGCCCATCCATGCCAGTGCGACCTTGGACAGGAAATAGAGATTCCAGACGCCAAGGTCGGCCCAGGCATACGGTGTGGCGCGGCCCTGCTCAGCCGCCGTCATGCTTGCCTCCGCCGGTCCGTCGCCGTACGCGCACGCGCTTGAGGTGCCGCGGCGGCAGCCGCGCCGACAGCCACAGGCGCAGCGTGCGATGGAAAAGCACGAGCGCCATGCCCGCCGGGATCATCACCAGCGCGCACACGGCGATCAGGCTGAAGACCTGCTGGTCGTTCATCGGCGTTGCCCCAGCCGGATCGGCCGCAGGTGGATCCGCACCTCCGCCTCGGCGGCGTCCTCGGCGGCGCCCCGCGGCTCGGCGGGGGCGGCATCGAATGCGGGATCGAACGGCAGCGGCTGCATCTCCGCGACATGGTATTCGGCCAGCCGCCGGTACCCCTCGAAGACCTCGCGCCAGGGCAGGCGGAACATGTTGCCCAGCGCGCTTTCGATGCCGTCGGCGCGGCAGGCGAACAGGAAGACCCAGACCTCGCCCTTGTACGCACAGGCCAGGTCGCCGCGCCTGCGTATGCGGCACTCCTTCAGGGCGTGTTCCGGGCGCACGCCGGGAACGGGCTGCAACGCCAGCGCGAGGTTCTCGGCCGCGCCGATCCGGCGCCCGATCAGCTCAAGCGCCAGTTGCCGGAACAGCACCGGCGACACCACCCCGAAAACCTCGGGCGGGTGGCGCGCGCGGATCATCGCCTGCGGGTCCTCCGGCAACGGCCCGGCCCAATGCTGGCCCTGCAGCGCATCGAGCTGGGTCAGGAAACGCGCCAGCGGCGCATCGGCCGGAACCACCAGGTTGGCACCGCAGTCGAGCAGCACGCGTTCGTCGACATAGCGCAGGCTGGGCGCGGTCTCGCGCACCACCAGCTTCATCGCATTGCCGCGCTCGCGCCGCAGGCGGTACAGCAAGCGCGCCAGTTCATCGACTTGGTCGTTTTCGGATATCGCGAACATCACGGTCGCCGCCCGCGACTGCAGCGCATGCGCCATCAGGGCATTCCAATCGTCGTAGACGTGCCACGCGGGCGAGAGCGGCGGCGCGCCGTCCAGCACGGCGGCCTCGGCCAGGTGCAGGTCGCGATCGGCGTCGTCGAACATCCGCGAGCTTTTCGCCGGTTCCGTTTCCCGGTAGCGCACCAGTCCCTCGGCTTCCCGCCTCAGGTGGAACTCACGGCTGGCGACGACGCCCAGCGAGCTGCGCCAGTAGTGGGCGAAGTAGGCGTCGCCGCCGCGTTGCGGCAAGAGCTGTGCGATGCCGTCGATGGAGCGGTCCATGGGCAACAGCCGCGGCGTCGCGGCGTTGGCATCGCCATGGCCGAGCAGGAGCACCGTGCTTCCGGAGAACGCGGCCCATTCGGCCAGTCCGCGGCACCAGGCGGCGAGCGCCGCATCCGGCATCGCATCCACGGCATCCAGGGGCAGCTTGGCGATGCAGAAGGCTGGCCGCAGCCCGGCCGCGCGAGAGAGGTCGCGCCGCAACCCCTGCACGGCGGCCCGCACTTCACCCACCACGGCGCGATAGAGCACGCAGCGCGCCGGGCCGGCATCGGCCGCAAGGGTCGCCAGCATCGACTCCGGCGCGCCGCCCAACGTGGCCACGACCGCGTCAGGGACCTCGGGTGAGCCCGCGAGCGCGGCCGCCGCCAAGAGGTCGGCCTGCTCGGAATCGATGCAGGTGATCCAGTAAAGCCCGCCCCGGCGAAGGCTGGTGAACTCCGGCGGGACATCCTTGATCGAGAGGGAGATCGGCGGCATCGATTCTTGATCGGGGCGGAGTCTGCAGAGAGGAAGCGTAACCTGAGGGCAGTATCGCAAAGTTGGCAGGAACGCGCCCGCCAGCGCCGACGTCGGCGCTCAACTGGCACAATGGCGCCACACCTGCCGGGAAACACCGCGATGCGTTTCATCGAACGCCTGCGCCAGCGCTGGCACGACGCCGACACCCTGCTCTGCGTCGGGCTGGACCCGGATCCGGCGAAATTCCCGGACCGCTTCGTCGACAACGAGGACGCGCTGTTCGCCTTCTGCCGCGACATCGTCGATGCAACGGCGGATTTCGCCTGTGCGTTCAAGCCGCAGATCGCCTACTTCGCAGCCCACAACGATGGCGAGGCGCAGCTGCAACGCCTGATCGCGCACATCAACGGCACGCATCCGGCAATACCCGTGATCCTCGACGCCAAGCGCGGCGACATCGGCAGCACCGCCGAGCAGTACGCCATCGAGGCCTTCGACCGCTTCGGCGCCGACGCCGTCACCCTCAACCCGTACATGGGCCGCGACAGCGCCGAGCCGTTCCTGCAGCGCAACGACCGCGGCTGCGTATTCCTCTGCCACACCAGCAATCCCGGCGCGCGCGATTTCCAGGAGCTCACGGTCGATGGCGCCCCGCTCTACCAGCACGTCGCCCGCACCATCGCCACGCAATGGAATGGCGACGGCAACTGCGCGCTGGTGGTCGGCGCGACTTTCCCCGAAGAGTTGAAGCAGATCCGCGGGATCGTCGGCGACATGCCGCTGCTGATCCCGGGCGTCGGCGCGCAGGGCGGCGATGTCGAAGCCGTGGTGAAGAACGGCAAGACCGGCGACGGCACCGGCCTGATGATCAATTCCTCGCGCGGGATTCTCTACGCGTCCTCAGGCGCGGGGTTTGCCGAGGCGGCCGCGGATGCGGCGCGCGGGCTGCGGGACGAGATCAATCGCCACCGTTGATTCACGCCTCCCGTCGGCGGCAGCTCACGGCTTCCCGTCGCCAAGCAACACCCATGTGGCCGCCACGATACTGGCGACGACTTGGCTCGCCACCATGAACAGGCCGAAGCCGACAAGCGTGCGAAGCAGGGTTTTCCAGAGCGGATAGCCCTCGAAAAACTGCGCGAAAGTGAAGACGGCATAGGCGATCGACGCCATGACCAGCCATCCCAGCGCCTCCGGGTGGCCGCTATGCAACGGCATCGACAGCAGCCACAGCACGAAGGTCTGCACCGTGAGGAAAGCCGTGATGACCAGCCACTCCGGGTAATTCAGCCCGCCCACACGACCGAACGCCAGCCGGAACATTGCAGCCTCCAGCGGCAAAAGCAGGATGGTGGATGCGGCGAAATGGTGGCTCATCCAAGCGTTGATCGCGGCGGCCGCCCGTGCCTGGCGCGCACCGACCAAATCGCCCTTGGCGGCGGCATCGGCGGCGGCGGCCGCGGCCAGTTTTGCTCCCGTCACATCCCCATCGAGGAAATACTTGCCCAGCAACACGACCGCCGCCGCCAGGATCATGATCAGCAGCAGCGGCTTGACTTGCTTGGCGCGGCGCCCCTCCATGTAGTCGCGGATGTAACGCCCAGGTCGCAGCATCAGGCCCTTCAGCGAATACAGGATGCCCTTGTCCATGTGCAGCACGCTGTGCTCCAGCTCGTGGCCAAGGAAATGCCAGTCGATGCGATGCGCGGGCGTGGGCTGACCGCAGGCGGGACAGAATTTTTGTTCGGGCCCATCGATGGCCCGACTGCAGTTGCCGCAGTCCTGCATTTCACCCATGCCGCATCCCCCGTCCGTGAGCGCGCATTCTAGCGGCGCGATGCCGGCCAAGGCCCGTGCCGGGCGTCACCGGCGAAAGAGCAGCTTCCTCGGCGCGGCGAACAGGAAGCGCAGCCAGATCATCCCCCACACCAGGCCGCGGGTCGGCCAGCCGTATCGGCCTGCATCGAATTTCCGGAAATAGCGCCACAGCCCGCGATGCTTCTGCCATTCGACGAACATCGGGCGCGCGCGCGACGACACGCCGCGCACGTGCAACACCTCCACGTCGTTGGCGATGGCGACGCGGCCACCGAACTCACGGACGCGACGACACAGGTCCAGGTCCTCGGCATGCAACCGATAGCCCTCGTCGAAACCGCCCACCAGGCGGAACAGCGGGCGCGGGACCACCATCAGCGCTCCCGAAACCGCATCGACCGGCTGCACCGGCTGGCCTGGATCGCGTGGCACCGACAGCTCGCGCGCGGCCCGCGATGCGAGCATTGCGGCGAAGTCAGGATCGCGCCGGCGCGCGGCCGGATCGCGCGCGCCGTCCTCGCCCACCAGTTCCGCGCCGACCAGCGCGGGATCAAGCGCCTCGGCGGCCCCGCGCAGGCGCGAGAGGGTGTCGGGCTCGACCATCAAATCCGGATTGACGAAGGCCAGCCACGGCGCATCGCTGTCGGCCGCGCCCTGGTTGCAGGCGACCGCAAAGCCCGGGTTGTCCGGGTTGGCGATGAAGCGCAGGCGCGGATCGGACAGCGCGTAACGCTGCACGATTTCCATCGTGCCGTCGCCGGATGCGTTGTCGATCACGCGGACCTGCGTCACCCCTTCGCTGGCCAGCACCCGCGCGAGGCAGGCGCCGATGGTCTCCTCGCTGGCGTGGGTAACGATGATCGCGGCGATGCCTTCGGCCTTCATGCGAACAGGTCGTCCTGCGGGGAGGCATCGGCCGCCTCGTCATACCTGCGCTGCAGCTCGGCGCGCACGGCGTGCAGCGGATCGTCCATCAGGAACTGCGCCAGCCGCGGCCGGTAGCCGGGCCAGCGCACCGACAGCACGTCCAGATCCTCCTCGCCGTGCCAGGGCTCGCGGTCGCGCGCGACGAAGGCGTTCTCGCACAGCGCGTTGCGCCAGCCCATCGCCGCCAGGCGCAGCGAGTAATCGGTCAATGCGGCCGCCCAGCTCTCGAAGCTCTCGCCGTCCAGCCGGCCGATGCGCTTGCGCGGCGTGCCACGCAGCATCACCGCATGGGTGCCGGCGGTCGGCAGTTCGTGGTGCAGCGGCGGCATGCATGCGGCGGCCGCGGCGATCCGGCGTGGCTCGGCGGGTTCCGGCTGCACTTCGCCGATGCGCGGCCAGGCCACGCATTCGCCGGCATTGCTCCAGGGCGTGGCGGTACCGATGCTGGGATCGCGTTGCAGGCAGCGCACCAGTTGTCCCAGCCAGCCCGGCGCGGGGCGCACGTCCGGGGCCAGCACCACGACATCCATGTCGCTGCAGGCCGCGATGCCTTCTGCCAGATGCGCCGCCTCCCCGACCGGCCGCTGCCGGCGGGTGTACTCGGCCTGCAGGCGGGTGCCGGCCAGCCAGCGCTCCATGATCGCGATGCCGCGTGGGCCGGCCTGCGCATCGTCCAGCAACCAGACCCGGGTCCCTGCGGGCGTGCCCGCGTCGAGCGCGGCGAGGCAGGCATCCAGTGCCGCATCGTCGGTGCCGATGGGCAGCAGGACGATGGGCATCGCGGAATCGGTCATGCGTGAAAACGGGAGCGGCGTTACCGCACTCTATCGCATCAGCCGATCCACGCCCGCGCGTTCCGGAATATCCGCGACCACGGCGAGGCATCGCCCCACTCCGCCGGATGCCAGCTGAAATTGGCGGCGGCGAGCGTGCGTTCGGGATGCGGCATCAGGATCGTCACCCGGCCATCGTCGCTGGCGACGCCGGCGATGCCGTCGGGCGAGCCGTTCGGATTCGCAGGATAGGCGGTGGCGAGGCGGCCCTCGCCATCGACGTAGCACGCGGCCACCGCGACCGATGCCTGATCCGTCGCATTGGCGAAATGCATGCGGCCCTCGCCATGCGCGACCACGACCGGGATGCGCGAGCCGCCCATGCCCCGCAGCAGGATGGACGAGGATTCCGCGACTTCCACCTGCGCCAGGCGCGCCTCGTACTGCTCACTGGCGTTGCGCAGCAATTCCGGCCAGTGCGCCGCGCCCGGGATGATGCCCTTGAGCTGGGAGAGCATCTGGCAGCCGTTGCAGACGCCGAGCGAGAACGTGTCGCCGCGCGCGAAGAACGCCGCAAACTGCTCGCGCAGCGCGGGGCGTTCCAGGATCGAGGTCGCCCAGCCGCGGCCTGCACCCAGCACGTCGCCGTAGCTGAAGCCGCCGCAGGCCGCGAGGCCGATCATGTCGTCGAGTTTCGCGCGGCCTTCGATCAGGTCGCTCATGTGCACGTCGTAGGCATCGAAGCCGGCGCGCATGAAGGCGGCCGCCATCTCGATCTGGCCATTGACGCCCTGCTCGCGCAGGATCGCCACCTTCGGCCTGGCTCCGGTGGCGATGTACGGCGCGGCGATGTCCTCGGCCAGGTCGAACGACAGCCTGGGGTTGAGTCCGACGGCTTCGAAGTCGCGCGCGATCTCGCGTTCCTCGTCCGCCGATTGCGGGTTGTCGCGCAGGCGCTGCATCGCGTGCGTCACCGACCACCACGCATCAAACAATTCGCTCCATTGCCACTCGGCGAGCACCTCACCTTCGTCCAGCACGCGAATGTCGTCCGAGCGCGTCGGGCGCGCGATGCGCTGCGCGCATTCGATCAAGCCGTGCTCGGCGACAAGATCGGCGAACTCCGCGCGATGCTCGCCGCGGATCTGCACCACGGCGCCCAGTTCCTCGTTGAACAGCACCTCGAAGACATCGTCGTCGTGGTTGTCGGCCCAGTCATCCAGGGTGATGTCGAGGCCGACGTGCGAGGCGAACGCCATTTCCGCCAACGTGGCGAACACTCCGCCATCGGAACGGTCGTGGTAGGCCAACAGCATGCCGGCCTCGCGCGCATCGCGGATCAGTTCGAAGAAGCCGCGCAACAGTTGCGGATCATCGACATCCGGCGATTCGCCGGCGAAGGAATCAAAGCACTGGGCCAGGATCGAGCCGCCCATGCGGCGCTGGCCGGCACCCAGGCCAATCAGCCACAGCTCGGTGTCCTCGTCGCCGGAGAGCAGCGGCGTGAGCTGCTGGCGCACGTCCACGACCGGCGCGAACGCAGTGACGATCAGCGACACCGGCGACACGGATTTTTCCGTCTCTCCGTCCGCATTCCACTGCGCCTGCATCGACAGCGAATCCTTGCCGACCGGAATGGACAGGTCGAGCGCCGGGCACAGCTCCATGCCCACCGCTTCCACCGCATCGAACAGCTTGGCGTCCTCGCCCTCGAAGCCCGCAGCGGCCATCCAGTTGGCGGAGAGCTTGATGCGGTTGAGCATGTCGACCGGCGCGGCGCACAGGTTGGTGATCGCCTCGCCCACCGCCATGCGCGCGGACGCAGCGGCATCGATCAAGGCCAGCGGCGTGCGCTCGCCGATCGCCATCGCCTCGCCGGTGTAGCCTTCGTAGCCGGCCAGCGTGATCGCGCAATCGGCGACCGGCATCTGCCACGGACCGACCATCTGGTCGCGCGCGGTCAGGCCGCCGACGCTGCGATCGCCGATGGTGACGAGGAAGGATTTCGATGCCACGCTCGGATGCGAAAGCACACGCAAGCCGGCCTCGTGCAAATCGACCTGCGCGGTATCGAGCTCGGGCCAGCGCGTCGATGCGGGATGCGCAGTATCGCGATGCATCTTCGGGGCCTTGCCGAACAGCACGTCCATCGGCAGGTCGATGGCGGCATCGGCGGGGATGTCGTCCGGCGTCGCGCCATAGCCCACGACGAGGCGCTCTTCCGCCGTTGCGTAACCCACCACCGCGAACGGACAACGCTCGCGTGCGCACAGCGCGGTGAACTCGTCGATGCGGTCGGCGCTGATGCCCAGCACGTAACGCTCCTGCGACTCGTTGCACCACAGCTGCATCGGCGAGAGCGAGGGATCGTCGTTCGGAACGGTAGCGAGGTCGATCACGCCGCCGACGCCCGAGTCATGCAACAGCTCGGGGATGGCGTTCGACAGGCCGCCCGCGCCCACATCGTGGATGCTGCGGATGGGGTTGCGTTCGGCCAGCGCCACGCAGGCATCGATCACTTCCTGCGCGCGACGCTCCATCTCCGGGTTGTCGCGCTGCACGCTGGCGAAATCGAGGTCTTCGCTGCTGTCGCCGGACGCGACGGAACTGGCCGCGCCGCCACCCAGGCCGATCAGCATCGCCGGGCCGCCGAGCACGATCACCGCATCACCGGGCGCGAGGCGTCGCTTCTCCACCAGCGGCTGGTCGATCGCGCCAAGGCCGCCGGCCAGCATGATCGGCTTGTCGTAGGCGCGGACCAGGTGCGGGCCCTGCGGGAACTCGAAGCTGCGGAAGTAGCCGGTGAGGTTCGGGCGGCCGAATTCGTTGTTGAACGCGGCGGCGCCGATCGGGCCTTCGATCATGATCTCGAAGGCGCTGGCCATGCGCGGGTTGAGCGCGCGCGGCCGCTCCCACGGCTGCGGCAGCGTCGGGATGCGCAGGTGCGAGACCGAGAACCCGGCGAGGCCCGCCTTGGGCTTGCCGCCACGGCCGGTCGCGCCTTCGTCGCGGATCTCGCCGCCGGCACCGGTCGATGCTCCAGGGAAGGGCGAGATCGCGGTCGGATGGTTGTGCGTCTCCACCTTGATCGCGAAGGCAGAGTCGCTCTGCGGCTGCAGCACGTATTCGCGCGATTCGGCTTCGGCCCGCAGGCGGCGGCTGGGGTAACCGGCCACGACCGCGGCGTTGTCGCTGTAGGCGGAGAGCGTGTGCTCCGGCGTCCTCGCGTGCGTGTTCTTGATCATGCGGAACAGCGAGCGTTCCTGCTCGACGCCGTCGATGGTCCAGTCGGCGTTGAAGATCTTGTGGCGGCAATGTTCGGAATTGGCCTGCGCGAACATCATCAGCTCGACATCGTGCGGATCGCGCCCCAGCTCGCCGTAGCGCGCCTGCAGGTAGTCGATCTCGTCATCGGCCAGGGCAAGGCCCAGGCGTTTGTTGGCCTCGACCAGTTGACCCAGCGGGACAATCTCCAGCTCGCCGCGCACGGGCGCTTCGAACAGCGCGCCGGCATCGTTCGCATCATCCAGCAGCGACTGGGTCATCGGGTCGTGCAGCAAGCGGGCCAGCTCACGGGCCGTCGCGGCGTCCGTCGGCCAACCTTCGACATCCAGCCGCAGCCCGCGCTCGACGCGCGCCACTGGTTGCCCTGCGCCGCGCAGCAGCTCCCCGGCCTTGCTGGCCCAGGGCGAGATGGTCCCGAGGCGCGGCGAAACGAACTTCGACACCGCGCCCTCGCCGCGCGGCACGATGGTCGTGCACGCTTGCAAGATGCGGCCCAGCGTGGCCAGGTCCGGGCTGCTGCCCGGCTGCGGTTGCACCCAGTAGGTGAACCAACTGTCCTTGAGGCGAATGGCGGAATCGACGGCGCGAAGCCGGGCTTCGAGCCGCTCGCGGCGGAACGGCGACAGGGCAGTC
>DAIRVA010000016.1:0-35194 GCA_036803045.1 Lysobacter sp. | reverse complement strand
GGCCTTGTCGGCCTGCACCTGCTCGAACGACTCCTGGTTCATGAAGTGCCAGTACTCGCCATCGGCGTACAGGTACTGCATGTCGGTATCCAGCACGTCGGCGACTTCCAGCGAGTCGGTCGCCTTCATCGTCATCTCGACCACGCGGCCGGACTTGATGTTGCGGTACTTCACGCGGGTGAAGGCCTGGCCCTTGCCCGGCTTGACGTACTCGGTGTCCGTGATGACGCAGGGATCGTTGTTGACCAGGATCTTCTGGCCGTTCTTGACGTCGTTCATGCCCAGGGTGGCCATGCGTGCTCCTTGAGGGCCGCCCGGGGCGGCATACCGATTAAAATTGATCGCACATGATACCTGTTGCCCCCCTCGCGCTGCAGCCCGGCCGCTGGCAAGACCAGTGGCGCGATGCCGTGCGCGACCCGGTCGATCTGCTGTGCCTGCTGGGGCTGGAATCGCTGCTGCCCCGGCTGTCCCACGCCGCGATGGCGCAATTCCCGTTGCGGGTGCCGCGCGCCTTCATCGGTCGCATGCGCCACGGCGATCCGGCGGACCCCTTGCTGCGGCAGGTGTTGCCGCTGGACGACGAAGACCGCCTCGTTGCCGGCTTTGGGCTGGATGCGGTCGGCGATGGCGCGGCCAAGGCCGCCGATGGCGTCATCCGCAAGTACCGCGGCCGGGCGCTGCTGATCGCCACCGGCAGCTGCGCGGTCAACTGCCGCTACTGCTTCCGCCGCCACTTCCCCTATGCCGATGAAACCGCGGCGCGCGGGGACTGGGCCGATGCGGTGGCCGCGATCGCCGCCGATCCGTCCATCGATGAGGTGTTGTTGTCCGGGGGTGATCCGCTGTCCCTGTCCACCGCCAAGCTGGCGGACCTGACTGCACGCCTCGCCACCATCCCGCACCTCAAGCGCCTGCGCATCCACTCGCGCCTGCCTGTGGTGCTGCCGGCGCGCATCGACGAGGCCTTCGCCGAATGGCTGGCCGGCCTGCCGTGGCTGGTGACGTTCGTTGTCCACGCCAACCACGCCAATGAATTCGATGCGGACGTGGATGCCGCCCTCGCACGCTTGCGCGCGGCCGGTGCCGCCCTGCTCAACCAGGCCGTGCTGCTGCGCGGCGTGAACGATTCGGTGGATGCGCTTGCGGCCCTGTCCGAGCGCGGTTTCGCCGCCGGCGTCTTGCCTTATTACCTGCACCAGCTCGACCGCGTGCAGGGCACCGAGCATTTCGAGGTGGACGATGCCACCGCCATCGACCTGCATCGCCAACTGGCTGCGCGCCTGTCCGGCTATCTCGTCCCGCGCCTGGTGCGCGAGGTCGCCGGTGATGCCGGCAAGCGCCCGCTTGGCTGAACACGAATCGGCGCATGGCCGGATGCATCCGTATCGCGTGCAGTTGGGTATAGTCCGCGGGGCGGCGCGGTCGAAAGCGCCCGACCCGTCCACGGAGACCTGAATGCATTCGGCCGAGCACGACCTGCCCATCCGCCTCCTGATCGTCAACGACGATGCGGAGGAATCAGAGACGACGGTCAGCCACCTGCGCAACGCAGGTCTCGCCGTCAGGCCGGCCCGGGCCGCCAGCATCGACGAAATGAAGCACCACCTGGCCTCGCATCCCTTCGACGTGGTGCTGGCGGCATCGCCGTGCGCGGAAATGACCGACGGCGACATCCTGCACGAAGCGTCCGCCACCGGCCGTGACTTGCCCGTGGTGGTCCAGGTCGACCACATCGACGATGCCCACCTCGTCGCGCTGACCGAGGCGGGCGCCCGCGGGATCGTGCTGCGCGGCCAGTTCTTCCACCTGCAGATGGTGGTGACGCGGGAATTCGACGACCTCGAGGCGCGTCGCGGCATGCGCCGGCTCGAGGCCCAGGTCCGCGAGACCGAACGCCGTTGCGATGCGTTGATCGAATCCTCGCGCGACCCGATCGCCTACGTCCACGAGGGGATGCACATCCGCGCCAATGCCGCCTATCTCGAGATGTTCGGTTACGACGAATTCGAGGACGTCGAAGGCATGTCGCTGCTCGACCTCGTGGCCCCACCGTACGTACAGTCCTTCAAGCAGCTCCTGCGCGACATTTCGCACGGCGAGGCGCCGCCGCCGATGCACGAACTGGAAGTCCGCGACGCGGCCGGCAACGTGTTCCCCGCGCTGATGGAATTCACCCAGGCCAAGTACGAAGGCGAGCCCTGCATCCAGATCGTCATCCGCAAGCAGGAATACGACCCCGCCATGGCCCAGGAGCTCGATGACCTGAGGCGACGCGACATCGCGACCGGCCTGTACAACCGCCAGACGTTCCTGAAGCGACTCGAGGACCTGGTCGGGCGCGTCGCCGCCGACGGCAGCCAGCACGCGATGCTGCTGGTCGAACCCGACCAGGCGGGCGGCCTGGAAAAGCAGGTCGGGCTCGGCAACCTCGACGGCCTGGCCGTCGCCATCGCCAAGCGCCTGACCGAGGTGCTGGGGCCGGAGGCCGAGATCGCGCGCATCGGAGAAAGCTCCTTCGCGCTGACCGTGCAGAACAGCGACTACGTGCGGACCCAGCTGCTCGCCGAACGCATCCGCGAGGCCTTCGACGGCAACCTGCTGGAAACCCCGAGCAACAGCCTCAGCGCGACCGTCAGCATCGGCGCGGTGCAGATCGGCGAGCGCATCGCACAGGTATCGAGGGTCCTGGCCAAGGCGAACGAAGCGCTGCACACCGCCACCAGCCTTGGCGGCAACCGCATCGAGATCTTCGACCCGAGCGCCACCGAGCGCGCCGAGGAAGAACGCGTGCGCGCCTGGGTCGCCCACGTGCGCGACGCCATCGCCGCCGGTGCGCTGAAGTCCCATTACCAGCCGATCGTCAACCTTCACGACGAATCCGAATATTTCTACGAATCCCTGCTGCGCATGGTTGGCAGCGACGGACACCTGCTGCTGCCCGCCCAGTTCGTTCCGGTGGCGGAAGAGCACGGGATGGGCGGCGAAATCGACCGCTGGGCGATCCGTCGCGCGCTGATGGACGTGCAAGCCCACCCGCCCGCCGCGCGCCCGATCAAGGTGCTGGTCAAGATCTCCCGCCAGTCGCTGGCTGATCCCGGTTTCGTCGCGGAAGTCGATGCGATCATCCGCGAAGTCGGCGCGAAGCCGGCGTCGCTCATCCTCCAGATATCCGAATCCAAGGTGTTCACCAACCTGCGTCAAGCCCAGCGGATCGAGGCCGAGCTGCGCGGCATCGGCGTGGGCTTCTGCATCGAGCACTTCGGCGTGGGACTGAATTCCCTGCAACTGCTGAACCACTTGCGGCCGGACATCATCAAGCTCAACGGCGACTTCATCGAGACCTACCAGCAATCCGAGGAAAGCCGGGCGCGCGTGCAGGAACTGGTGGACCGCATCCACGACCAGCACATCCCCTGCATCGCCCGCGGCGTCACCAATGCCGCCACCATGACGGCGATGTTCACCAGCGGGATCGAATACGTGCAGGGCGATTTCGTGGCTTCCATCTCAGAATCGATGTCCGGCGCCCACGCCTGACGCCCGACCGGGCGGCAAGACGGAAGAAGGCCGGGGATCTCCCCGGCCTTCTTCGTGTCACGGGTTCTGCCCGGCGCGTCGGTCAGGCCACCACGCCCTGGCGGATCGCGGCGCGATCCGGCGTCGCGTTGCGCAGCGCCTGGATGCGCTCGTCAAGCGGCGGATGGCTGAGCAGCAGCTTGCGCAGACCATGGCCGATCGCGCCGCTGATGCCGAACGCGGCCACCTGCTTCGGCAGCGTGTTCTCGCCATGGTTGACCTTCAGCCGCTCCAGCGCGGCGATCATCTTCTGCTTCCCGGCGAGGCTTGCGCCGCCCTCGTCGGCGCGGAACTCGCGACGGCGCGAGAACCACATCGCGATCATGCTGGCGAACAGACCGAAGACCATGTCCAACAAGAACACGATGGCGAAGTAGGCGAGGCCCGGGCCTTCGTTGCGGCCGCCGGACAGGTAGCCGTCGATGGCACGGCCGACCACCCGTGCCAGCACGATCACGAAGGTGTTGAGCACACCCTGCAGCAGTGCCATCGTGACCATGTCGCCGTTGGCGACGTGGCTGACCTCGTGCCCCAGCACGGCTTCGGCCTCGTCCCGGTCCATCGCCCGCAACAGCCCGGTGGACACCGCGACCAGTGCACTGTTGCGGTTGGCGCCGGTGGCGAAGGCGTTGATCTCGGGCGCGTCGTAGATGGCGACCTCCGGCATGCCGATGCCGGCGGCCTGCGCCTGCCTGCGCACGGTCTCGACCAGCCAGGCCTCGGCCTCGTCTCGGGGCTGCTCGATCACGTGCGCGCCGGTGGCGCGCTTGGCCATCCACTTCGACATCAGCAGCGAGACGAAGGAACCGCCGAAGCCGAACAGCGCCGCCATCACCAGCAGAGCGCCGTTGTTGCCCAAGCGGATGCCGAACAGAGGCAGCACCACGTTCATGATGATGCCGAGCAGGACCAGCACGGCGAGGTTGGTGGCGAGGAAAAGGGTAATGCGCTTGAACATCGGAGGGTCTGCCGTGGAATTGCGGGAATACGGTGAAAATATGGGCAGCCATGCTTGAATGCAACGTGATGACCCCGCCCGCACCCACCTGCCGCGGTCGTTTCGCCCCCTCGCCGACCGGCCCGCTGCATTTCGGCTCGCTGGTTGCCGCGTTGGGCAGCTGGCTTCACGCCCGCATCCGCGGCGGGGAGTGGCGGGTGCGGATCGAGGATGTCGACCGCATCCGCGAGGTGCCCGGGGCAGCCGATGCGCAATTGGCGGCGTTGCAGCGCTTCGGCCTGCACTGGGATGGCGAGGTGATCCGCCAATCCGCGCGCTCTGCCCATTACCGGGCGGCGTTGGACGATCTGCTGGCCCGCGGCCTCGCCTTCGAATGCCATTGCAGCCGAGGCGACCTCGAACCGGCGAACGGCATCCACCGCAGCTGCGTCCCCGGCCGTCGCCGTAAAGACCCTGCGATACGGCTGCGGGTGCCGGACGGGTGCCGGGTCGAGATACTGGATGCCGTCCACGGGCGCCTGTCCCAGCGGCTCGATCGCGAGGTGGGCGATTTCGTCCTGTTGCGCGCCGACGGCTGCTGGGCCTACCAGCTCGCGGTCGTGGTCGACGATGGCGCGCAGGGCATCACCGACGTGGTCCGCGGCGCCGACCTGCTTGATTCCACGCCACGCCAGGTCTTTCTGCAGCGCGCGCTCGGCTTGCCCACCCCGCGCTACGTCCATCTGCCGTTGCTGCTTGACGAGCACGGCCGGAAATTGTCGAAATCCTTGGACGCACTGCCCCTGGACCCCGGCGCCCCCCTGCCCGGGCTGACCGCTGCATGGACGGCGCTTGGTCAGGATGCGGCGGCGGTGGCCGGCAGTATCGACCCCGACGACTGGCTGCGCCGGGCCCTTGCGGCCTTCGACGAAAACCGGCTGCCGCGCGGGCCGCTGCCCTCGCCGCATCGCACAACATGATTTTCATGATGCGCCCATAGAATCGGAACAGATCCCCACTCCCAGGCAGGCACTCCATGACTTCACGCGTGGCATTCGTAACCGGCGGCACCGGCGGCATCGGCACGGCGATCATCAAGCGCTTGGCCGACATGGGCCACAAGGTCGCCACCAACTACCGCAGCGAGGAAAAGGCGCGCGCGTGGGCCGACAGGATGAAGGCCGACGGCTACGACATCCTGCTGGTCAAGGGCGATGTCACCTCGGCGGACGAGGCGGCGGCGATGGTGAAGGAAGTCGAGGACAAGCTCGGCCCGGTCGAAATCCTGGTCAACAACGCCGGCATCACCCGCGACGGCACCTTCCACAAGATGAAGTCCGACCAGTGGACGGACGTGATCGACACCAACCTCAACTCCTGCTTCAACGTCACCCGCCAGGTGATCGAGGGCATGCGCGACCGCAAGTGGGGACGCGTCATCCAGATCAGCTCGATCAACGGCCTGAAGGGCCAGTACGGCCAGGCCAACTACGCCGCGGCCAAGGCCGGCATGCACGGCTTCACCATTTCGCTGGCGCGCGAGAACGCCCGCAACGGCGTCACCGTCAACACCATCTCGCCGGGTTACATCGCCACCGACATGGTGATGGCGGTGCCGGAGGAAGTGCGCGCCAAGATCGTCGCCGACATCCCCACCGGCCGGCTCGGCACACCGGAGGAGATCGCCTACGGCGTCGGCTTCCTCGCCGACGAACAAGCCGGCTGGATCACCGGATCCAACCTCGACATCAACGGCGGCCACCACATGGGGTGGTGAATCCCGCAGCGCAGTCGCACTCCCGGGGCCCGCGATGCGGGCCCCATTCATGTCCGGGCCCCGGCAACGCCACTGTTGCGCGGCCTGCTGCGCTGCGTCATCCTCAACCCATTCCACAGGGGATCCGCCGCGCCATGCCCACGCGCATCATCAAGAAGTACCCCAACCGCCGTCTCTACGACACCGAGATCTCCAGCTACATCACGGTCGAGGACGTGCGCCAGTTGATCCTCGACGGCGAGTCGTTCGAGGTGCGCGATGCCAAGACCGGCGAAGACCTGACCCGCCAGGTGCTGCTGCAGATCATCGCGGAGCAGGAGCAGGGCGGTGAGCCGGTGCTGTCCACCCAGCTGCTGAGCCAGATCATCCGTTTCTACGGGGATTCGATGCAGGGCTTCATGGGCAATTACCTGGAACGTTCGATGCAATTGTTCCTCGATCAGCAGACCCAGTTCCGCCAGCAGATCGGCGGCATGATCGGGCAGACACCCTGGACGGTCATGAACCAGATGGCCGAACGCAACCTGGACGCCTGGACGCAGTTCCAGAAGTTCATGGCCGGGCAGGCCGCCAACGGGGCCGCGGACCCGAAACCGGGCGGCAAGCGCTGACGCGAGGCGCACGACCAACGACGAGGATCCGCCCCTCCGTTTCCAACCCTTCCCGACGAACACGACATGAGACTTACCCCACCCGCCTTCGCCACCTGGTTCATCGCCCTGCTGATCGGCCTGCTGGCCGTCGCCGGCAAGCTCGGTTACTTCCCCGCCGCCGCACCCCATGCGTTCTGGATGATGACCGTGGCCTTCGCCATGCTGGTGCTGGGTTCGCTGCTGAAAGGCCTCTGAGGCGGCATCTCCCCACGAAAAAACGGGCCCGTCGGGCCCGTTTTCATTGGCATGGCCGATAGCCTGCTCTAAAGAGTGCCGCTGGCACCGGCCGCTTGTACGATGCCATCGGTGCAGAAACGCTGGCGATACTCGTGCGCCTTCGGCAGCAGCGAGCGCAGGTGCTCGATGCGGCTCTGCGCGCTGGGATGGGTCGAGGCGAACTCCGGCCCCGAACTGCCGCCCGCCTGCGCCGCCATGCGCTCCCACAGCGGCACCGCCTCGTCCGGGTTGAAGCAGGCGGCGGCCATCAGCATCAGGCCCACCTCGTCGGCGCTGCTCTCGTGGGCGCGCGCATAGGGCAGCTGCGAGGTCACGCCGTAGGCCTGGAAGACCATCTGCTGCACGCCCGGATCGATGCCCGAGGCGGCGCCCGCCATCTGCCCGATCTGCTCCAGCTTGCCGCGGCTCATGCGCTGGGCACCGTGGCGCATGAGGGCGTGTGCGATCTCGTGCCCCATCACCACCGCCATCCCGTCGGCGTTCTTTGCAACCGGCACCAAGCCGGTATAGACGGCCATCTTGCCGCCCGGCAGCGCGAAGGCATTGGCCTGCGGCGAATCCAGCACCACCACCTGCCAGTCGAAATCGCGCGCGAAATTGCCGGCCTGCAGCCCATGTTCCTGCGCCAGCGCGCCCTCGACCTCGTCGATCTTGTCCACCAGCCGTCCGGCGATTCCGCCGATCTGCCTGGACACCTGCGCGTTCGGGTCGAGCGGCTGTTCCTGCGCGATGATTTCCTGGAAAGCCTGCAGGCCCAGCGCCTCTTCGTCCTTCGCATCGATGCTCTTGTCGATCAGCACTTTATCGCCCGTGTAGGGATCGACCGTGCGGTTGGAGAAGTAGTAATAGAGGCCGTATGCGGCGAACGCCACCAGGATGAGCAGGCGCGGATTGAAGCCGAATCCGCGGCGGCGCGGCTGCCCGTAGGGCGATTGGGTGGGGTCGGGACGCATGGCTTCCTCCTGGGTCTTTACGCCGGACGCACTGCCCGGTCGACGCATTGAACCTGCTCCGGCACCACGATGCCGTGAAGCCGGTGCGCACGCCAGCCCGCGGGGTCAGATCTCGCCGACGAGGCGGAACCCGGTGCGTGCATTGGCGACGTCGTGGGCCTGCGGCATCCGCCATGCCGCTCGGACCTGCGCCGGCGCACTGGACCAGCTGCCGCCACGCACCACGCGCGTGCGGCAACCCGGGTTGTACCAGGCACCGCCGTCGGCCGGCGCCCGCCGGAAGCCCTGGTGCCAGCAATCCATCGTCCATTCGCTGACGTTGCCGTCCATGTCGTGCAGGCCGAAGCGATTGGCGCGGAACCGGCCGGCGGGCGCAGGTCCCCAGTAACCATCGCCATAGCCGGCGAATCCGTTCCCCCAGCGGCGTCCGCTCGGGGATCGGTCGCGCTTGCCGGTGTAGTTGCCGCGCCGCGGCGGCGGCGAGCCGTTCCCCCACACAAAGCGGGTCTGCCGCCCCGCCCGCAGCGCGTACTCGAATTCGGCTTCGTGCGGCAGGCGGTAATGGCGTCCGGACTGCGCGCCCAGCCACTCGGCATAGGCATCGGCATCGCCCACGGTGACGTGCAGCACCGGCAGTCCGGGAGCGGCGGTGCGCCCGGCATAGTCCTGGCGCCAGTGGATGCCGTCGCGGAGCACGAAGTTGCCGCTGCGCTCGTCGTACACGAAGGAATGCCCACGGCGTTCCGCACGGGTCCGGTAGCCGGTCGCGCTGACGAAGCGCGCGTACTCGCCGACGGTGATTTCGGTGCGCGTGATCGCGAACCCGCGGCGGAAGCGCACGGTGTGCTGCGGCATTTCGGCCTTGCTGGCGTCCTCCTCGTCGGGTGCGGCTCCCATCTGGAACTCGCCATACGGCACCACCACCAGTTCCGGACCGAGGCCGCCCCCGGGCAGCGGGTCGCGGATGCGCTGGCCCGGCTTGTGCAAGCCGTAGCGGGCCGCCAGTTCCAGCCGCGACTGCAGCCGGGCGACCCGTCGATCACCCTCGATCGCCAGCGTGTGCAATGCATCCAGACTTGCCTGGGCATCGCGCAGGGCATCGTGCGCATTGGGCGTCACCAGGCTGCGCAATCCCTCGGCATAGAGCGCCGAAACCCGTGCCTCGCGCCGCAGCGCGATGCGGCGGCGGACATCGGCAACCTCTTCGGACGCGACCGGCAGGATGCGGGCGGCATCCGCCAGCGTGCGTTCGGCCGCCGCGAAGTCGTCGCCGGCGGCCGCGGCATCGGCGCGTTGAAGCAGGGCCCGGCCGACCGCCTGCACGCCGCGCTGTGCCCGCGCATCGCCGGGACGGTTGCGCAGCACTTCGCGGAACGCCGTCAATGCGCCCAACCCATCCTCGCCAAGCCGCCCCGCGGCCAACTCGTTTTCGCCGTGCTCGGTCAGCGCGAGCAGGCGATCGGCGGCATCGAGCCGCACCAGCAGATCCAGCGTCTGCGGAGCTTCCGGTGCGATATGTCGGGCCACCGCGGCGATTTCGCGCAAAGGCCCCAGCGCGGCATCCTCGTGTTCAACGGCTGTCAAGCGGCGGTCGCCTTCGGTCCACAACGCTTCGATCGCATGCGCCAGGCCTTCGCGCGCCTGCACGTCGCCGGGATCGCGCCGAAGCAGGGCGAGGTGGATCGGAATCGCGGCCTGCGCGTCCTCGTAGAGCCGCCCTTCATGCAGGGCCCGGTCGGCGACGGCCAGTGCGGCCTCGCGGCCTCCTTCGGGGATCGCGACCGCCGGCGGCTGCCAGTCCAGCGCATACCCAGGCGATTCGTCGGCGCTGACGCTGACTAGGCCGCGCCGAAGCCGGGCTTCGATGGTCCCCGGCTCGGGCACCGGCGGCGGTTCGGCCGCGCATCCGGCCAGGACCAGAAGCAGGACAGACAACGACCGGGGCGGACGGGGCATCGACATCCGCCTAGGGTATCGTTAGCGGCCTATCCGTTTCCCGAACATCGCGTGACGCATCTCTGGATCGACCGACCCGACGCCCTCCGGGAACACCTCGCCGCCCTGCCCGATCGGATTGGGCTGGATACCGAATTCGTCCGCGAACGCACTTGGTGGCCGGTGCTGGCGCTGGTGCAGGTCGCCATCGACGACGCCGTGCTACTGGTCGATCCGACCGTGGCCGGCATGCCGGAGGCCATCGCCGAGCTGCTGCGCAATGACCGCGTGCTGAAGATCATGCACAGCCCAAGCGAGGACCTGGTCGCCTTCGGGCACACCTGTGGCGCGCTGCCGACGCCACTGTTCGACACTCAGGCCGCTGCGGCGCTGGCGGGCCTCGGCGCGGGGCTGGGTTATCAGAAGCTGGTTCAGAACGCGCTCGGCGTGGCGCTCGAGAAGGGCGAGACGCGCTCGGACTGGCTGCGCCGCCCGCTCAGCGACTCGCAATGCGAATACGCGGCCGACGATGTGCGCCACCTGACCGCCCTGCACGACCTGCTGCGCGACAAGCTCGACGGCCTGCAGCGCTCAACCTGGCTTGCCGAGGATGCCGAACGCACCCTGAGCAACGCCGCCGACGACACGCTCGATCCCTGGCCGCATCTTGGCGTGCGTCCGGCGCAGGATTTCGATGCCGAATCGCAGGCACGCCTGCTGCGGCTGATGCGCTGGCGCGAGTCCACCGCGCGCGAACGCGACCTGCCCAAGAACTGGGTGATCGACCAGCCGCTGGCGCTGCAACTGGCGCAGCGCCCGCCGGCCGATTTCGCCGCGTTGCAAAAGTTGCTGGATGCCACGCCGAAATCCCCGCGCAAATTGGCGAAGGAACTCTGGGCCGCGCTCACCACGCCGCTGGATGACGAGGCCACGATGCCGCCGGTGCGCCGCGATGCGGACATCGACAAGCAGAAGCTCAAGCGACTGCAGCAGGCGGTGGCCGATGTCGCACGCGAGCACGACCTGCCCGATGGCGTGCTGGCCTCCCGGCGTTGGCTGGAAGCCCTGCTCGACAGCGGCGAATGGCCGGATGCCCTGAAGGGCTGGCGGCAGGCGCTGCTGGCACCGCGCTTCGCGCCGATCCTCGGCTGAGGCTCAACGCGCCGGGCAGTCGCCGCTGCGCTGGAAGTCCAGGTCCTCGAAGTCGTCGCTGAAATCGCCGTCGGGATCGAGCTTGGCCATCGTGAGGCCGGTTGCCCGGCCTTTTTCAGGCGTGAATCGCAGCCACGCTTCGCTGAGCGCGGTGCCGTCCCATGCCACCAGCCAGCCCTGCCGGCTGTGCATCACCCGGCCGCGCACGCGCGGCGACTTGGCGGATGCGAAACGCACACCGCCCTCGCCATCCGGGCAGATCGCCACCTCGCCGAACCACGGGTCGCGCCAAATGCCCAGCACGGCGCCCAGTTGCCCGGCCGTGGCCGCCGCCCGATCCGAGGTATCGGGGATGCTCGATGGCGACGTCGACCGGGCCACGCGCTCATCGGCCAGCAGTTTCGCGTAGCCCTCGACGCCCGGGTTGCCGGCGGGATCGGTGAAATGCTTGGTCAAGGCCTGCATCAGCACGGTGCGCGCCTCGTCGGCATCGCCGTTGATCAGCACGACGATGCCGACGTGCTTCTCCGGCATCAGGGTCAGCGCCGAATACATGCCTGACAGCGTGCCGGTATGCGCGACGCGCTGGGTGCCATCGACATCGGACAGGCGCCAGCCATAGCCATAGGCGTAGTAGTGGCTGTCGTCCCAATGCCGCATCCGCGACGACAGCGGCATCGGTTGCTGCGCCGACCACATCGCCTCGCGCTGCGCGGCGGACAGCCACGGCCGCCCATCCGCCTGCACGCCGACGCGACCGGGCTGCAGCCACATCGAGGCCCACTTCAGCATGTCGTCCAGGCTGCAGCGCACGCCGCCGGCCGCGGCCATGGTGCTGTCGGGGATGGTCTCGCCGTCGCGGTTCACCACCTCGAACCGGCCTTCGCGCAGGCGATGCGGTTGCGCGATGTTGCCGACCTCGTCGCGACGGAATGTCCCGACGCGGCATCGATCCAGCCCCAGCGGTGCGAACACCTCGCGCTGCATCAGCGCCTCGTAGGGCGCGCCGCCGACCTTGGCCGCCAGCTCGCCGGCGACGATGTAGAGCGTGTTGTCGTAGGCGTAGCGAGAGCGGAAGCTCCACTTCGGCTTGAGGTAGCGCATCCCGTGCAGGACATCGGCGCGGGTGAAGTGGTTGGGCTCGGGCCAGAGCATCAGGTCGCCGGCGCCGGCCGGCAGGCCGCTGTTGTGGATCAGCAGGTCGCGCACCTGGATCTCGCGGGTGACCCAGTCCTGCTGCATGCGGAAGTCCGGCAGGTGCTTGGTCACCGGATCGTCCCAGCGCAGCTTGCCCCGGTCCACCAGCCGGCCCAGCAGGGCCGCGGTCATCGCCTTGCTGTTGGAGGCGATCTTGAACAGGGTCGCGCTGTCGATCGGCCGGCCTTGGCCGATCTCGAGTTCGCCCCGCGTGCCGCGATACACGATGCGCCCGTCCTCGATCACGCCCACCGCGAGCCCGGGCAAGCGGTAGCGCGCCATCGCGGCATCGACTTCACGGTCGAGCGCTTTCGCATCCGGCGGCGATGCCTGGGCCATCGGCATGGCGAATGCCATGCAGGCGAGAACCATCGCCAGCCGGACACGCCGGAACGCACCCACCGATGGCGGATGCGACCGGCGCGCAAGCCGCATCAGAAGCTCCAGCTCAGCACCAGTTGCGCATAGCGCGGGGATTGCCAGCGCGTGCCGGTGCCGAACTCGGGACGGCGTTGTCCCGGGCTGCCTTCGTAACGGGCCACCACATTGATCACTTCCTGCCTGTCCAACAGGTTGAAGACCGAGAGTCGCGCCTTCAGGTCCGACTTGCCCACTTTCGCGCTCCAAGTGATGTTGGCGCTCACGTCATAGGTCCAGGGCATGCGTCCGAAGGCGCCGCGCGGGCTGAACTCGTAGACGCGCTGATTGTAGGCGAGGCTGCAGTTCTGCACGCACAGCCAGCCCGAGCCGCCGCCAGAACCGGTCGTTGTGTAGCTCGCGGCGGAATTGCTGTCGTTGGGCCAGGTGACGCCGAAAGCGGTGATCGGGCCGCCCGACAGCGCACGGACGCTGCCACCGAGGCTCCAGTGGTCGTTGATCGCGTAGCTGCCGCGCAGCTTGACCTGGTGTCGATGGTCATTGAACAGCGGGCCGTAACGCTCGTTGTTGGCCGGATGGTCCCAGTGCTGGACCATGCCCGTGTCGCCGTAGTTGGTGTCCGAATTGACGGGGCCTTCGTGATTGCCCTCTGACTTCGACCACAGGTAGGACGCATTGAAGGCCCACTTTCCGTCCCAGGCGCGGTCGATCTGGAACTCGACGGACTTGTAGGTGCGCTTGGGCTCGAAGTAGCCGATCACCTCGCCGCTGCCGCCCTTGCGATAGCCGTCGCGCGACGTGTCGATGGTGATCCAGCCGTCGGTCGCGCAACCCATGGAGGTCGTGCCCCAGATGGTCAGCGGCTGGCCCGGGTTGCCGATAGGCCACAGGTTGCCGGTCGGGCCGCAAGGGGTGTGGTTGATGCGGATGTCGTCCAGTGCGTTCTTCATCCTGCGGTAGGTCGCGTTGACGCCCCAGGACCAGGCCTGGTTGATCACCGCCTGGTAGCCGAGGATCGCCTCGTCCTGGTAGACCGCATCCAGATCGCGGTCCACGCTCTTGCGCAGGTCGGCGACACTGACGTTGTATTGATCGTCCACCGGGCCGATCTGCGCCCCCAGCACGGGCGAGTAGTAGGTCGCGCCGGTCAGCGGGTTCACCTGCTGGTTCCAGCCATTGAGCGGATAGAAGGTCCGCTCGTCGATCAGGCCGCCGGCGAACGTGTAGTTGATGTTGTTGGTGACCGGCAGGTAGTAGCGCCCCAGGTTGCCGAACAGCTTGCTCGAGCCGTCCCCCCTCAGGTCCCACGAGAAACCGAGGCGCGGCGAAACCAGGTTGTCCATCTTGATGAAGCTGGAACCGATCGCGGTCTTGTTGTCGAAGGCATCGACGCGGGCGCCGAGCGTCACCATCAGGTTGGGCGTGACGCTCCAGTTGTCCTCGATGTACCAGGCGTTGGCAGTGGTCTCGAACACGCCGCCGTCGATGCGCCTGCGGCCCATGACGAAGGCGTTGACCCCGGCGGGCAACAGCACGCCGTTGTCCAGCCGCTGCGTCGGGCTGCTGCGCCCGTATACCGTGTACAGCATGCCATTGCCCGGATAGGCTGAGGTGCGGTCGGTCGTCATGACCTCGCGATCCATGCCGAAACGGAGCAGGTGGTCGCCCAGCGTCCATTCGAAGTCCAGTCGCGCGACCTTGCGTTCATCCTCGTGGTTGACGACGGTGCCGCCCGGATGGCAGCTCACCGCGGGGGATCCCATCGCCCGATAAATGTTGCCGTAGCTGGATGTGTTGATCGAGACGAGGTTGCAGAGCGCATCCGCGGGAGATGTCGCGATGCTGGTGCTGCGGTTGATGCCGTACATCGCCTTCGCCACGAAGTTCTCGCCGAAGTAGCCGGTGTAGGTCAGCGAACCGCTCTTGCCGCCGCTCTCCACCGAACGCACGCCTTTCAGTCCGCCCAGCACGTCGGTACCGAAGTTGTACTGGTAGGTGTCGGTGTCGACCTGGCTCTCGTCGGAGAAGGCGAGGAATTCGAGCAGGTGGTTGTCGGTCACGCGCCAGTCGATCTTGGTGCCCCAGAAGCCGTTGCCGGACAGCCCCTGGTTCCATTCAGACCCCGCCTGGGTCGTGTAGCGGCTGGTGTTGTCCTGCCGCTCGTACATCACGAACGCGAACAGCTTGTCCTTGATGATCGGGCCCGACCCCCAGAGATTGGTCTTGATGAAGTTGCGCGTATCGCGGCTGGCGATGTAGTCGTTGGAACCGGTGAGCGTGGGCTGGTAGTGGTCGTTCCACGGCGAGCGCCACGCCTCGGGCTCGAACGTCATTTCGACCCCGCCATGCACCTCGTTGCCGCCCGACCGGCTGACCGCGTTGATCACGCCGCCGGTGCTGCGGCCGAACTCGACGGAGTAGCCGCCGGTCTTGACCTGGAACTCCTTGAAGAACGCGAACGGCGCGCTCGAGAAGCTCTGCCGGCGATAGAAATCGGTGACGTTGAGGCCGTTGATGAAGACCGAGTTCTCGGCGACCGACGAGCCGCCGAAGGAAATGCCGCCGAACGAAGAATTGCCGCCGATCACGCCCGGCGCCAGCATCGCCACGGCGGTCATCGACTGATCCACCGGCAGGCGCGCGAGCTCGTCGCGGGTGATGTTGGTCGCCGATTCGGTCGAACGCACGTCGACGCGATTCATGATCCGCGAGCCCACCACCTGGACGCCGCCGAGCGCGGTGCCCTGACCGGTGGCCGCAAGGTTCACCGTCGTGGTGCCGCCCAGCGGGACGTTCACATCGAACGTCCGGCCCGAGGCCTCGAGCCGGTAGTCGCCCACCGGCAACTGGCTCAGCCGGTAGTTGCCGTCGGCATCGGCGGCGACCGTCCTGGTGAAGCCCGTAGCGGAATTGGTGATGGTGACCTGCTGGCCTGGCGCGGCCCGACCGACGATCGCACCGGTCGCGCTCTGGGCCATGGCGGTGGGCAGGCCGGCCATCGAAAACAGGCAAGCGCCGACCATCAGCGCCAATACCGAACGTTTCATCTTCTTCATCCCCGGTTCCTCCGCTGCCTGGGCCGATGCGCCGGGTACGCGCATGGACCGCTGTCGTGTAATGTCAGGCCAGCCACGCGTTGGACATACGGCCTGCATGACTCCCCCCGAACCGCTGTGTAGCACGCCGGCAACCGATGGTCAATAAATTATTCTATTAATGCGTGATATAAGAATATCTATTCCAAACCAGCTTGCCCCGCCATGAGTCCACGCATTCCACGCCCGCATCCGCGCCTTTTCGCCTTGGCCGCCGCGCTGGTCGTCACCCTTGCCGGATGTGCGGGCCCTTCCCGGCGCGCGGCCGCGCCGACCCCGGTCATCCCCTACGTCAACAGCGCCCAGCAGACGGCCGAGCATTGGGCCGCGAAGCTGGCATCGCCGGACGGGACGATGCTCGATGCCAGCGCCATCGCGGCGCAGAACGCCAGGCTGGTCGCGAAGGACCCCAGCATCCACGACCTGCGTGCCCAGCCCGCACGCATGTCAGGCGATGAAGTGAAGGCGATGATCGGCAAGCTCTCCAAACCGCCCTCGCGCACGCTCTACGATGCGCAGGGCCGCGAAATCGACGCCGCCACCCTGCGGGACTGGCAGCGGAACCTGGCGACCGACGACGTCCCCGCCGAGGTTGTCGTCCGCCATGCGCTGGTGACCCATCGCGCCGACTTGCGGACCTTCCCCACCGCGACTCGGGTCTTCAACCGCACGGGCGATACCGACATCGACCGTTTCCAGGAAAGCGCTCTGTTCCCGGGCAGCCCGGTGCTGGTCCTGCACCGAAGCCGCGACGGCGCATGGGCTTTCGTGCTCTCGACGCGGTATGCGGCCTGGATGCGAAGCGATCTGCTGGCGACCGGCACTGCGGATGAGGTCTTCGGCTACGTCGACCGCCAGCCGTGGCTGGTGGTCACCGGTGCCCAGGCCGAGACCGTCTACACCCCGGAAGCGCCGCAGCTGTCGCGGCTGGCGCTTGACATGGGCACGCGCGTGCCGCTGCTCGTCGACTGGCCGGCAGACCGGCCGGTGAACGGACAGCTTCCGGCGGGCGCGCACGTGGTGCAGCTGCCGGTGCGCGACGGCTCGGGAACGCTGCTGCTGCAACCCGCGCTGCTGCCGAAATCCGCCGACGTGTCCGAAACCTACCTGCCGCTGACGCCCCGCACGCTGCTCTCGCAGGGCTTCAAGTTCCTCGGCGAACGCTACGGCTGGGGCCACAGCTACGACGCGCGCGACTGCAGCGGCTTCGTCTCCGATGTGTACGCCGGTTTCGGCGTGCAGATGCCGCGCAACACTGGCGACCAGGGCAAGAGCCCGGCCTTCAACACGCTGGAAGTGCCTGCTTCGATGTCGCGAGAGGACCGCCTGTTGCTGGTGAAGACGCTGGTCCCCGGCGACCTGGTCTACATCCCCGGCCACGTGATGATGGTCGTCGGCCACGAGAACGGCCTGACCTACATCATCCACGACACGCCCGGCGTGCGTTATCGCGACGGTGGCGGGCAGGTCGTGCACTATCCGCTCAACGCGGTGTCGGTGACGCCGCTGGAACCATTGCAATCGGGCGAAGATGCCCTCTACATCGACAAGATCTACAGCATCCAGCGCATGAGGCGCTGACCGGAGCCCCGCACCATGAAGATCGACGCCATCGAACTCGGCCTGCTCCGGGTGCCGTTGAAGACGCCGTTCAAGACCGCGCTGCGCAGCGTGGACCACGTCGAGGACATCATCGTGCGCATCCGCGCCGACGACGGCGCCTCCGGCTGGGGCGGCGCGCCCGCCACCGCGGTGATCACCGGCGACACCCATGGTTCGATCATCGATGCGATCCGCCACTACATCGCGCCCAAGCTGATCGGCCGCGACATCGCCGATCACAACCGCAACATCGCGCTGGTGCAATCCGCGCTGGAGCGCAACACCAGCGCCAAGGCGGCGGTGGAAATCGCGCTCTACGACCTGTTCGGCCAGCTTTACGGCGCGCCGACCTACAAGCTGCTTGGCGGCGGCGACCCGGTGGTGAGCACCGACATCACCATCAGCGTGGACTACATTGACAAGATGGTGGCCGACTCGATCAACGCGGTCGAACGCGGTTTCTCCGCGCTCAAGATCAAAGTCGGCAAGGACATCGGCGTGGACATCGAGCGCGTGCGCGCGATCCACGCGGCGGTCGAAGGCCGCGCGCTGCTGCGGCTGGATGCCAACCAGGGCTGGACCGCCAAGCAAGCGGTGTTCGCCCTGCAGGCATTGGAGGATGCAGGCGTACATCTGGAACTGGTCGAGCAACCGGTCAAGGCGCGCGACCTCACGGGCCTGAAATTCGTCACCGAGCGCGTGCACACCCCGGTGATGGCGGACGAATCGGTATTCGGGCCGAGCGAGGTGATCGAGTTGATCCGCATGCGCGCGGCGGACATCATCAACATCAAGCTGATGAAGACCGGCGGGCTGTCGCAGGCGATCCAGATCGCCGACATCGCCGCCATCCACGGCATGGAGTGCATGATGGGTTGCATGTTGGAATCCTCGGTCAGCGTGGCCGCAGCCGCGCACCTGGCGGCGGCGAAGTCGCAGATCATCACCAAGATCGACCTGGACGGGCCCTCGCTGTGCGCCGGCGACCCGGTGATCGGCGATACCGTGTTCAACGAGGCCGAGATCACCCTCGGTGCGCGTCCGGGCTTCGGCGTCATCGACGTGCCTGGCCTGCTGCCGGTGCGGGGCGACTGATCGATGCCGCTGTTGCGCATCCGCGCCGAGCGCGACCGCATGTCGGCGATGGAGCGGCGGATCGCCGATTACATCGTGGAGAACGCGCACTTCCTGCGCGATTACTCCTCGCAGCAACTGGCCGATGCGCTCGGCATCAGCCAGTCGTCCATCGTCAAGTTCGCGCAGAAGCTGGGTTTCAAGGGCTATCCCGACCTGAAGTTCTCGATCGGCGAGGCACTCGCGCGCGAGGAAGGCAACGGCAACGGTCACCCCGATGCGGTCGCCGCCGCCGAGCCGGCGCATCCGCATGTGCAGGTCGCCGATGAGTTGTGGCGGCGCAAGTCGCTGGCCGAGCAGGAAACCCGCCTGCTCAACCCGCCCGAGGACATCGACGCCATCGCCCACGCGATCCATCGCGCCAACGCGGTGTTCGTGATCGGCCTGGGCGAGGACGGCATCCCGGCGCGCGCGTTCGCGATGAAGCTGTCGCTGCTCGGCATCCTCGCCGTGCATCACTTCGATCCCGCACTGATGGCCGCCGGCCTGTCCGGCGCGGGCAAGCGCGACGTGCTGTTGGTGTTCTCCGAGCAGGGCCAGCAGCCGACGCTCACGCGCATGCTGCAGGATTTCCAGCCGCGCATCGGCCATGCCATCAGCGTGACCCGGCATTCGGCCAACCCGCTGCGCGCGCAGGCGGACATGTCGCTGCTGGTCTCAGCGCACGACGACCGCCCGCACATCGCCCCCCTGCTCTACCAGGCCGCCTTGCAACACCTGCTGGACCTGATCTTCGTGTTGCTCTGCGATGCGCGCGAGCAGCGGCTGGCCGCGGTCAACACCAATCTCGAGCGAATGCAGGAGATCCTCTCGCCATGAACGCGCTGATTTCGCGCCTCGGCCTCGCGCTGCCCGTCGTCATCGCCATCGCCGCGCTGTCGGGCTGCGCCGACACGCCCGTCGATGCGTCCGCGTCCGCCCCGCCGTCCTGGTCGAATGCGCGACAGATGGTGGTCGTGACCAGCGTCGGCTGGGACGAGGTCCGCGGCACGATGCGCCGCTTCGAGCGCGCCGACAATCAAACATGGCGACAGGTCGGCGCGAGCCAGCCGGTGATGCTGGGGCGCTCGGGCATCGGCTGGGGCATCGGCCTGCATCCGGCGCAAGCCGATGGCCCGCAAAAACGCGAAGGCGATGGCCGTGGTCCCGCGGGCGTGTTCGCGATCGGCCCGGCCTTCGGTTACGCCGATTCAGCACAAACCCCGCTGCGCTACCTGCCGATGCAGGCCACCAGCTGGTGCATGGACGTGCCGGCCTCGCCGCTCTACAACCGGATCGTCGACAGCCGCGAGGTCGGCGAAAAAGCGGTCGAGGGCTCCAGCGAGCGCATGCGCCTGGACCTGCAAACGCCGGGCGACGACCGTTACAAGCTCGGCTTCGTCATCCAGCACAACCCGCGCAACGTGAGCGGAATGGGCAGCTGCATCTTCGCCCACCTGTGGGGCAACCCGGACAAGACCACCGCCGGCTGCACGGCGATGGACGAGCCGGCGATGCGCGATGCGCTGGCGTGGCTCTCGCCCGCCGCGCATCCGGTGCTGGTGCAGCTGACCGATGCCGACTACGACGCCCGGCAAGCCGCCTGGCGGCTGCCCGCGCGCACCGATTTCCGCTGAGGACCGTTGATGAAGCTGCCTTTCTCCGCCACCACGCGCGTCCTCGTCGCCCTCGCCTCCGCGGCCGCCATCGGCCTGCTGCTGGCATGGATGGCCCCCGAGGCGGGCATGCGCGTGGCCGCCGTCGCGCAACCCATCGGCAAGCTGTGGCTCAACGCGCTGCAGATGACGGTAGTGCCGCTGGTCGCCACCCTGGTGGTGCTTGGCGTGTCCACCGCGCGCGATGCCGCCGCCTCCGGGCGCATCGCCCGCCGCGCCATCATCATCTTCCTGATCGTGCTGACCTGCGCTGCGGCCTTCGCCGCGATGGCCGCGCCGGCCTTCCTGTCGCTGATGCCGCACAGCCCCGAGTTGACCGATGCGCTCAAGGGCGCTGCCGGTGCGCCCACGGACGTCGTGCCGCCCAAGGCCGCCGACTGGCTGACCGGCATCATCCCCAGCAACGCGATCGCCGCGGCGGCCGCCAGCGCGATGCTGCCGCTGGTGGTGTTCTCGCTGTTCTTCGGCTTCGCGCTGACCAGGATCGAGGCGCATCGCCACGAACGCCTGATGGAGCTGGTGCAGGCGGTCGCCGACGTGATGATCGTCATCGTGCGCTGGGTGCTGGCGGTGGCGCCGCTAGGCGTGTTCGCACTGGTGCTGGCGGTTACCGCGCAGGCCGGCGCGGCCACCTTGCGCGCGCTCGGCATCTACATCGCCATGCTGTGCGTGTTGTACCTGGTCGCCACGGCCATTCTCTACCCGGTCGTGCGATTGTGGACGGGACGCTCGCTGACCGGCTTCGCCAGCGCGATCTTCCCCGCGCAGGCGGTGGCGATGAGCACGCAGTCGTCGCTGGCCTCGCTGCCGGCGATGATCGAGGTCTCCAGTCGCAAACTCGGCATCCCGCTGCCGACGGTCTCGCTGGTGCTGCCGATGGCCGTGTCGTTGTTCCGCCTGACCAGCCCGATCCAGTACATCGGCGTGGCCGCGTTCGTCGCCTGGGCCTACGGCATCGACATCGGCCCACTGCAATGGGCCACTGCGATCGTGCTGGCGGTGGTGGTCAGCCTGGGCTCGGTCGGCCTGCCCGGCCAGGTCAGCTTCATGGCGACCAACATGCCGGTGACGCAGGCGCTAGGCCTGCCGGTGGAGCCGCTGGGCCTACTGCTGGCGGTGGACACCCTCCCGGACGTGTTCGCCACGCTGGGCAACGTCACCGCGGATGTCTCGGCGACCGCGATGGTGGAGGGGCGCCCCGCACCCGCGGCCGGACTGGCATCCACACGCGACGGCGTTTAATATTCCACCACCCATACGGGGCCATAGCTCAGCTGGGAGAGCGCGTCGTTCGCAATGACGAGGTCGGGAGTTCGATCCTCCCTGGCTCCACCAAACAGGAAAAACCCGCCGCGAGGCGGGTTTTTCGTTGGACTGACATCAATAACGCGTCACTTCATGCCGACGTCCTCACCGCCAGGCGCCTTGCCGAGATGCTTCTTCTTCAGCATCGCCTTCTTCTGCTCGGCCATCGCCTTGGCCTGCTTCTTCAGCGCATCGGCCACGCCCTTGCCGTAGGCCGGATCGGCCTTGGTGCAGTTGTCGACGTGGCGCTGCTTGACGAAGTCCGGCGCGTCGCCCATCGCCCGCGCGGTGTTGTCGAACAGGCGCTGCTGCTGCTCCTTGTCCATCAGGCGGAACAGCGCGCCCGGCTGGCTGAAGTAGTCATCATCGTCCTCGCGGAAGTTCCAGAAATCGGCATCGCCATTGATCTTCAGCGGCGGGTCGCGGTATGCCGGCTGCTCCTGCCACTGGCCGAAGCTGTTGGGCTCGTAATGCGGCAGGCTGCCGTAGTTGCCGTCCATGCGGCCGGTGCCGTCGCGATGGTTGTCGAACACCGGGCAACGCGCGGCGTTCACCGGGATCTGGTGGTAGTTCACGCCCAGCCGGTAGCGCTGCGCATCGGCGTAGTTGAACAGGCGTGCCTGCAGCATCTTGTCCGGCGACGGACCGATGCCCGGCACCAGCGTGCTGGGCGCGAACGCGGCCTGCTCGACATCGGCGAAGAAGTTCTCCGGATTGCGATTGAGTTCGAACTCACCCACTTCGATCAGCGGGTAGTCCTTCTTCGGCCACACCTTGGTCAGGTCGAAGGGATGCACGCGGTAGGTCTCGGCATCCATCTCCGGCATCACCTGCACGTACATCTTCCACTTGGGGAAATCGCCGCGATCGATGGCGTCGTAGAGGTCGCGCTGGTGGCTCTCACGGTCGCCGGCGACGACCTCGGCCGCCATTTCATCCGACAGGTTCTGGATGCCCTGCTGGGTGAGGAAGTGGAACTTGACCCAGAAGCGCTCGTCCTTGGCATTGACGAAGCTGTAGGTGTGCGAGCCGAAGCCGTGCATGTGGCGATAGCTGCGCGGGATGCCGCGGTCGCTCATCACGATGGTGACCTGGTGCAGCGCCTCGGGCAGCAGGGTCCAGAAATCCCAGTTGTAGGTGGCGCTGCGCAGGTTGGTGCGCGGGTCGCGCTTGACCGCCTTGTTGAGGTCGGGGAATTTGCGCGGGTCACGCAGGAAGAACACCGGCGTGTTGTTGCCGACCATGTCCCAGTTGCCTTCCTCGGTGTAGAACTTCAGCGCGAAGCCGCGGATGTCGCGCTCGGCATCGGCCGCGCCGCGTTCGCCGGCCACGGTGGTGAAGCGCGCGAACATCTCGGTCTTCTTGCCGACCTTGCTGAAGAGCTTGGCCTTGGTGTACTTGCTGATGTCCTTGGTCACGGTGAACGTGCCGAACGCACCGCTGCCCTTGGCGTGCATGCGGCGCTCGGGGATCACTTCGCGCACGAAGTTGGCCAGGCGCTCGTTGAGCCACACGTCCTGTGCCAGCAGCGGCCCGCGCGGGCCTGCGGTCATGCTGTTCTGGTTGTCCGGCACCGGCGCGCCGAACTGGGTGGTCAGGTGGGTGACCGGGCACTTGCCCATGTTCTCGGCGGCAGGTGCGGCCTTGCGCTTGGGCTTGGCGGATTTGGTGGACTTGGACGTGGCCATGGCGGGACTCCTTCGGGGATGGGGAGAGCATCGCAGCCGAGAGATAATCATTGAAGTCGAATATTTTTATCTTTTCGATAATTTTCGACTATCGATTGAGCGGCGAGCTATTGCATCGCAATTCTCCGCGCATCATGTTCAACCCGCGTGACCGACTTGGACCGATACCCCGCCGCAGCAATGCGCTGCAGCAGGTATCAGACGAGTGCCGATGAACGCTCCTGCACGTGGAACGCACAGAATGCGCGTACTCAGGACTGGCGCTGGCCGCCCAGGATCGAGCCGCCCACCTTGAGCAGATCACCCAGGCCCAGCTGGCCGTCGCCGTCCTGGTCCAGCACTGCGCCGAGCAGACCGCCGCCAAGGCCGCCCTGTTGCTGCTGCACTTGGCGTTCCTGGCCGAGGATGTTGCCGAGGTCCCGCGACGAACCCTGCGCGGCACCACCACCGAACATGCGCTTGGCGAGGTAAGCCATCACGATGGGCGCAAGGATCTTCAGCAGCATCTGAGCCTTGTCACCGCCAAGGCCGGTGGCCTGGCCCAGGCCCTGCTCCGCGCGCGGCAACTGGCCGCCGAAGATGTGGCCCAACTGGCCGAGGCCATCGGTCTGCCGGGTCTGCTGGCCGCCCAGCACCGCGCCCAGGATGTCGGCGATGCCGCCGCCGGATGCGTGGTCGCGGCCCAGTGCGCCAAACAGGGCATCGGCGCCGTTGGACTGACTGGCGTTGCGGCCCATCGCGCCCAGGATCATCGGCAGCGCGGCGGCGATGGCGCCGGCGGTTTGCGCCTGTCCGGTGCCGAGCTGCGCGCCGATCTGCTGCACGTCGGCACGGGAAAGCTGGGCGAAGATGTCATCGGTCAACGAACTCATCGGGCGTTCCTTGTGGGCAGGGGCGGAATGCCCCCAGGAGCGACAAGGTAGCAGGACACGACATAGCGCAAGGGCTGGTTCCGGGTTTTTTCGCACCGCCCGGCGTTCGCTCGTTATCCTGCGCCGTACTTTGCCAGCATTTCCGCCATGACCACGCGCGCCGCCCGCCTGCTGCAGCTGCTCGACGAATTGCACCGCCGGCGCACGCCGGTGCGCGGCGCGCAGCTGGCCGAACGGCTGGGCGTGAGCCTGCGCACGCTGTACCGCGACATCGACGCCTTGCGCGGGCAGGGCGCGGAGATCGCCGGCGATCCAGGCGTGGGCTACCAGCTGCGCCCTGGCTTCCTGCTGCCGGCGATGATGTTTTCCGCCGAAGAACTGGAAGCGGTGGCGCTGGGCGCGCGCTGGGTGGCTGCGCACGGCGATCCGGAACTGGCCGAGTCCGCACGGCGGGCGATGGAGCGCATCGGCAGCGCCTTGCCGGATGCCTTGCGGCTGCAGGTGGAAACCGGCGGGCTGCTCGCACCGGAATGGCGGTCGACGCGTGCGCCCGAGCCGTGGGTGTCCACCCTGCGCCACGCGATCCGCGAGGAACACGCGGTGCGCATGCGCTATGCCGATGCCGAGGGCCGCGCCACGGAGCGCGTCGTCTGGCCGTTCGCGATGGCCTTCCTGGCCGACATGCGGCTGCTGGCGGCGTGGTGCGAACTGCGCGGCGATTTTCGCCATTTCCGCGCCGACCGCGTGCTGGCGCTGGACGATACCGGCCAGCGCTATCCCGAGCGCCGTCACCGCCTGCTGAAGCGCTGGCGCGACACCTGCCTGCCGCGCCGCCGCGACTGACTGCTGACAGGAACTGACAGCGGCAACCGCGCACACTGGTGGCCCATCCCGAACCGGAGCCCGCCGTGGCCGATACGCTGACCTTCTATACCCACCCCGTGTCCCGTGGCCGCGTCACCCGCTGGATGCTGGAGGAAACCGGCCTGCCGTACGACGAGGTCATCCTGGAATACGGCACGACGATGAAGGCGCCCGAATTCCTGGCGATCAACCCGATGGGCAAAGTGCCGGCGCTCCGCCACGGCGACACCGTGATCACCGAGAACGCCGCGATCTGCGCCTACCTGGCCGAACTGGTGCCGGACAGGCAGCTGGCACCGGCGCCGGGTTCGGCCGCGCGCGGCAGCTATTACCGCTGGCTGTTCTTTTTGGCCGGGCCGCTGGAGGCGATGCTGACCGCCAAGCAGAGCGGTGCGTTCGCGCCCGCCAACAGCGCCGGCTACGGCAGCGAAGCGGATACCCTGCGCGTGCTGGAACAGGCGGTGGCCGGCAAGACCTTCCTGACCGGCGACCACTTCACCGCGCTCGACCTGTACGCCAGCGCCTGCCTGGCCTTCTACATGCGGATCGGCGCATTGGAACAGCACCCGGCCTTCGTCGAGTACGTACAGCGGCACGTCGGCCGTCCGGCGGCGCAGCGGGCGATGGCGCGCGACGAAGCGCTGGCCGCGCAATATCCGCCGCCCAGCGCCTGAGCCGGCGCTAGCCGAGCGCTTTCAGCCGATACAGCGCCTCCAGCGCCTGCTTGGGCGTGAGTTCGTCCGGGTCGATGCCGGCCAGCGCTTCCATCGCCGCGGACGGCGGCGCGAACAGGCCGATCTGCTGCGGCGAATCCAGCGCCTGCGCGGTCATTGGCGGCGATTTCACCCCGCCGCCCTGCTGTTCCAGCTCCGCCAGCCGCGCACGCGCCTCGCGCACGACCGGTTTCGGCAAGCCCGCGAGCGAGGCCACCTGCAAACCGAAGCTGCGGTCGGCCGGGCCGTCCTTGACCGCGTGCATGAACACCAGCGCATCGCCATGTTCCACCGCATCCAGATGCACGTTGCGGATGCCGCTGCCGGGCGCAGCCAACGCGGTCAGCTCGAAGTAATGCGTCGCGAACAACGTGTAGCTGCGATTGCCCATCGCCAGATGCCGAGCGCAGGCTTCGGCCAGTGCCAGGCCATCGTAGGTCGAAGTGCCGCGGCCGATCTCGTCCATCAGCACCAGCGATTGCGATGTCGCGTGATGCAGGATGTAGCTGGTTTCCGACATCTCCACCATGAAGGTGGACTGGCCCTTGGCCAGATCATCCCCCGCGCCGATGCGGGTCAGGATGCGGTCGATCGGGCCGATCTCCGCGCGCTTGGCCGGCACGAAGCTGCCGATGTGCGCCAGCAGCACGATCAGCGCGTTCTGCCGCATGTAGGTGGACTTGCCGCCCATGTTGGGGCCGGTGATGACCAGCATGCGCGTGGCATCGTCCAGCAAGAGATCATTGGGCGTGAAAGGTTCGCTGCGCACCGCTTCCACCACCGGATGGCGGCCGCCCTCGATCTGCAGCGCGGCGTCACTGACCAAGCGCGGGCGCGACCAGTCCAGTGCCTCGGCGCGCTCGGCGAAACCGCAGAGCACATCCAGTTCCGCGAGCGCTTCAGCCGCGCGACGCAAGGGCTGCAGGTCTTCGTTCAGCGCATCCAGCACCTCTTCGTACAAGCCCTTCTCGCGCGCCAGTGAGCGCTCGCGCGCGGACAGCACCTTGTCCTCGAACGACTTCAATTCCTCGGTGATGTAACGCTCGGCATTGGCCAGCGTCTGCCGGCGCGTGTAATGCACCGGCACCTTGCCGGCGTGCACCTTGCCCATCTCGATGTAATAGCCGTGCACGCGGTTGTAGCCGACTTTCAGCGTGGCGATGCCGGTTGCTTCGCGCTCGCGGGCTTCGAGATCGATCAGGAACTGGTCCGCATTGGTCGACAGCCGGCGCAACTCGTCAAGCTCGGCATCGAAGCCTTCCGCGATCACGCCGCCATCGCGCGCCAGCAGCGGTGGCTGCTCGACGATTGCGCGTTGCAGGAAGCCGGCGGTGACCTCGTGCTCGCCCAGCGTGCCGGCCAGCCATTGCAGGCGCGGCGAATCCATCGGCGCCAGCAAGGCGCGCAAGCCGGGCAGCCTGGCCAGCGCATCGCGCAGCGTCGACAGGTCACGCGGGCGTGCACTGCGCAGCGCGACGCGGGTGAGGATGCGCTCGACATCGCCAAACCTGCGGAAGGCCTCGCGCAGGTCCTCGAACCCGCGGGCATCGACCAGCGCCTGCACCGCATGCAGACGCGGATCGATCACCTCGCGCGTGCGCAACGGGCGATGCAGCCAGCGCCGCAAAAGACGTCCGCCCATCGGCGTGACGGTGGAGTCGAGCACGCCGAGCAGCGTGTTCTTCGTATCGCCATCGACGCGGGTATCGAGTTCGAGATGCCGGCGCGTCGCCGCGTTCATGGCGATGGCCGCGTCGCCCGTCTCCAGCGTGATCGCGGTCAGGTGTGGCAACTGCTGCTTCTGGGTTTCCTCGACATAGCCCAGCAGCGCGCCCGCCGCGGCGATCGCCAAAGGCAGGCCGTCGATGCCGAAGCCGGTGAGGTCGTGGACATTGAAGAACGCCAGCAGCTTGCGGCGCGAGGCGTCGGCATCGAACAACCACGGCGCACGCCGACGCACGCCATGACGCGTGGCGAGTGATCCGGGCCACTCGCCTTCATCAGGCAGCAGCAGCTCGGCGGGTTCGAGGCGCGCGAGTTCCGCTTCCAGCTGGTCATCGTTTTCGACCTGCGCCACCTGGAAGCGGCCACCGGCAAGATCCGCCCAGGCCAGTCCATAGCCCTGCTTGCCGCGCGCCACGGCCATGAGCAAGGTGTCGCGGCGATCCTGCAGCAACGCCTCGTCGGTGACGGTGCCCGGGGTGACGATGCGCACCACCTTGCGCTCGACCAGCCCCTTGGACGCGGCCGGGTCGCCGATCTGCTCGCAGATCGCCACCGATTCACCCAACGCCACCAGCCGCGCCAGATAGCCTTCATAGGCGTGGTGCGGCACGCCGGCCATCGGGATCGGCTGCCCGGCGGACTGCCCGCGCTGGGTCAGGGTAAGGTCGAGAAGCTTGGCGGCCTTGCGGGCATCGTCATAGAACATCTCGTAGAAATCGCCCATGCGGAAGAACAGCAACACGTCCGGGTGCTCCGCCTTGGCTGCGAAAAATTGCTGCATGAGGGGCGTGTGCTGGTCGGTCGCAGGCATCGAATCGGTAAGCTGAAATAGGCGGTTAGTGTGCACGATGAGCGGCGTCGGGCGGGGGAGTACCCGACGCTTGCGAATGGTGATAACGTCGAGTTGCCCGGCTTCAACCGGGCCGTCGACGGGTCCCCCACGCCACATCGATGCATCGCAAACCACGCCGTGCCCCGCCGATCCGGCCGGGGCCGTCATTACTTACCCGGGGACCCACACATGTCGTTCGATCCGCATCGCAAACCGCTCCCGGCCGCCATCGTCCTGGCCATCCTCGCCATGGTGCAATCACCTGCGATGGCGCAGGCGGCCGCGCCGCAAGAAAACGCCCAAGAATCCAAGGCGAAGATGCTGGACCAAGTCACGGTCACGGCACAGAAGCGCGAGCAGCGCATGCAGGACGTCCCCATCGCGCTCACAGCGCTGCCCGAGCAACTGCTCACCGATACCGGCGTCCGCGACATCAAGGACATGCAGCAACTGGTGCCCGGACTGACCGTGACCAGCACGCAGAACGAAGCGATCACCACGGTGCGCATCCGCGGCATCGGCACCGTGGGCGACAACGTGGGCCTGGAGTCCTCGGTCGGCGTGGTGATCGACGGCGTCTATCGCCCGCGCAACAGCGTCGGCTTCGGGGACCTGGGCGAACTGGACAGGATCGAGGTATTGAAGGGCCCGCAAGGGACCGTGTTCGGCAAGAACACGTCGGCAGGCGTGGTCAACGTGATCACCAAGCGCCCCAGCTACCAGCAGAGCGCGCACGCCGAAGCCACCTTCGGCAACCATGGTGCACTGGGCGTTTCTGCCGGCTACAACGATGCGCTCGGCAAGAACACGGCCTTCAGCGTGTACGGCGCAAAGCGCAAGCGCGATGGCTGGATGAAGGTCGTCACCGGCGCCGGCCCGCGCGCCGAATCCAAGGATTACGACCAGAACTACCAGACCTTGCGCGGCAAGCTGCGCTGGCAACCGGCCGACACGGTGGACATCGTGTTCTCCGCCGACTACACCAGCCGCGAGGAAAACTGCTGCACGGCCGTTCAGCTGGTCAGCGGCGGCACGGCGCCGATCATCCAGGCGCTGGGCGGCGGCAACGCCATCGCGACTCCGGCAAACCCGTGGGCCCGGGTGGCCTACAGCAACCGCGACACCGCGCAGGACATCAAGGACAAGGGCGCATCGGCACAGGTCGACTGGGATACGCCCTGGTTCGGTGGTGCCACCCTCACCTCGATCACCGCCCAGCGCGATTGGCGCGCCGTGAACGGGCTGGACTTCGACTTCACCAGCGCCGACCTGCTGTACCGCAATCCACGCGAGGATGAGTCGCTCAGCGCCTTCGACACTTTCAGCCAGGAACTGCGGCTGACCGGCAGCAACGGGCGCGTCGACTGGATGGTGGGGGTGTTCTACGCCGACGAAAAACTGGACCGCAACGAGTCCTACCGGATCGGTGCCGCCTACGAGCCCTATCTCTCGACGCTGGTATTCCAGCGCGTTGCACAAGGCGTGGTGGGTGCCGGCTTGCCCATCAACACCGCCAATCCCGCGACTTTCCTTTCGCAGGTCTCGGGCCGGCCCTATGGCACGGGATTCTCGGGACTGGGCGCGATGGACCGGTATCGGCAGCAGGCCAAGAGCCGCGCCATCTTCACCAACAATTCTTGGAAGGCCACCGATGCGTTGGAGCTGACCCTGGGCCTGCGCTATACCGTCGAGGACAAGTCGCTCACCTCGGCCTACAGCAATCCGAATGGCAGCCCCGCCTGCGGCACGACCCTCGCAAGCACCGGGGCACGGGTCGGCGGCGCATTGGCGCAGCGGATCCCGAACTTCACCCTGCTCCCGGCCGCCGTTCAGGCCCAGCTGATTGGCTCGCTGGCGCCGCAGATCGCGGGATTCATGTGCCTGCCGTGGGCCAATGCCCTGCACAATGGCCGCAACACATATCAAGAGCGCACGGAAAAGGAGTGGTCCGGCACCTTCAAGGCGGCATACCGCTTCAATCCCAACGTGATGTCCTATTTCTCGGCTGCCCGGGGTTACAAGGGCGGCGGCTTCAACCTGGACCGCGTGCAATCCTCGAACGGACTATCCAGCGGCGGCTCCGGCATCACCCCGGTCAACGACACCTCGTTCTCCGGCGAATTCGTCGACAGCTACGAGCTGGGCGCCAAGACCACATGGGCCGCCGGCAGCCTGCTGCTGAACGGCAGCCTCTTCCACCAGACCTACAAGGACTTCCAGCTCAACAGCTTCCTTGGTACCAGCTTCGTGGTGCGCTCGATACCGCGCGTGGTCTCGCGCGGCATCGACACGGAGATCCTCTGGCAGCCCCGGTCGGTTGACGGCCTGATGCTGCAGGGCGGCTTGATGTACGCCGACACCCGCTATGGCAAGAACATTCCCGGCGCCGATTTCGCCGCCCCGGCCGGCCAGCTCTACAAGCTGCCGGGCGCGCAGATGAGCTTCGCGCCAAAGTGGTCCGCCTCCGGCTCGGCCACTTACGAATGGGGAATGGGCGACAGCCTCAAGGCCCGTTTCAACCTCGGTGCCAAGTACATGTCGAAGTTCAACACGGGCTCCGACCTGGATGCCGAGAAAATGCAGAAGGCCTACACGGTCACCAACGCCCGCCTCGGAATCGGCGCACGCAACGACCGCTGGATGGTGGAGTTGTGGGGACAGAACATCTTCGACACCCGCTACACGCAGGTGGCATTCGACGGCCCGCTGCAGGCGCCGGGCTCGCCGCAACCCGGAGATCCGCTCAATACCTACAACGCCTTCCTCGGCGCACCGGCAATGTACGGCGTGACCTTCCGCTTCAGTTTCCGCTGAAGTCCGTTGGCTTCCCAGCGGCCCGCCTCGCGCGGGCCGCTTTTTTGCGTGCGCAGCGGCCTCTACACCGATGGCCGATCGCCGATGCGCGATACTGGAAGCCACTGCCCACAGGTAGGCTCATGCCGATTCCCACCGACACCGAACTGGACCAACTGGCCCGCGACGTGGGCGACCGGCTGCGCGCCGGCCACGAAATGCTGGCCACTGCCGAGAGCTGCACCGGCGGCTGGATCGCCAAAACCGTCACCGGCATCAGCGGCTCCTCCGACTGGTTCGATTGCGGCATGGTCGTGTACAGCTACGAAGCCAAGCAGGCCATGCTCGGCGTGCGGCCGCAGACGCTGGAAGAACACGGCGCGGTCAGCCGTGAATGCGTGGTGGAGATGGTTTCCGGCGCCCTGGTCAAGTCCGGCGCCAGTGTCGCGGTCGCGGTCACCGGCATCGCCGGACCGGGCGGCGGCAGCCCGGACAAGCCCGTCGGCACGGTGTGGATCGGCTGGAAGCGGCGCGGTGGCTATGCCCGCGCCGAGCTGTTCCATTTCGATGGCGACCGCGACGCGGTGCGCCGGCAGACCGTGGCGGCGGCACTGGCAGGGATCGCCGAGGGCTGATCAGCCGACATCGCCGTCCAGGTAATACCAGCGGCCATCCTCGCGCAGGAAGCGGCTGCGCTCCGTCAGCTGCCCGTGGCGCCCGCCCTCGATGAACTTCGCGACGAAGTCGACCTCCGCGTGATCGGGATCGATGTCGCGGCGGGCCCTCACCTGCAGCCGCAACCATTTCGTCTTCGACAAACCGGCAAGACCCAACGCCTCGGGCCGGACCGAGGGATGCCAGCTCGCCAGCAGGTAATCCTCCAGCCCGCGCACGTAGGCGCTGTAGCGCGAGCGCATCAGGGCCTCGGCATCCGCAGCGGGGCCGCCGGCATGCAGGGCCCCGCAGCAATCAGCATAGGCGCGGGACGTGCCGCAGGGACAGGGTTCGATGTTCATTCCGGACGATATTCCAGCAGGTCGCCGGGTTGGGCGTCCAGCCAACACAAAGCGCTTGCATTGCCGATTCATGAGTAGTATTACTACTCACATGGACGCAGCCAGCACCCTCACCCAGACCCAGCAGGCCATCCTCGCCTTCATCGCCGAGCGCATCGAGGCCGATGGCTACCCGCCCGCGCAGACCGAGATCGCCCGCGCCTTCGGCTTCAAGGGCGTGCGGGGGGCGCAATACCACCTGGAGGCGCTGGAGGCCGCCGGCGCGATCGAGCGCAAGCCCGGCGTCGCCCGCAGCCTGCGCGTGATGTGGCAGACCCCGGCTGCGCAGTCCAAGTTGCCGCTGGACGATCTGGATGAGAACGCCGTGCGCCTGCCCGTGCTGGGCCAGGTCGCCGCCGGCGTGCCGATCGGCGCGGACATCGGTTCCGACCAGGTGCTGATCCTCGACCGCGTGCTGTTCTCGCCCAAGCCCGACTACCTGCTCAAGGTGAAGGGCGATTCGATGATCGACGAAGGCATCTTCGATGGCGACCTGATCGGCGTGCACCGCACCGCCGACGCGCGCAACGGCCAGATCGTGGTCGCACGCATCGACGAGGAAGTCACCGTCAAGCTGCTGAAGAAATCCAGCGACCGCATCCGCCTGCTGCCGCGCAACCCGGATTACGCCCCCATCGAGGTGCTGCCGGGCCAGGACTTCGCCATCGAAGGCCTGTATTGCGGGCTGGTGAGGCCGAATCGTTGAGCGCTTCCCCTACCCACACTGCCGGCATTTCCCGCTCCCCGGCATTGGCCACCGCAAATATTTTCAATGTCGAAGTCGGCGTCGCAGTCTGTGCGACCCCGTCCTTCTAGCCTGTGTCCATGGCGAAACCGAACCGCAAGACCGCAACCAAAAACAAACCTGAGGACAAGACGATGGACGAGAACCGCAAACGCGCGCTGACCGCAGCACTCAGCCAGATCGAGAAGCAATTCGGCAAGGGCTCGGTCATGCGCATGGGCGACCGCGCCATCGAACAGGTCGAGACCATCGGCACCGGCTCGCTGATGCTGGACCTCGCCCTTGGCATCGGCGGCCTGCCGAAAGGCCGCGTGGTCGAGATCTACGGGCCGGAGTCCTCCGGCAAGACCACGCTGACCCTGCAAGCCATCGCCGAATGCCAGAAGGTCGGCGGCACAGCCGCCTTCATCGACGCCGAACATGCGCTGGATCCAAGCTACGCCGTCAAGCTGGGCGTGAACGTCGATGATCTGCTGCTCTCCCAGCCCGATACCGGCGAGCAGGCACTGGAAATCGCCGACATGCTGGTACGTTCGGGCGCGGTGGACATGGTGGTGATCGACTCAGTCGCCGCACTCACCCCCAAGGCCGAAATCGAAGGCGAGATGGGCGACCAACTGCCCGGCCTCCAGGCCCGCCTGATGAGCCAGGCCCTGCGCAAGCTGACCGGCAACATCAAGCGCAGCAACTGCATGGTGATTTTCATCAACCAGCTGCGCATGAAGATCGGCATCATGATGCCCGGCCAGAGCCCCGAGGTCACCACGGGCGGCAATGCACTCAAGTTCTATGCATCGGTGCGCCTGGACATCCGTCGCATCGGCGCAATCAAGAAAGGCGACGAGATCATCGGCAACCAGACCCGCATCAAGGTGGTGAAGAACAAGCTGGCGCCGCCGTTCAAGCAGGTCATCACCGAGATCCTGTACGGCGAGGGCATCAGCCGCGAGGGCGAGCTGATCGAGATGGGCGTCAACGCCAAATTGGTCGACAAGGCCGGCGCCTGGTATGGCTACGACGGCGAGCGCATCGGCCAGGGCAAGGAAAACGCCCGCAACTACCTCAAGGAAAACCCCGCCATCGCCGCCAAGCTGGAAGGCCAGCTGCGCGAAATCCACATCCCGGAAGAGACCTCGCGCGACGAGGGCAACGACTCCGGCGACGACGAGGCATGACCGAACCATCCGGCGGCGATGCAGGCACTGGGCGCCCGCGTCGTCGCCGGGGGACCACGGAATTGACTCCGGCCCAGCGTGCGCTGGGCCTTCTCGTGCGGCGGGAACACTCGCACAAGGAACTCACCCGCAAGCTGCGCGCCAAGGGCGTCGCAAATGACGATGCCAAAGCCGCCGTCGAGCAGATGACCGAAGCCGGCTGGCAAAGCAACGAACGCTTCGCCGAACAGCTGGTCCGCAGCCGGGCCGCGCAGGGCCATGGCCCCATCCGCATCCGCGCCGAGCTCTCTACCCATGACCTGGGGGACGAAGCGATCCGCAACGCCCTCGACGGTTACGAGGAAGACTGGACCCGCTTGGCCCGCGGCCTGGTCGAGCGCCGGTTCGGCGAATCCGTCCATGAGGACCGCACCCTGCAGCGCAAGGCCGGCGAATTCCTGATCCGCCGTGGCTTCACCCTCGACCAGATGCGCCGTGCCACCGGCGGCAACCCCTTCGACGACGATTTCGACTGAATCGATCGTTCCCCGCGGCAGCTATATCGACCCACGCCAAGTCGAAACCATTGCCCACTGCGGCATCTTCTCCCCCTGCCCTGTTAATCTAGTCGTTCCGCTTGCCGGCAGCCCCCCACGCCCCTATCTCGATTGGCGTGGGCCGGTTCGTGCCCGCCATGCTTCCTCATAACGCCTGATTCCATGAAGACCACTGCCGACATCCGCCGCGACTTCCTCGACTTTTTCGCCGAACGAGGCCACACCATCGTCCCCTCGGCGCCCCTGGTGCCGGGCAACGATCCGACCCTGCTGTTCACCAACTCCGGCATGGTCCAGTTCAAGGACGTGTTCCTCGGTGCCGAGAAGCGCAGCTACGTGCGCGCCGCCGACGTGCAGCGCTGCCTGCGCGCGGGAGGCAAGCACAACGATCTCGATTCGGTCGGCTACACCGCGCGTCACCACACCTTCTTCGAGATGCTGGGCAACTGGTCCTTCGGCGACTATTTCAAGCTGGACGCGATCAAGTGGGCGTGGCAGCTCCTGACCGAGACGTGGAAGCTGCCGAAGGAGCGCCTGCTCGCCACCGTCTATCACACCGACGACGAATCCTTCGCCATCTGGCGCGACGTGATCGGCCTGCCCGAGG
>DAIRVA010000015.1:0-36856 GCA_036803045.1 Lysobacter sp. | reverse complement strand
AAGCTGGAGATCCTCACGCTGTACCAGGAGACGCGGCAGAAATGCTTCGCCGCCGTGGAAGATGCGGACCGCCGTCCGCGCATCGAGACGCTGGAGCACGTGATGCGCCCGCTGGCGCCGTACACGCCGGACAGGGTGCAGGCCGAAGCGGTGCGCGCGCCGTCGATTGAAGCCCGCGTCAAGGCGTTCGGCAGCGAGGACAGGCTGCCGGAGAAGCAGGCGCCCAGGCACCTCGCCATCCAGATCAACAACGCGCTGCACGACCTGTTCGCCAAGTATCCGGAGACGCTGCTGTTCGGCGAGGACGTGGCGCAGAAGGGCGGTGTCTATACCGTGACCAAGGGCCTGCACAAGGCGTTCGGCAACCGCCGCGTGTTCAACACGCTGCTGGACGAGACCATGATCCTGGGCATGGCTCAGGGCTTCGCCAACATGGGCATGCTGCCGATCCCCGAGATCCAATACCTGGCTTATTTGCACAACGCCATCGACCAGATCCGCGGCGAGGCGGCGTCCTTGCAGTTCTTCAGCAACGACCAGTTCCGCAACCCGATGGTCGTACGCATCGCCGGCCTGGGCTACCAGCGCGGCTTCGGCGGCCACTTCCACAACGACAATTCGGTGACCGCGCTGCGCGACATCCCGGGCATCGTGGTCGGCTGCGCAAGTCGTGGCGACGACGCGGCGATGATGCTGCGCACCCTGGCCGCGCTGGCGAAGGTGGATGGCCGCGTGAGCGTGTTCCTGGAACCCATCGCGCTGTACATGACCAAGGACCTGTACGAAGCCGGCGACGGCCAGTGGCTGACCGAATATCCCGCGCCTGACCAGGCGCTGGTGCTGGGCGAGGAGCGCGTCTACAACGCCGATGCCACGGACTGCGTGATCTTCAGCTACGGCAACGGCATGCCGATGTCGCTGCGTGCGGCGCGGCAGATCGAGCAGGCGCACGGCTGGAAGGTGCGCGTGGTCGACCTGCGCTGGCTGGTGCCGCTGAACGAGCCCGCCATCGCCAGGCATGCCGCAGAGTGCGAGCGCCTCCTCGTCGTCGATGAGGGCCGCCACAGCGCCGGCATCGGCGAGGGCGTGATCACCGCGATCACCGAAGCCGGGCACGGCGGCAAGCCGATCCGGCGCGTGGTCGGCGCCGATACCTACACGCCGCTGGCCGGTGCCGCGTTCCTGGTGATCCCGAAGGACGAGGACATCGTGGCGGCGGCGGAGGCATTGGCGGCCGGAGCGTGATGTCGCCGTGATGCCGTCCCGAGCGCATCGCCGCGACAATGGATGCGTCGTGAACCCGGAGGAATCCCGATGAACACCCACCGCCCGAAAGTCGCCGTCATCGTGGGCAGCCTGCGCGAGCTTTCCTACAACCGTCGCCTGGCGCGGGCCATCGCGAGGCTGGCGGGCGATCGCCTGTCCTGCGATTTCGTCGGGATCGGCGACCTGCCGCTGTACAACCAGGATTTCGATGCCGACTACCCCGAGGCCTGCCGGCGATTCAAGCGCCAGGTCGAGGCGGCCGATGCCGTGCTCATCGTCACGCCCGAATACAACCGCTCGATGCCGGGCGTGCTGAAGAACGCCCTCGACATCGGATCGCGCCCGTGGGGCAGCAATTCCTTCGCCGGGAAACCGGCCGCGGTGATCGGTGCATCCCCCGGCGCGCCCGGGACGTCGATGGCCCAGGCGCATGTCGACAACGTCATGCTTTACCTCGGGACCCGCCTGATGGGGCAGCCGGAGGTCTACCTGAAAGTGGACGAGACGACCATCGACATGGAGGGCGAGGTCGGGGATGAGCGTACCCGCGAATTCCTCGGCAAGTTCGTGGATGCCTTCATCGCCTGGATCGACGAACAGCGGGACTGATCAGCCCTCGAAGGGCTGTTCCCGCACGGACCGTTCCCGCGATTCCATGATGCGCGTACCAAGCGGGGCGACCGCCAGCGCCCAGTCGCCGGATGCCGAGACGACCTGTCCGGTTTCCCGGGTTCCGTCGGAGACCGGATCGCCCGCTGCCAGCGGCACTTCCGCCTGCAGCAGGACCAGGCCGCGCTTGGCCTGGCCGAGGAAATGGGTGCGGGCGACGATTTCCTGCCCCGGATAGCAGCCTTTTTTCACGCTGTAGGCCGCCAGGCGTTCCAGCGAAAGCTGCTGCGGCGTCCATTGCGCGGATTGGGTGAAGACCAGGCGTGGGATGCCTGCCCGCAAATCCGCCTGGTACCAGCCTGGATCGCTGATGGCATCCTTTCCGTCATCTCCGTCATCCCTACCCGGGCGGATATCGATGCCGCGATCACCGGGCCAGCCCAGCGACATGCTGGCCGTGTCCGGCGCCCGGAAGAACTGCCTTCCCGGGGCCGTGTCGTGTGCATCCCGCGCCCCCGAGACCCGCAGGTCGTTCCTCGTCGTCATCGTCACATGGCTGCGGAAGACATAGGTCCCGAGTGCGGCTGCCAGATCGGCGGGAGCGAAATCAGGTAGCAGCAGCCACAGTGTTTGCTGGTCCAGCCGCAGCAGGGCGAACAGGGCCACGACCCGTCCCTTGGGTGTCAGCCAGCCGCTCCATTGCCACTGGCCGTCGGCCAGCGCGGCCACGTCGTTCATGAATTGCGCCTGGGCGAACGCCATGGCATCGCGGCCCGCGATCTCCAACAGGCGGTAATCCGGCAAGGGCAGGGCGGTGGCTTCGACTTCGGTCGGGTTGTCGGACATTGCTGCAGCGCCGTAAACTAAACGGATTGTGAAGAAAACGATGATAGGCCAATCCGTTCCCGAACCCGGTCCCGACGAGGAAACCGCGGTCGTTCAGCCCGCCGCACGGCCTGAAACCGACCGACCGGTGGAGATCGGCGGCCGTGACGGCCCGGAACCCACGCGCTACGGCGATTGGGAAAAGAACGGACGCTGCATCGATTTCTGAGCGCGCCATCCCGCCACGCGGCATGCGCCGCCCAGCCCCGGAGACTGCCGATCCCATGGCACACCACGACAAGCGTCCGTTATCCCCGTTCATGCTCGGGCAGACGTACCGGCTCCAGATCACCTCGACGATGTCCCTGCTGCATCGCGCCACCGGCGTCCTGCTTGCCTTCGCGGCCTTCGGCTTCTCCTGGTGGATCATGTCGATCGCACTGGGCGGCGGCTACGCCGAATGCGCCACGGCGGTCACCAGCTCCGTGCTTGGCAAGATCGCGCTGTTCTTGATCTCGCTGGCGCTCATGTACCACCTGTTCAACGGCATCCGCCACCTGGCTTGGGATGCCGGCTTCGGTTTCAGGATCCCGCAGGTCTATGCCTCCGGCTACACGGTGCTGGCGTTGACCGTGGTCTCGACGCTGATCCTCTGGTTCGTGGCGATGTCGGGAGGTGCCGCATGAACGCGAAATTCCGCTCGCCCCTGCACCAGGCCAAGGGCTGGGGCTCGGCCAAGTCCGGCACCGGGCACTTCTGGTGGCAGCGCGTCACCGCGGTGATCCTGGCCCTGTTGGTGCCGTACATCGTGTTCCTGCTGGCCAGCATCGGCGGCGCCGATGCCGACAGCCTGCGCGCGACCATCGCCAAGCCGTGGAACGCGATCATCTTCACCGTATTCGCCATCGCGCTGTTCTGGCACGCCAAGCTGGGGCTGCAGGTGGTGATCGAGGATTACATCCACGACCGCGCCATGCATCTGGCGCTGCGCATCCTCCTCATCTTGGGCAGCCTCGTGGGCTTGCTCAGCGCGATCTACGCGATCGCCCGCATCGCCATGACGGCGTGAGACTGACATGACCGACATCAAGCATATCGACGGCTACCCGATCATCGAGCACAAGTACGACATGGTCGTGGTGGGTGCCGGCGGCGCGGGCCTGCGCGCCACCTTTGGCTTGGCCCAGAAGGGCCTGAAGACCGCCTGCATCACCAAGGTGTTCCCGACCCGCTCGCACACGGTGGCGGCGCAGGGTGGCATCTCGGCCGCGCTCGCCAACATGGGCGAGGACGACTGGCGCTTCCACTTCTACGACACCATCAAGGGCTCGGACTGGCTGGGCGACCAGGACGCGATCGAGTACATGTGCCGCGAGGCGATCCCGGCCGTCATCGAGCTGGAGCACCAGGGCGTGCCGTTCTCGCGCACCGACGAGGGCAAGATCTACCAGCGCCCGTTCGGTGGCATGACCACGCATTACGGCAAGGGCATCGCCCAGCGCACCTGCGCCGCCGCCGACCGCACCGGCCACGCCATCCTGCATACGCTTTACCAGCAGTCGCTGGCGCACGAGGCGGAGTTCTTCATCGAATACTTCGCGCTGGACCTCATCATGGACGAGGAAGGCGTCTGCCGCGGCGTGCTGGCGCTGGACATGGCCGAAGGCAAGCTGCACCTGTTCCGCGCGCACGGCACGGTGCTGGCGACCGGCGGTTACGGCCGCGCCTATTTCTCCGCGACATCGGCCCACACCTGCACCGGCGACGGCGGCGGCATGGCGCTGCGCGCGGGCCTGGCGATGCAGGACATGGAATTCGTGCAGTTCCACCCGACCGGCATCTACGGTGCGGGCTGCCTGATCACCGAAGGCGTGCGCGGCGAAGGCGGCATCCTGCGCAACAGCAACGGCGAGCGCTTCATGGAGCGCTATGCGCCGAACGCGAAGGATCTGGCGTCGCGCGACGTGGTCTCGCGCTCGATGACCATCGAGATCCGCGAAGGCCGCGGCGTGGGCGAGCATCACGACCACATCTTCCTCGACCTGACCCACCTGGACCCGAAAGACATCCACGCCAAGCTGCCCGGCATCGCCGAGAGCGCGAAGATCTTCGCCGGCGTGGACGTGGAGAAGGAACCGATCCCGGTGATCCCGACCGTGCACTACAACATGGGCGGCATCCCCACCAACTACCACGGCGAAGTGGTGCAGCTGAAGAACGGCGACCCGGACCACGTGGTGCCGGGCCTGTACGCCATCGGCGAGGCGGCCTGCGTGTCGGTGCACGGCGCGAATCGCCTGGGCTCCAATTCGTTGCTGGACCTGGTGGTCTTTGGCCGCGCCGTTGCCAACCGCGCTGGCGAGACGATCAAGCCGGGCAGCCTGCATCCCAAGCTCACCGGCGATGCGGTGGACAAGTCCGTCGCCAACCTCGACCGCCTGCGCAATGCCAAGGGGGATCTTGCCACCGCGAAGATCCGCGACAACATGCAGCGCACCATGCAGGCCGATGCCGCCGTGTTCCGCACCGGCGAAACGCTCGCGGACGGCGTTAAGAAGGTCAACGAGATCTACCAGTCCTTCAACGATGTCGGCGTCTCCGACCGCTCGCTGGTCTGGAACTCCGACCTCATCGAAACGCTGGAGCTGCAGAACCTCTTGGGCCAGGCGCTCGCCACCATCACCTCGGCCGAGAACCGCACCGAGTCGCGCGGCGCGCATGCCCGCGAAGACTATCCGGACCGCAACGACGAGGTCTGGCAGAAGCACACCGTGTGCTCGATCGACGAGGCCGGCAAGACCCACATCGACTATCGCCCGGTGCACATGTACACGCTGACCGACGATGTCGAGGTCGTGCCGCCCAAGCCGCGCGTCTACTGATCCGGGAGAACACAGATGGCTGAATTCACGCTACCCAAGAACTCCCGCGTCCAGAAGGGCAAGCACTTCCCGGCGCCCGCGGGTGCCAAGAACGTGCGCACCTTCAAGGTCTATCGCTGGAACCCCGACGACGGGCAGAACCCGCGCACCGACACCTACGAGGTCGATCTCGCCGCGACCGGGCCGATGGTCCTGGACGCGCTGCTCAAGATCAAGAACGAGGTCGACCCGACCCTGACCCTGCGCCGCTCCTGCCGCGAGGGCATCTGCGGCTCGTGCGCGATGAACATCGACGGCACCAACACGCTGGCCTGCACCAAGGCCATCGAGGACTGCGGCAAGGGCGACATCCCGATCTACCCGCTGCCGCACATGCCGGTGGTGAAGGACCTTGTGCCGGACCTGACGCATTTCTACGCGCAGTACGCCAGCATCCGCCCGTGGCTGCGCACGCAGAGCCCGGCACCGACCCGCGAGCGCCTGCAGTCGAAGGAAGACCGCGAGAAGCTCGACGGCCTGTACGAATGCATCCTGTGCGCGTGCTGCTCGACCAGCTGCCCCAGCTACTGGTGGAACGGCGACCGCTACCTCGGTCCGGCCATCCTCTTGCAGGCCTACCGCTGGATCGTGGATTCGCGCGACGAGGACACCGGCAGCCGTCTGGATGACCTTGAAGATCCGTTCAAGCTGTATCGCTGCCACACCATCATGAACTGCGCGCGGACCTGCCCGAAGGGCCTGAACCCGGCCAAGGCGATCAGCGAGATCAAGCAGTTGATGCTGGCCCGCACGATGTGATCCGAAGGCCCCTCCACGCGAGGGGCCGTCTTCATGCCGATGAGCGAAACCGAAGCCGCCGAACTCCGCCGCCTGCGCTGGCGCTGCCGGCGCGGCATGCGCGAGCTCGACCAGCTGATGCTGCGCTACCTCGAACGCGAATGGACGCGGGATTCCGAAGAAGGGCGGGCGGTTTTCCTACGCCTCCTGGACACCGAAGACGACAAGCTGTGGCGGTGGTTCATGGGCTACGAGGCCATCCCCGATGTCGAAGCAGCATCGCTCATCCAGCGCATCCGCGACCTGCCGCCTTGAGTGGCGCCCCTCGCGGCTGATCGCCGCCTGGCTGCAGCTTCTGGTCGTTCTTTCGCCGCTGTGCCTGCTGGCTTGCGGGCTGTCGCGCTGGCTGGCCTGGCCTTTGGCCGTGGTGGCGATGCTGCACGCCGTGCGTGAGGCGCAGCGTTATCGCCGGCTGCCCGTTCAGGTGGTCGTGGTGTCCGCGGAGCTGCCCTTGCAGGTGGATGGGCAAGCCTTCGATCGCTGGCGGTTGCATTGGCGCGGGTCGCTGGCTTTCGTGGCCTGGCGCGATGCACGGGGTCGCCGGCAGGCGCTCGCGTTCTGGCCGGATACCCTGTCGATGCAGCAGCGGCGTGAACTACGGCTGGCTACGCCCGCCGGTGCCGGTATCTCGCCGGCGGTCGGGATGGCAACATAGCGGCTGGCTCAGACGATGCCCATCATGTTCAAACCGCTACCCGTCGCCATTGGCCTGCGTTACCTCCGCGCCAAGCGCCGCAACGGCTTCATCTCCTTCATCTCGATGGCGTCGATCCTCGGCATCGCGCTGGGCGTGGCCGTCCTCATCACCACGCTGGCGGTGATGGGCGGCTTCCAGCGCGAGATCCGCGACCGCATGTTGCAGATGGTCGCGCATGCCACCGTCAGTGCCGATGGCGCGGCGATGCAGAACTGGCGCGATGCCCTCGAGATCGCCAAGGCCGACTCTCGCGTCGCCGGCGCCGCGCCCTACATCGACACCCAGGGCCTGCTGCAGGGCCCGCGCGAACAGCCTGCGATGGTGCGCGGGATCGATCCGGCGCAGGAGGCCAAGGTGTCCGTGATCGCCCAGAAGATGAAGCAGGGCGGGCTGGATTCGCTCTCGGAAGGCAGCTTCAACATCATCCTCGGTCGCGAGCTGGCGGCGTGGCTTGATGTCGGCGTCGGCGACAGCGTGGTGGTGATGACCTCCAAGATCAGCTCGACCCCGGTCGGTGCGGTGCCGCAGACCAAGCGCTTCACCGTGTCCGGCATCTTCGAGGCCGGCTACAACGAATACGACAAGGGGCTGGCGCTGGCCAACATCCACGACCTGCAGCGCGTGCTGCGCATGGGCGATGCCGTCACCGGCGTGCGCCTGAAGATGCACGACATGGACGAGGCATCGCAGGTCGCCACCGATCTGGCGATCAAGCTGCAGGGACCTTACCGGGTCAGCGACTGGATGTACGAGAACGCCAACATGTTCCGTGCGCTCAAGATGGAAAAGACGGTGATGGGCATCCTGCTGTCGCTGATCATCGCGATGGGCGCGTTCAACCTGGTCTCCTCGCAAGTCATGCTGGTGACCGACAAGCAGGCCGACATCGCCATCCAGCGCACGCTCGGCGTCACCCCGATGCAGGTGATGCAGACCTTCATGGTGCAGGGGAGCTTGATCGGCGTCATCGGCACGGTGGCCGGCGTCATCGGCGGCATCCTGCTCACGCTCAACCTGGAACGCATCCTCGGCGTGATCGAGTCGATCCTGGGCGTTCAGCTGTTGCCGGAGGACGTCTATTACATCACCGGCCTGCCGACCGAACTGCGTGCGGACGACGTGGCGGTCATCGCCTGCGTGGCGCTGCTGATGGCCTTCCTCGCCACCCTGTACCCGGCCTGGCGCGCTTCGCGCACGCCGCCGGCGGAGGCGCTGCGCTATGAGTGACATCATCGACACGACGCCAGGACAGGGCGATGCGATCCGCGCCGAGCAGCTCGGCAAGACCTATGCCGAGGGCAAGCTGCGCACGCCGGTGTTCGACGGGCTGGACCTCGGTGTGCGCACCGGCGAGACCGTGGCGATCATCGGCGCATCCGGCGCCGGCAAGAGCACGCTGCTGCACCTGCTCGGCGGCTTGGACACGCCGACTGCCGGCGAGGTGTACGTCGCCGGGCGGAAGATGAGCGATCTTTCCGATGCCGAACGCGGGCGGCTGCGCAACCGCGCGCTGGGCTTCGTCTACCAGTTCCACCACCTGCTGCCGGAATTCACCGCGCTGGAGAACGTGATGCTGCCGGTGCTGGTCGGAGGCGCGGGCGTGGAGGAGGCGAGCCAGCGAGCCAAGGCACTGCTGGAGCAGGTCGGTCTCGCGCATCGCCTTGGCCACAAGCCGGGCGAGCTGTCCGGCGGCGAGCGCCAGCGTGCGGCCGTCGCGCGCGCGTTGGTCAACCGGCCTGCCTGCGTGCTGGGCGACGAGCCGACCGGCAATCTGGATGATCGCACCGCCGGCGGGGTGTTCGAACTGATGCTCGCGCTCAACCGCGAGCAGAAGACCAGCCTGGTGCTGGTGACGCATGATCGGCGCCTCGCGCGCCAGCTCGACCGCGTGCTGGAGCTGCACGAAGGCAAGCTCAGGGAAGTACCCATAGACGAGGTCTGACATGAAGGATGCGGCAAGGACGCCGCTGTTTTCACCGGCCACCGCCGTCGCGCTGCTGGCCGGGATGCTGCTGGCCACGCGCCTGCCGCAACTGCCGCCAACATGGGCCATCGCCATCCTCGCGTTGGCAGGCGCCGTTGGCTGGTTGCGCGGGACAGCTTGGCTGCGGATTGGCGGGGTATTCCTGCTCGGCATCGGCTTGCTGGTCGGGCAAGGCGCATGGCGGCTGGCCACCCAGCTGCCCGCATCGATGGAACTGCGCGAAGCAACGGTGCGTGGCCGCATCGTCGAGCTTCCCCGGCATGAAGCGCGCCGCACCCGCTTCGACATCCGCGTGGACGATGCGCCCGACCAGCCCACCGCCTTGCGCGGCCGGCAGTTGCGCCTGTCCTGGTACGACCCGTGGCGCAGCAGCCAGAACGCGGCGCCCGGTCCGCGCTGGCAGCTGCATGCCGGCGAGCGCTGGCGCCTCACGGTGAAACTGCGTGCGCCGCGTGGCTTGCGCAACCCGGGTGCCTTCGATGGCGAGCGGCAGATGCTGCTGGACGGCATCGCCGCGACGGGCCATGTGCGCGATGTCGAGTCCGCGCGTCGCGTCGGCGCCGCCAACGGCATCGTGGCATGGCGTGAAACCATGGCCGGGCGAATCACCCGCCAGACCGGCAGGCCATCGTCCCGCTTCATCGCGGCATTGGCGCTGGGCGATACCCGCGGCCTGTCGGACGATGACTGGGAAACCCTGCGCGCCGCCGGGCTGACCCATCTGATCGCGATCTCGGGCTTTCATGTCGGCCTGGTCGGATTGGCGCTGGCCGCACTGGTCTGGACGGTCTACCAACTGCTCCCGTCACTGGGCCGGCGCTGCCCGCGGCGCATCGCGATGGCGATGGCGGCCACCTTCGGCGCATTCGCCTATCTGCTTGCCACAGGGGCTTCGCTGCCTACCTTGCGCACGGTGCTGATGATCGGGTTCGTGGCCGGCGCCTCCTTGCTGCGGCGGAAGACCGATGTCGCGCAGTCCCTGGCAGTGGCGTTGATGGCCGTATTGATGACGGATCCCCTGTCCGTGTTGCGGCCGGGTTTCTGGCTGAGCTTTGGCGGCGTGGCATGGCTGGCGTGGTGCCTGCAAGGGATGCGCGCGGGACATGCACGCCAATTCGTCGCCGCGCAGGCCGTGGCCACCCTCGGATTGTTGCCGCTGGCGGTGGCGTTCTTTGCCCAAGCCTCGCTGGTGGGGCCGCTGGCCAACCTGGTGGCAGTGCCGTGGTGGAGCGGGGTGGTGGTGCCGCTGTCCCTGCTGGGGACGGCGTCGGAGATGCTGCACGCTGGTTGGGGAGCGCCTCTGTGGATGCTGGCCGCACGTGCCTTCGACCTCGCCTGGCCGGCGTTCGAGTGGCTTGCGGACTCCCGATTGGCCCTGTTGTGGATCCCTGAAGCCGCGACCTGGGCCTTGCCGGCGGCCATGGTGGCGATGTTCGTGCTGCTGTTGCCGCGGGGCGTGCCCGGACGCACGTTGGCCGCAGCACTGGTGCTGCCGCTGTTCTGGCCGGCGACGGCTGTGCCAGCGCAGGGCGATGCCGAGATCGTGCAGGTGGATGTCGGCCAGGGGCTGTCGGTCGTGGTGCGCACCCGCGGGCACGTCCTGCTTTACGATGCTGGTCCGGCCACGCCGGAGGGATTCGACGCCGGCGAACGCGCGGTCGTGCCGACGCTGCGCGCGTTGGGCATCGAGCGCATCGATGCGATGGTATTGAGCCATGCCGATGCCGACCATGCCGGTGGCCGCGAGGCGGTCGCGCGCGCCTTGCCGGTCGCACGCACCCTGGCGCCACCGGATGCGCCGCTGCCGGCCACCTCCGCCTGCCTGTCGGGGCAATCCTGGGAATGGGAGGGCGTGCGCTTTCGGTTTTTGCATCCGACGCCGGGCTTCCCCTACCTGCGCAACCAGTCCACCTGCGTGCTGAGGGTGGAGGCGGCGGGCGGTGCGGCCTTGCTGACGGGGGACATCGACGACCTGATCGAAAGCCGCTTGCTGCGCCTGCCTGCCAACGACCTGCGCGCCGATGTGGTCACCGTGCCGCACCATGGCAGCGGGGGCTCATCGTCGGAAGCGTTCGTGCGAGCGACGGGAGCGCGGTTGGCGCTGGTCTCCGCAGGCTATGCCAACCGCTTCCGCCATCCCCGCGCCGGCGTGGTGGCGCGTTGGCGCGAAGCCGGTGCGGAAGTGGCGGGCAGTGCGGAATCGGGTGCCGTGCGCGTCCGGATCGGGCGCGACGGCGTGGATTGGAGCGAAGAGCGGCGGCGAACGGCACGGTTCTGGGACGCCGTCGCCCGGCAAGCCGCCGGTGCTGGGCTATCCTATCGATCCGATTCCCAGAGCCCGGCGCAAGGAACCCGATGATCGAACTGGTGAAGGCCGGCGGCTGGCCGATGATCCCGCTGCTGATGCTGTCGTTGCTGGCGTTGGCGATCATCGTGGAGCGGTTCTGGACGTTGCGGCGTTCGGCGGTGATGCCGCCTGGGCTGGGCGAAGAGGTTCGCGACTGGGCTCGGCGCGGAAACCTGGAGCAACGGCACATCGACGCCTTGCGCTCCACCTCGCCGCTCGGCGCGCTGTTGGCCGCTGCGCTCGACGTGCGGCACAAGAGCCGCGAGGCGATCCGCGAGCGGGTCGAGGACACCGGCCGCCATCTCGTCCACGGGATGGAGAAGTACCTCAACACGCTCGGCACCATCGCCGCCGCCGGCCCGCTGCTGGGCCTGTTCGGCACCGTGGTCGGCATGATCGAGATGTTCCTCGGCATCCTCGATCACGGCATCGGCGACGTGAACCAGCTGGCCGGAGGCATCGGCAAGGCACTGGTCTGCACCGCGACCGGCATGATCGTGGCGGTGCCTGCATTGGCCTTCCACCGCTATTTCCGCGGGCGCATCGCCGGCTACATCGTGGACATGGAGCACGAAGCGATGCAGCTGCTGGACGTGCTGGAAAAGGGCGAAGACGCCTGACATGCGCATCCGCGACCATCGTGCCGACGACGAGCCCGAGATCAACCTGGTCCCGATGATCGACGTCATCCTTTGCCTGATCATTTTCTTCGTGGTCACCACCACCTTCGACAGCCGTTCGGTGCTGCGTCTCGAACTGCCGCGCGCCGACGGAGAGCGCGCGACGGCCGAGGCACGCCCGCTCGCGCTCCTGATCAACGCGGAAGGGCGTTACTTCGTCGGCGATCGCGAGGTGCTGCGCACCGACGTCGATTCGCTCCGGCGCTCGATCGCCGAGGTCGCCGGCAGCGACCGCGACCGCACGGTCCTGATCCGGGCCGATGCGCGGACGCCCTGGCAAGCGGTGGTCACCGCCTACGATGCGCTCGGACAGCTCGGCTTCCGCCGCATCGCCAATGCCACCGCGGCCGAGCCGCGCGAACCGGCGGTGCAGCTGCCTCGCCCGTGAACGAGACTGCCACCACCCGGGGCACATGGCGTCGGCTGCAGGGCTACGCCTGGCCGTATCGCCACCTGCTGGCGATGGCGGCGCTGGCCATGTTGCTGGAGGCGGCCGTGAGCGCGGCCGTCGTCAAATTGCAACAGCCCATCATCGACGACCTGCTCGTGGCCAAGGATTTCAACTGGTGGTTGCCGGTTGCCTTGGTGCTGTTGCTTCTGGCCCGTGGAGTGTTCGGCCTGATGGGGGATTACACGATCGCCCGAAGCGGACGCAATGTCGCCCGCGACCTGCGCCTGCAACTGATGGACAAGTACCTGCGCATGCCGGGCAGCCGGTTCGACAACGAACCGGTGCCTTCGATGCTGACCCGCCTCGGCGCCGACACCGAGCAGGTGGCGCAGGCCTCGGTGGATTCGCTGAAGGTGATGGTCAGCAACGCGCTGCAGATCATCGCCATGCTGGCGATCATGTTCTGGACCAGCTGGCGCGTTTCGCTGGTGCTGCTGGTGCTCGGCCCGGTGCTGGCCTGGACCATGGGCAAGGTCGGGCGGCGCTATCGCCGCCTGAACCACGAGATACAGGAATCATCCGCCGACATGCTGCAGACCGCGGACCAGGCGTTGCATGCCCAGCAGGAAGTGAAGGCCTACGGCGCGCGTTCATCCGAAATGGCCCGCTACGGCACCCAGACCGCACGCAACGTGCGGCTGGCGCTGAAGGTCGAGGTGACGCGCGGCTCGCTCTCGATGTTCGTCCAGACCCTGGGCGCGATCGGCCTGGCCGGAATGCTGGTCGTGGCCGGTCACGAGGCAGCGGCCGGGCGCTTGACGGCCGGCGGCTTCAGCGTGCTCCTGACCTCGATGGTGGCGCTCGTCCCGGCCCTGCGCCAGCTCACCAACGTGCAGAGCATGCTCAACCGCGGCATCAATTCCGCCGATCGCGTGTTTGCCGTGCTGGACAGTCCCGACGAAAGGGACGATGGCACGATTGAACTTGCGCGCGCGCGCGGCGAACTGGAATTCCGCCATGTAAGCGCCCGTTACGAGGGACAGGAAGCGCCGGCGCTGCACGACCTCAGCTTCACCGCCCGGCCGGGCACCGTCACCGCCATCGTCGGGCGTTCGGGCAGCGGCAAGTCCACGCTGATCAAGCTGATCCCGCGCTTCTACGAACCCGAATCGGGCGGGATTTTGCTCGATGGCAGGCCGCTGGACGATTACCGCCTTGCCGATCTGCGTCGTCAGATCGCGATGGTCGGCCAGCAGGTCATGTTGTTCGATGGCAGCATCGCCGCCAACGTGGCCTATGGCGAGATGCAGGATGCCGGCCCGGAGGCCGTTGAAGCCGCGATCCGCAGCGCGAACGCGATGGAATTCGTCGAACGCCTGCCGCAAGGGGCCGGCAGTGCGGTGGGCGAACGCGGCGGCCGGCTGTCCGGCGGCCAGCGCCAGCGCCTGGCCATCGCACGCGCGATGCTGAAGGACGCGCCGATCCTGATCCTCGACGAGGCCACCGCCGCGCTAGACAACGAGTCCGAGCGACTGGTGCAAGATGCGCTCGACCAGCTGATGCCGGACCGCACCACGCTGGTCATCGCGCACAGGCTCTCCACCATCGAGCACGCCGACCAGGTGCTGGTGCTGGACGAAGGCCGCCTGGTCGAGCAGGGCACGCATGCCGAACTGATCGCGCACGACGGCCTGTACGCCCACCTGCATCGCATGCAATTCCGCGAGGCGACATGAGCGCTTCGCAGCGCGACACGCCGGCGTGGTGGTACGGCGGCGGCCGCATTCCGCTCCATGCCCGGCTGCTTGCCGCGATCTACGGCGCGGCGACGCGCTGCCGTTCGAGTTGGTACCGGCGCGGCTGGCTGCGCTCGCACAAGGCCGGTGTGCCGGTCATCGTGGTCGGCAACTTCACCGCGGGCGGCAGCGGCAAGACGCCGCTGGTGATCGCCTTGGTCAATCGCCTGCGCGATGCCGGCTGGACGCCCGGCGTCGCCAGCCGTGGCTACGGCCGCGACGATGCCAGCACCCCGCGCTGGGTCGAGGCGGGCAGCGATCCGCGCACGCATGGCGACGAGGCCGTGCTGATCGCGCGCCGGACCGGTGCAAAGGTGCGTGTCGATGCCGACCGGGTGGCCGCGGCACGCGCCCTGGCCGAGGCCGGTTGCGACCTCGTCATTTGTGACGACGGGCTGCAGCACCTGCGCCTGCATCGTGACATCGCCATCGAAGTGATCGACGCCGCGCGGCGTTACGGCAACGGCCGCTTGCTGCCCGCCGGTCCGCTCCGCGAGGCCCCCGAATCCGCCTTGCCACCCGATTTCAAGGTCGTCAACCACGGCACCGTGGCTGAATTGCCGGAGCCCGCGCTGGGCGAATGGCCGATGCGGCAGGTGTTCGGGCATCCCTTCCCCTTGCGTGGGCATCGGCCACGGCCGTTCCCGGAATTCGCCGGCAGGCGCGTGCACGCGGTCGCCGGCATCGGCCATCCCGAGCGCTTCTTCGACCTGCTGCGTGCGCAAGGGCTGGGGGTGGTGCCACACCCGTTCCCGGACCACCATGATTACGTGCCGGAAGACCTGCGCTTCAGCAGCGAGCTGCCGGTGTTCATGACCGAGAAGGATGCGGTCAAGTGCGCCAGCTTCGCGCCGGACGACAGCTGGTGCGTGGCGATCGAGGCGCGCCTGCCCGAAGCGTTCTGGCTGGCGCTGGATGAAAAGCTGCAACCGATGCGGAGGCCACCCGATGCCTGATTTCGTCGTCGCCATCCCGGCCCGCCATGCGGCCACGCGCCTGCCCGGCAAGCCGTTGCGGATGCTGGGCGACAAGCCGCTGGTCTGGCACGTCGCCCGGCGTGCGCTCGATGCGGGCGCACGCGAAGTCTGGGTCGCGGCCGATGACTCGCGGATCCTCGATGCAGTGGAGGGCAGCGGCGCCCGCGGCGTGCTGACATCGCCGGCGCATCCCTCCGGCACCGATCGCCTGGCCGAATGCGCGAGCCTCGCGGGCTGGGCCGATGATCTCATCGTGGTGAACCTGCAGGGCGACGAGCCGTTCGCGCCGCCATCGGGCATCCGCGCCGTGGCCGAGCTGCTGGATCGCAGCGACTGCGAGATGGCGACCCTGGCTGCGCCCATCACCGATCGGACCACCTTGTTTGATCCGAACGCGGTGAAGGTGGTTGCCGACGCCCATGAGCGCGCGCTCTATTTCAGCCGCGCGCCGATCCCGTGGGATCGCGACGCCTTCCCGGCCGAGGGCGATGCGCTGCCGGAGGGGTCATGGCTGCGGCACATCGGCATCTATGCCTATCGGGTCGGCTTCCTGCGCCGTTTCGCGGCCCTGCCGCCGGGGCGGCTGGAGCAACTGGAGAAGCTCGAACAGCTGCGTGTGCTGGAAGCCGGTTTCGGCATCGCGGTTGCATCGACGCCGGAAGCCTTCCCACCCGGCGTGGACACCCCGGAGGACCTCGCGCGGGCCGAGGTGCATCTGCGCAAGCGCGGATGAAGCTGCTGATGGTGTGCATGGGCAACATTTGCCGCTCGCCGATGATGGAGGGCTGGCTGGCGGATGCCATCGCCCGCGAACCCTCCTTGCGCGGCATCGAGGTCGATTCGGCCGCGATCGGCCCGTGGCATGCCGGGCAGTCACCGGATCGGCGCGCGATCGATGTCGCGTCGCGTCATGGCATCGATATCTCCATGCAACGCGCACGGCAGCTGCGGGCCGAGGATTTCGGTCGCTTCGACCAGCTGCTGTTCGCCGATGCCGACACGCTGCGTGATGGCCGCGCGATGAGGCGGGGGCAGGGCGACGGTGCCGAGGCCTTGCGCTATCTCGATTGGGCCGGTGTCGATGGCGATCCCGACATCGCCGATCCCTATTACGGCGATGCGAGCGATTTCGAGGCCGCCTGGCGTTGCATTGCCGGGGGCGGCGAGCGCATCGTGCAGCGCCTGTTGCACGAGCGCGCGGCATAATTCCCGGGTGCCCGCGAACCCCGACCATCCCGATTTCGACGGCAAGGCCTATGCGCGCGCGCTGACCGCCGCGCCCGGCGTGTATCGCATGTACGCCGACGACGGCAGCCTGCTCTACGTCGGCAAGGCCGCCTCGCTGAAAAAGCGCGTCGCCAGTTATTTCAACAAGGCGCTCAGCCATCGCATCGCCACCATGGTCGCGCAGATCGCGCGCATGGAAATCACCGTCACCCGCACGCCGGGCGAGGCCTTGCTGCTGGAAAACCAGCTGATCAAGACGCTCAAGCCGCGCTACAACGTGATGCTGCGCGACGACAAGAGTTACCCGTACGTGCTGATCACGCGCGAGCCGTGGCCGCGGATCGCCGCGCACCGCGGCTCGCGCTCGCGGCCCGGGCGCTACTTCGGTCCGTATCCGAGCATGGGCGCGGTGCGCGAGACGCTCAACCTGATGCACAAGCTGTTCCAGCTGCGCAATTGCGAGGACAGCGTGTTCCGCAACCGTTCGCGGCCCTGCCTGCAATACCAGATCGGCCGTTGCAGCGCGCCATGCGTCGGGTTGGTGGGCGAGGCCGATTACGCCGAGGCGGTGCGGCGAGCAGGGATGTTCCTGGAAGGCCGCAGCGAGGCGCTGACCGCCGAGCTCGCCCGGGAGATGGAAGCCGCCAGCGAGGCGCTGGAGTTCGAGCGCGCGGCGCGCATGCGCGATCTGTTGACGTCGATCAGGACGGTGCAGGCGCGGCAGTTCGTCGATGGCAATGCGGCCGAGCTCGACGTGCTGGCCTGCGCCATCGAGGGAGGGCGCGCCTGCGTGATGCTGCTGTCCTTCCGCGATGGCCGCAACCTCGGCACGCGCAGCTATTTCCCCAGGTTGAACGGCGCCGACAGCGCCGATGAAGTGCTCGGTGCGTTCGTGTCGCAGTACTATGCCGAGCAGCCTGCGCCACGGGAGATCGTGCTGGACCGCGCCATCCCCGACATCGAGCTGCTGGAGGAGGCCTTCACCGCATCCGCAGGCCGGCGCGTGCAGGTCAAGTACAGCGTCCGTGGCGAGCGCGCCGGTTACCTGGAGCTGGTTCGGCGCAATGCGCAGGTGGCGCTGGCGACGGAGCTGTCGAGCCGGGCCGCGCAGGCCGCCCGTTTCGCCGACCTGCAATCCATGCTGGGATTGGCGGCGCCGCCGATACGGATCGAATGCTTCGACATCAGCCACACGATGGGCGAGGCGACGGTCGCCTCCTGCGTGGTGTTCGATGTCGAAGGCCCGGTGCGCGGGCAATACCGCCGCTACAACATCGCCGGCATCGAACCCGGCGACGACTACGCCGCCATGCAACAGGCGCTGGAGCGGCGCTTCCGTCGCGCGGTGGAGGAAGACGGCGTCATGCCGGACCTGTTGCTGATCGATGGCGGCGCCGGGCAGTTGTCCCGCGCCAGCCAAGTGCTGGCGGATTTCGGCATCGACGGCGTGCAACTGGTGGGCGTGGCCAAGGGCGTGGAACGCAAGGCCGGACGAGAGACGCTGGTGCTGCCCGATGGACGCGAATCGACCCCTGGCGTGCAGTCGCCGGGTCTGCAGTTGATCCAGCAGGTACGCGACGAGGCGCACCGGTTCGCGATCACCGGGCACCGTGGGCGGCGGCAGAAGGCGCGCAGCACCAGCCGTCTCGAGGACATCGCGGGCATCGGCCCACGCCGCCGTGCCAGCCTGCTGAAGCACTTCGGCGGATTGGCGGGACTGAAGGCCGCGGGCGTGGACGAGATCGCGCGCGTCGAGGGGATCAACCAGCCGCTTGCCGAGCGCGTCTACACGGCACTGCACGGTTTGGGCGAGAATGCCGCATCGTGAACACCAAGCTCACCATTCCCACCATGCTGACGCTGGCGCGGATCCTCATGATCCCCGTGCTGGTGGCTGTGTTCTACCTGCCCTGGAAGTGGACCAGCGTCGCATCGATGCTGGTGTTCGCGCTGGCCTCGCTCACCGACTGGCTCGACGGCTGGATCGCGCGACGCTACCACCAGTACTCGGCGTTCGGCGCGTTTCTCGATCCTGTCGCGGACAAGCTGATGGTGTCGACCGCCCTGTTCCTGATCGTGCAGGCGCATCCGACCCCGTGGATGGCCTGCTGGGCCGGCGTGATCGTCGGGCGCGAGATCGCGGTGTCGGCCCTGCGGGAATGGATGGCCGAGCTGGGCCAGCGCGCCCGTGTGAAGGTGCAGACCTTGGGCAAGGTCAAGACCGTGGTGCAGATGCTGGCGATCGGCTGCCTGCTGTACTCGCCGTCGAAGAATCCGGACCCGTGGCTATGGATGGGACATGAAGTCTTCGTCATCGGCGACTGGATGCTCGCCGCCGCCGCCTTGCTGACGCTGTGGTCGGGCTTCGAATACCTGCGTGCCGCATGGCCCGTGCTGAAAGCCGGGGAAGGCCGCCCGCCGGCGACGCCTCAGCCAGTTGACACCCCATCCGCCATCGGTAAAATGCACGGCTCGATGCGGGAATAGCTCAGTTGGTAGAGCGCAACCTTGCCAAGGTTGAGGTCGAGGGTTCGAGCCCCTTTTCCCGCTCCAGCATCAAAAGCCCCGGTCCGCCGGGGTTTTTCGTTTCGCCGGCCTGCGGCTTGTGGAACAATGGCCTCGATGGCCGAGTAGCAGAGTGGTTATGCAGCGGATTGCAAATCCGCGTACGCCGGTTCGATTCCGACCTCGGCCTCCATCGAACGAAAGACCCCGGGATTCCCGGGGTTTTTTGTGCCTGCGCCTCGGGCGAGACTTCCGCCTGCCGGGGCGCATGCGATGATGCGGCCAGGCCCGGATGGCGAAACTGGTAGACGCAAGGGACTTAAAATCCCTCATCCGCAAGGATATGTCGGTTCGATCCCGACTCCGGGCACCACCCCGCATGCGGCCGATGGCCCGATGCACGCTAGACTGACCGTCGTACGGCGGGACTTCCGCGATCACGGGAATACATGCGCGACCTTTCCGATATCCGCATCGGCGTCATCGGGCTCGGCTATGTCGGCCTGCCCCTGGCGGCGGCCTTCGCGCGCGAGTTCGATACCCTCGGTTACGACACCGATGATCGGCGCGTCCGGGAACTGAGAGACGGCCGGGACCGCACCCGCGAAGTCGCGGACGCGGATCTGATCCAGCCCGGCCTGCGCTTCGACGACGATCCCGCGTCGTTGCGGGATCGCAACGTCTTCGTCGTCACCGTGCCCACGCCGATCGATGCCGGGCAGCGGCCGGACCTCGCTCCGCTGGTCGCGGCCAGCGAGCGGGTGGCTGCATGCCTGAAGGAAGGCGACGTGGTGATCTACGAATCCACCGTCTACCCGGGCACCACCGAGGAAATCTGCGTCCCGATCCTGGAGCGCGGCTCGGGGCTGCGCTTCAACCGCGATTTCCACTGCGGATACAGCCCGGAGCGCATCAATCCCGGCGACCGCGCCCACCGTCTCACCGACATCCTCAAGGTCACGTCGGGTTCGGATGCGGGCACGGCCGATTTCGTCGATGCGCTCTATCGGAAGATCATCCGCGCCGGCACGCACCGGGCGCCTTCGATCCGCGTGGCCGAGGCCGCCAAGGTGATCGAGAACATCCAGCGCGATGTCAACATCGCGCTCATCAACGAGCTGGCGCTGGTCTTCGACCGGCTCGGCATCGACACCCAGGACGTGCTGCATGCGGCTGGGACCAAGTGGAACTTCCTGCCGTTCCGGCCGGGCCTGGTGGGCGGCCACTGTATCGGCGTCGATCCGTATTACCTGATCGACCGCGCGGACGCCGCGGGCATCCACCCGCAACTGATCGATACCGCACGCCGCATCAACAACCAGGTCGGCGCGCACGTCGCGCAACGCGTGCTCGCCATGTTGCGCGAACGCGCGATCGAGCCGACGCAGGCGCGTGCGCTCGTGCTGGGGCTGACATTCAAGGAAGACTGCCCGGACCTGCGCAACAGCCGGGTGATCGATGTGCTCGAAGGCCTGCGCGCGGCTGGCGTTGCCGTGGACGTTCACGATCCATGGGCGGACGCCGGCCTTGCGATGGCCGAGTACGGCGTGCCGCTGGTAGCCGAGCCGACCTCCGGGCGCTACGACGCGGTCATCCTCGCCGTTGCGCACTCCGCCTACAAGGCGATGGATGCCGAGGCGATTCGAGCCCTCGGCAAGCCGGGTGCCGTGGTCTACGACGTGAAATCGGCGTGGCCGCGCGATGCGGTAGACGACAGGCTCTGACATGCTGCGCCGCCTGCCCTATGCCGCCAGCGTGGCGGGCTTCCTCCTCTCCATTGCGATGGTGGCGACCGGACATCGAGACTGGCTCTGGTTCCTGCTGCTGACGGGTGCGTTGTCGGCCTTGGGCACCGTTGACGTGCTGCAGAAGAAGACCACGCTGCGACGCAACTATCCGATCCTCGCCCATCTGCGCTACGGGCTGGAATCGATCGGGCCGGAGATGCGCCAGTACTTCGTCGAGCGCGACACCGAAGAAGTGCCTTACTCGCGCGAGCAGCGGGCGCTGGTCTACCAGCGCGCCAAGTCGGTCAGCGACGTGGTGCCGTTCGGCAGCGAGCTTGACGTGTACGGCGACCGTTACGAATGGATCAATCATTCGATCGCGCCAACCCCGCATGCGGAAGCGGATTATCGCGTCGTGGTCGGGCCGGATTGTCCCCGACCTTATGCCGCCAGCGTCTTCAACATCTCTGCGATGAGCTTCGGCGCGCTGTCGGCCAACGCCATCCGCGCGCTCAACCTCGGCGCGCGACTCGGCGGCTTCGCGCACGATACCGGCGAAGGTTCGATCTCGCGCTACCACCGCGAGCATGGCGGCGACCTCGTATGGGAGGTCGGTTCGGGCTATTTCGGCTGCCGCAACGCGCAGGGAGGCTTCGATCCCGAGCGCTTCGCCGAGAACGCGCGTGGCGAGCAGGTGAGGATGGTCGAACTGAAGCTCTCGCAGGGCGCCAAGCCCGGCCACGGGGGCATGTTGCCTGCCGCGAAGGTGACGGCCGAGATCAGCGAGGCGCGCGGCGTGCCGATGGGCCAGGATTGCGTCTCGCCCGCGCGGCATTCGGTGTTCGATTCGCCGGTCGGACTGCTCGAATTCATCGCGAGGATGCGCGATCTTTCGGGCGGCAAGCCGGCCGGCTTCAAGCTGGCCATCGGACACCCATGGGAATGGTTCGGCATCGCCAAGGCGATGCAGGAGACGGGATTGCGCCCGGATTTCATCGTGGTCGACGGCGCCGAGGGCGGCACCGGCGCGGCACCCTCGGAATTCATCAACCACGTCGGCCTGCCGATGCACGAAGGGCTGATGCTGGTGCACAACACGCTGGTCGGTCTCGGCATCCGCGATCAGGTGCGGCTGGGCGCGGCCGGCCGCATCGTCAGTGCGTTCGACATCGCCCGCACGATGGCGCTCGGTGCCGACTGGTGCAACGCGGCGCGCGGCTTCATGTTCTCGCTGGGCTGCATCCAGGCGCAGAGCTGCCACAACGACCTGTGCCCCACCGGGGTCGCCACGCAGAACCCCGATCGCTGGCGCAAGCTCGATGTCGAGGACAAGGCCTCGCGAGTGCGTGCCTTCCACGACAACACGCTGAAGGCGCTGCACGACCTTCTGTGTGCGGCCGGGTTGGAGCATCCCGGTGAGCTCGGTCCCGAACACATCATGCGGCGGGTATCACCGACGGAAATCCGGTCCTACGCGGCGTTGTTCACCTGGCTGCGGCCGGGCGAGCTGCTTGACCGAAAGCCGTCCAGGCACGCGGTTTTCGCCGAATACTGGCGGGATGCGCGTAGCGACAGCTTCGCGCCGCCGCCGCTGGTTGCCGCGCTGCGGCGGAGCAAGTCGCTCTAGGCGTCAGAGCAGCTCGAGGACGCGTTCGGGCGGACGGCCGATCACCGCGCGTTCGCCGTGCTCGAAGATGGGCCGCTCGATCAGGGCGGGATTCGCGACCATCGCGGCGATGATCGCGTCGTCGTCGAGCGAGGCGTCATCCAGCCCGAGTTCGGCATAGGCGGGTTCCCCGCTGCGCAACAGTGTGCGAGGCGCGATGCCCAGCTTGTCGAGCAGTGTGCGCAGCGCAGCGGCATCGGGCGGCGTGTCGAGGTAGGCGATGAGCTCCGGCTCGAGGCCACGCTCGCGCAGCAGTTCCAGCGCCTGCCGGGATTTCGAGCAGCGCGGGTTGTGGTAATAGCGCATCGGGAGATCCTCCGGCAGGGGGCGCCATTATCGCGTCACCCCGGGGCTAGGGAAAATCCGATCCGACGCCGCCGCTTTCCCGGACTTGTGGCGACGGGTGGCCGCGCCTAGTCTTTGGACACCGATGCAGGGGGAAATGCATGGCTATCCGGGTCTATCTGGTCGACGATCACGCACTGGTGCGCACGGGGATGAAGATGATCCTCGCACAGGAAGTCGACATCGAAGTGGTGGGGGAGGCCGACAGCGGCGAGGCGGCCTTGCCGGCGATCCGCGCGCTCAAGCCCGATGTCGTGCTGTGCGACCTGCACCTGCCCGGCATCAGCGGGCTGGAGATCACCGAACGGATATCCCGCGCGGATTTCGGCACGCGCGTGGTCATGGTCTCGGTGCTGGAGGACGGGCCGCTGCCGAAACGGTTGATCGACGCAGGCGCGCAAGGCTACCTGGGCAAGGGCGGTGACGCGGCGGAGCTGGTCCGGGCGGTGCGCGAGGTGGCGCGCGGCAAGCGTTACCTCGGCAGCAGCATCGCGCAGAACATGGCGCTGTCGGCGGTCAGCGGCGACCGGTCGCCGTTCGATACGCTCTCGCCTCGCGAGCTGGAGGTGGCCATGCTGCTGGTGCAGGGGCTGAGGCAGGAACACATCGCCAAGCGCCTCAACCTCAGTGCGAAGACCGTCAACACGCACAAGTCGCGGCTGTTCGAGAAACTGTCGATCCAGGACAGCATCGCGCTGGCCCGACTCGCGGGCCAGTACGGCCTCTCCGACAGCGCGCACGCGGTATGAGGCGCGCTGGAGCGGGTGGGTGAGATGTAGCCCGCCCCCCCGCTCCGTTTTCTCCGAGCGGCGTCAGGCTTCGTCGCGTGGACGACCATCCCCGTGCTCGGAGTCGGCTTCCTCCGTGGTCGGATCGGCCTCGGTTCCTGCAGCCGCCTCGGCGATGGTTTCGGCCGCTTGGACAGCGGTCGCCCCGCCATCCAGGACGGCGGGCAGAGGAGCGCGAACCGCTTCCGGAGCCTCAAGCGACGGATCCGGAAGCGCCGGAAGGGCTGTTGGCGCCGCGCTCGTCGGCTCCGGCGGCTCCACAGCGGCGGTTTCGACGAGGGTGCTGTCGCTGCCGGGCATCCCGCCCGTCATCGCCTCGCTGACGCCGGAATGCTGGGGAGTGGCATCCGTCATCGGGGTCTTGCCGGGACGGTGGGCGGTTTCCGCGAGGGAGGCGGCGATCGCGGCGGAAAGAGGCAATGCGGAGATTTTCGGTCCGCGCGCGATCGGCAGCTTGCGGGCTGCCGGGGCAGGCGTTTCGGCCGCCGCCTCGGCGGGCGCAGGTGCCAAGGCAGCCGGTTCCGTGCCGCCGGTTACCGCAGCGGCGGGCGCCGCTTCCGTGGATTCAATGACGGGCTCGCGGGATTCGACCGGGTCGCTGGCGGGCACGGCAGCGCTCATTGCGGGCGATGGCGGGGCAGCGTCGGTGATGCCATCGGCGAAGTCGAACTCCGGCTGAGAAGCGGATGGGGAAATCGCCTCTTCATCGCCGTCCAAGCCCTCGGCTGTGGATTCGTCCTGGGCCGTTTCGCTGCCGCGACGACGCCTGCGTCCGCCGCGGCGGCCGCGACGACGGCGTGAGCCTTCAGTGCTGCCGTCGGCTTCAGGTGAAGCTGGCGGTGTCGTCGTGGCACTCGCCGTGTCGAGCGGGGCCTCGGTCGCGACCACTGCCGGCACGGCGGGAGCAGCGACTTCGGCATTGGCGTTGTCGGTCGTGGCAGCGTCGTTCGCCGGCGAGGCGCCTTGGACGTCCTCGGTCTTCTCCGTGCGTTGAGCACGCCGATTGCGACGCCCGCGACCCTCCTTTTCGCCCGCAGGTTTGGCGGAAGGTTGCGGCTGGTCAGGCTTGTTAGCCCCAGCGGCCACAGGCGGATTCTGAGCCGCCTGATCGTTGGCGGGCTGGCTACGCTCGCGCTGCGGCTTGCCGGAATCCTGTCGCTGCGCCGGCTTGTTCGCGGCTTCGCGTCCTTCCTTCTGCTGCCGCGACGGAGAACGTCCGCCGCGCTCGCCGCGTTGTTCGTTGCTGCGGCCGGTGCCACGACCCTGAACATCGCGCTGTCCGCGGCGGTCCCTCTTGCCGCTTTGCTTTTCGCGCCCGGGAACGCTCTCGTCGGTGGTCGGGGCGCCTGCGAATAGCTGCATCATCCGGGACAGGAAGCCCGTTTTGGAGCGTACGGCAGCTTGCGGCTGGACGGCCCGCGGTGCCGGTACTTCCACAGGCGGCTCTTCTTCGCGCGGGGTGCGAATCGGTGCCGGCTGCGCCGGCTTCACGTTCTTGACCGCCGGCGCATCGGGGATGTTGAGATGCGACTTGTTCAGCGCATGGGTCGGGAGCTTGCGCGGCATGCCGCGGTGGTAGCTGGGACGCGAGGTCTCTTCGCCCATCTCGTTCTCGCGGATGCGCGTGACCTCGTAATGCGGGGTGTGCAGCTGCTCGTCGGCGACGATCACGATCGGCGACGCATGACGCGTCTCGATCTCGGCCAGCGCGGCGCGCTTTTCGTTGAGCAGGTAATTCGCAATTTCAACCGGTGCCTGCACCAGCACCTGGCCGGTGTTGTCCTTCATCGCGTGCTCTTCGGCGACGCGGATGATCGACAGCGACAGCGATTCCACGCTACGCATGCGGCCGTGGCCTTCGCAGCGCGGGCAGACGATCTGGCTGTTCTCGCCCAGCGACGGGCGCAGACGCTGGCGCGACATCTCCATCAGCCCGAAGCGCGAGATGCGGCCGATCTGCACGCGCGCGCGGTCGTACTTGAGCGCGTTCTGCAGCTTGTTCTCGACATCGCGTTGGTGCTTGTTGCTGGACATGTCGATGAAGTCGATCACCACCAGGCCGCCCAGGTCGCGCAGGCGCAGCTGGCGGGCGACTTCCTCGGCCGCTTCCATGTTGGTGTGGAACGCGGTTTCCTCGATGTCGCCGCCCTTGGTGGCGCGTGCCGAGTTGACGTCGATCGCGGTGAGGGCTTCGGTCTGGTCGACCACGATGGAGCCACCGGAGGGCAGGCGGACATTGCGCTCGTACGCACCCTCGATCTGCGATTCGATCTGGAAGCGGTTGAACAGCGGGATGTCGTCCTTGTAGGCCTTCAGCTTGCGCAGGTTGTGCGGCATGACCTGCTGCATGAACTCGCGGGCGGTGTCGTACAGCTCGTCGGTATCGACCAGGATCTCGCCGACGTCGCTGCGCAGGTAGTCGCGCAGGGCGCGCACGATCAGGCGGCTTTCCTGGTAGATCAGGAAGGGGGCCGGCTTGGTCAGCGCGGCTTCGGCGATCGCCTTCCAGACGCTGAGCAGGTAATCCAGGTCCCACTGCAGTTCTTCGGCGTCGCGGCCGACGCCGGCGGTGCGGATGATCACGCCCATGTCGTCGGGGATGGCCAGCGCGTCCATCGCCTTCTTCAGCTCGGCCCGGTCGTCGCCCTCGATGCGGCGCGACACGCCGCCGGCAGTGGGCGAGTTCGGCATCAGCACCATGTAGCGGCCGGCCAGCGAGATGAACGTGGTCAGGGCCGCGCCCTTGTTGCCGCGTTCTTCCTTGTCCACCTGCACCACGACTTCCTGGCCTTCGCGCAGGAGTTCCTTGATGTTGGCCTTGTTGTGATCGACGCCCGCCTGATAGTAGTCGCGGGAGATTTCCTTCAGCGGCAGGAAGCCATGGCGTTCCGCGCCGTATTCGACGAAAGCGGCTTCGAGGGAGGGCTCCAGACGGGTGATCTTGCCCTTGTAGATGTTGGACTTCTTGTTCTCTTTCGAGGGTTGCTCGATGTCGATGTCGTACAGGTTCTGGCCATCGACGATCGCGACGCGGAGTTCTTCCGCCTGCGTCGCATTGATCAGCATGCGTTTCATTGCTCGTTCCTTGCGCGCCTCCACGCGCGGAACGCCGGGCGTTTCGCCTCTGGTCACCGCTGGGCGCTGGCCGCGCATCGCGCAGGCCGTCGCCTGAAGTTTTCCAGCGCTGCAACACCACGGCGGGCCGCGGGAGCGCTTGTTGTATGCCACTCTTGGGCCGACGCCTGCAGATGCATCGCAAGCGGCGGGACTGCGTTCATTCACGTCGCCCAGAGGCGGCGTGCGATCTGTTCCACCGTCGGGCGTTCGCTGGCGCGGCTGCCCCGGGGGCAGTGGCTGCGCTTCGCCCGAATCCTGCGGATTCCGGCTTTCGGCCTGAAAACCCTGCAAGAATCAGTGGCTTGCTTCGCATGCCGAGTGTATCAGATAAACAGCCTTCCCCGGCCAGAGCAGACGCTTGGGCTAAAAGCCGTCATGCTGGTGGCTATCGCTTCGTGGCCCATTCATCCCGTTCATGTCCGAGCCCGTATCCGACCGTCCCGCCGCCCGCACCGTTCGCGTACCCGACGACCGCGAGGGCCAGCGCCTGGACAACTTCCTGTTGGGCCAGCTCAAGGGTGCGCCGCGCTCGCTCATCTACAAGATCGTGCGCAGCGGCCAGGTGCGGGTGAATGGGGGTAGGGCGAAGCCCGAGCGCAAGCTGATCGGCGGCGATGAAGTCCGGATTCCGCCGGTTCGTCTCACGGAGCCGGGAGAACAAGCGCCGCCCCCGAAAGGCCTGTTGGCGGCGCTGGAAGCTGCCATCGTGTTCGAAGACAGCCGGCTGCTGGCCCTGAACAAGCCGAGTGGCCTCGCCAGCCACGGCGGCAGCGGGATCAGCCATGGCGCCATCGAATCGCTGCGCGCGCTGCGCCCGGGGCAGTCGCTGGAGCTGGTGCACCGGCTGGATCGGGATACCTCGGGGTTGCTGGTGGTGGCGAAGAAGCGCTCGGCGCTGCGTGAATTGCAGGCCCTGCTGCGCGAGGACCACGGCGCGGGCATCGAGAAGAAATACCTGACCTTGCTGGCCGGCCGCATGCCGGACGGGGCGATGACCGTGGAAGCGCCGCTGCTGGTCGGCCTGAGGCAGGGCGGCGAACGCCACGTGACCGTGAGCCCGGCGGGCAAGCCCTCGACCAGCCACTTCCGCGTGCTGGAGCGGCGCGATGGCATGAGCTATTGCGAAGTGCGCATCGAGACCGGACGCACTCACCAGATCCGCGTGCATGCCCAGCACCTGGGCCATCCGGTGGCCGGCGACGACAAATACGGAGATGCGGCGGTCAGCAGGAAACTGCGGGAGCAGGCGGGCCTGAAGCGATTGTTCCTGCACGCGGCCAGCCTGCGCTTCGCGCTGGACGAGGGGCGCGCGGAATACGTGCTGGATGCCCCACTGCCGCAGGATTTGCGCGAGGTGCTGGACAGGTTGGGGTGACCGTGCGGCTGTGCGGAACCCTTACTTCCCGGCTGTCGATGCGGGCTTGTAGGTGTCCCGTATCAATGCGGCATACTCGGTCATGGTGGGCAAACCCGACGCGACGCGTCGTTCGTCCACGTGCTCGGCGTCTTCGATGGGCATGGGAACCAGCTTGCCGTCCACTTGGTGGAACTGCGTGCCATAGCGCTGGGGCAGGCCTTCGCCCGTGAGCACGCGATCGGTCAGATAAGCCAGTTGCCTGGCCGAGGCCTGCTTGCGCGCCACGGATGCCTGCATGTGGGTCAATGCCTGCTTTTGGAAGGCCCGATCCGCATCGGCATGCTGGACGAGTAGGAAGAAGCTTCCCGAACCATCCCTGCCGATCAGGTCATATCCCGGCCAGCCGTGTTCTTCCAAATATCGCTTGGCCCAAGCGGTATTGTCGCGATCAATGCGCTCAAGCTCTTTGGCCAGGACCTGGGGAAGCGGCTGCGGCGCGGCAATCGCACGCTCACGAGCATCCTGATCAAGCTTGACCCTGCGGGCCAACTCATTGCGCAGGTCGCGATCCATGCCGGCCAGGCGAGTCTTCTCGCCTGCGTCCAGCCTGTCCCGCAATGCCGGCCACTCCTGCAGTGCCCGTACGGCACGGAGGTCCTCATCCGCCTCCACTTGCGCCACAGGCAGCATGTCGATCCGGCTCGCTTCCAGCAGCAGCGGGATGGCGCGTTCGGGATGGCCATCCATGGCCTGGCAGCATGCCGCGTTGTAAAGCGTGGTTGCGCTGCGGTGGTCAGGGTCGGCGACAAGATCGGTGAGAATCGTGGCGCAGGCTGCGTAATCCTGGCGCTTGTAGGCATCCATCCCCTTTTCTTTGCGCGCCCATCCGCTTTCAGTTGCAGGGGTGGGGAGCTGGGCGATGCCCGCCATCTGCAGCAGGCAGACAAACAGGAAACCCGTGATTGCGCGTGCCTTCATCGCGGCTACCCCAGCAAGTCGGTTTTCGCCGCGCAGATGAAATCGTTCTCCGACAGGCCGCCGACATCGTGGGTGGACCAGCGAACCACGCAACGGTCGTAGTGGACCGAGAGGTCGGGGTGGTGGTCCTCGCGGTTGGCCATGTGTGCCAGCGCGTTCACGAACGACATCGTCCGGTAGTAATCATCGAAACGAAAGGTCCTGGACAGGGCCTGGCCGCCTTCGGCCAGCTCCCAGCCCGGGAGCTGCGGCATCAACTCGCGCACGGTGGCTTCGGTCAGGCGGTGCTCCTGGCCGCGCTTTGGGCTGCAGTGGGCATCGGCGAGGGGAACCAGGTCGTTCATGGCAGACTCCAAGGGTGGCCGCGTCGGGCGGCAGTCACGGATGGCCCCTTAGAATACCCGCATGATCGACATCACCGAATCCGCCCAAGCCCACTTCCGCAAGCTGATCGAACGCGAGGCCATGCCCGGCATGGGCGTGCGCTTGTCCGCCGTCCACCCAGGCACGTCGCGCGCGGACGTGCGGCTGGAGTTCGCGGGTCCCGACGATTTGGCGGGCGACGAATGGGCGGTGGATTGCCGAGGCTTCACCCTGTGGGTGGATGCCGGCAGCGCCGGCGCGCTCGATGGCGCGCGCATCGACTACGAGCAGAAGGCGACCGGCGGACAACTCCAGATCCGGGCACCGCGCATCAAGGGTGTCGCGCCGGAATCCGATGCCTCGCTCGTGGAGCGGGTGATGTGGGTGGTCGAGCACGAGATCAATCCGCAACTTGCGATGCATCGTGGCAACGTGAGCGTGGAGGAAGTGACCTCGGACGGAATCGTGGTGCTGCGTTTCGGCGGCGGTTGCCATGGCTGCGGAATGGCGGACGTGACGCTGAAGCAGGGCATCGAGAAGACCCTGCTCGAGAAGGTGCCGGGTGTGGTGGCGGTCCGCGACGCGACCGACCACGCGACCGGCTCCGCGCCCTACGCGCCCCGCCAGGGCTGACCGGGAGGCGTCGTGGCGAGTCGCGACGATATCCTCATCCTGTTGGCCGCGCGGCGTCGCGGATTCAGCCTGCGCCCGGAAGTTCCGCCCGGACCGACCCCCAGTTGGCGTGCGTGGCTGTCGCGGGCCGTGCGCATGGATGCGCGCATGCCGGCGATGCCGGAAGTGGTCGCGCTGATGCGGGCAAGGCCGATGCGGCCGCTGCCGCAAGCACTGCTTCCGCGAGGACGGCTGCAGGCGTTCCGGATGCTGTTCTTGCAGGGTTGGGACGAACAGACCCGCGAGACGCGCGGTTTGAGGTTCGGCGCGCTGACTGTCAGCCTGCTGCTCAACGGATTTTTCGCGGCATTGCTGGTCTGGCTCATGTACCTGCGCTTCCTCGCCTTGTCCGCGCCGCCGGAAGGCGAAGCCGTGCGCATCCGGATCGTCGGCCTGGGCACGCCCGAGGCGACGGGCGGCGGCAGCGAGCCTGCACCCGGGGCGAGCAATGCCGCCGCGGCATCTGCATCGCGGCCTGCGACCCGCAGCGATGCCATGCCATCGACGCAAGCGGCGGATGCCTCGGCGGAGGAAGCCGCGCAGCCGGTGGCCCAGCCCTTGGCGACCACGGAGTCGAATCGCCCCGACGATTTCGAGTTGCCACCGACGCGACGAATGGATGTCGCCGAACCTGAAACGGCTCCATTGCTGGCGCGCCAATTACCCGAAGTCGATTCGATCCCCGCTCCCTTGCCGACGGTCCGCAGCCTGCAGTCGAGCGAGCGCATGCCCGAGCTCAGGATTCCATCGATCGCACAGGCAGTGGAGCCGATTCGGGAGCGGATCGAATTGCCGGATCTGTCCACCCGCGGCTTGTCGGCTCCGCTTCCAGCCGGTGAATTGAGGCAAGGCATGCCGACTGCCCGGGCTCTGCCCGGTGAGCGTTCCGGCAATGGTGCCGTTCCGGCATCGGCCGCAGGTGCTGGATCCGCGGCGCCGGCAGCGGGCACGGCGCCTGGAACCCAGTCCCGGGGCAGCGGGGCGGGTCCGGAGACGGCCAGCCGGCCGGGTGCCTGGCCATCGCCGAGGCGTGGCGACGACTGGGGCGATGCTGCCCGCAACCGGGCCGGCCAGGCGTCCGGGAGCGACCGTGGCGATGCGCGCGGACAAGGGGATGCCCGCAACGGCAGCGGCCTGTTCAATGCGGACGGCAGCCCCAGGCTGGCCGGCGACGAGTTCAAGCCGCGCTTCCCGGATCCGTACAAGGAAGGCACTTGGCTCAAGCGCCCTTCGCTCGGTTATCGGGCCACCATGTTCGACGGCATCTGGCGGCCCTCGGAAACCCTGCTGCAGGAATGGGTGCGCAAGGGCATCAAGAGCATCAGCATCCCGATCCCCGGGACCGACATGGAATTGCAGTGCACCATTTCCGTGCTGCAGGCAATGGGTGGCTGCCTGCCCATGGCCGGCAAGAATGGCAAGTTCGATCAGCCCGCGCGTGCGCGCAAGCCACCCGACACCCCCTTCAAGCCGCGGTTGCACGAAAACCCCGAGGACTTGACGCCCCGGGCCGAACCGCAGGCAGAACCTCCGCCCGGGCAGGATCCGGCGGTCCCGCTCGCGCGCCCATGAAAAAGCCTGCTTGCGCAGGCTTTTTCATGGTGCGTGTCGCCTTTCCCGCGGGCGGACTCACATGTGCGACAGGTCGCCGATCTTGCCGGGTTGCCTGCTGAAATACGCGGAGGCGTCGGCGATCTGCTGGTCGCTCAGGTCCTTGGCCTGAGGGCCCATCAGCGGATGTTCGCGCAGGCCGTCTCGGTAGGCCATCAGCGCATGCCCCAGGTAGTCGGCGTACTGGCCGCCGAGCATCGGCACGTCCGCGGCATTCGGCGTGTTGCCGTCCTTGCCGTGGCAATCCGCGCAGGCCTGGCTACTGCTGCCCTTGGCCACCACCAGCTTGGCGCCTTCTTCCGGATTGCCGTCAGGCAGGCCGGAGGACGATTCGGTCTGGCCGGATACGCGAGGCGACGCAGCGGCATGTTCGGCCGGGGATTCGGCGCCGCCGCAAGCCGCGAGCAGAAGGGCGGAGGCCATCGCGGCCGTGAAGCGCAGGGTCGTCATGACGTGGCTCACTTCTTCTTCAGGCTGGAGAGGTAGGAGGCGATCGCGGCGATTTCGGTTTCCGAAAAGCTCATCGACTGCGCATGCATCGTCGGGTGCTTGCGCTTGCCTTCCCGATAGGCCGCCAGCGCGTTCTTGAGGTATTGCTCGGACTGCCCGGCGATCCTCGGCACGTGGTACTGGGGATAGGAGTTCTTGTAGCCGGTGATGCCGTGGCAACCCTGACAGGTATAGGTCAGCGACGCGCCGAGCTTGGCATCGGCGGCGGTGGGCTGGGCGGTCTCCTGCGCCTGGGCCGCGAAGGGGAGCGCGAAGGCGAGGCAGGCGGCGATCGTGTTCGGTCGCATCGATTTCATCTCGGTCTCGGGTGGTGCCGGGTAGCGGCAAAGCCCCGCGAGTATATCGCCATGCCGGCATCGGCGGCAGCCGACGACATGACCTTCGGCACCTACCGTGTTCGCGGACAGGTGATTTACTTGCATACAACACCTACTCGCTTGCCGACATGTCCAGCCAATCCCTGTTCGATTCGAAGTTGTTCTCCCGCCGGCTGCTGGTTTTGATGGTGGCCATTCCGCTGGCGATCGGGGCGGGCTGCAAGCGCGACGGCGCTGCGGCCTCCAAGGACGGGGCGGATGGCGATGCGAAAACCGAAGCCATCCCGGTCGAGGTCGCGATGGCCGGCCCACGCACGATGATCGCCCGCTACACCGGCACTGCATCGCTGGAGGCGCGTGGCGAATCGCAGGTCGTGGCGAAGACTTCCGGCGTCGCGCTCGCGGTCATGGCCGAGGAAGGGCAGGCCGTCGCCGCCGGACAGGGGTTGGCCCGCCTGGATCCGGCGCGCGCCACGTTGCAGGTTGCGCAGACCAACGCGCAGGTGGCCAAGCTTGAAGCGAATTATCGCCGTGCCTCGCAACTGGCCGAGCAGAAGATGGTCAGCGCCAACGACGTCGATCAGCTCCGTTTCGACCTGCAGAACGCGCGTGCGGCCAACCAGATGGCGCGGCTGGAGTTGTCCTACACCACCGTGCGCGCGCCGATTTCGGGCGTGATCGCCTCCAAGTCGGTGAAGCAAGGCAATTTCGTGCAGATCAATTCGCCGATCTTCCGCATCGTCGACACCTCGCGCCTCGAGGCCACGCTCAATGTGCCGGAGCGCGACATCGACCAGATCAAGCCGGGGCTGCCGGTCCAGCTTTCGGTCGACGCGTTGCCGGGGCGGACCTTTGCCGGCAAGGTCGATCGAGTTGCACCGGTGGTGGATGCCGGCAGCGGAACTTTCCGGGTGATCTGCAGCTTCGCCAGCGAAGGCAGCCTGCAGCCGGGCATGTTCGGTCGCATGGCGATCGATTACGACCAGCGCGTGGACGTGTTGAGCGTGCCCCGGCTCGCCCTGCTGGACGATGGGGATCCGGCGGTGTACGTGGTCCGCGACGGCAAGGCCGTGCGCGTGCCGATCAAGACCGGCTATGCGGAAGGCGAGTACGTCGAAGTGCGCGATGGCCTGCGTGCCGGCGAACGGGTGGTGATCGCCGGCAAGAGCGCGCTGCGTGAAGGCGGCAGCGTGCAAGTCATCGACCCGCGCGCCACGGTGGCACCCGCGGCCACGCCTGCGCCGCGCTGACGGAGCCCGACATGACGCCTGTACGCGGTTCTGGCTTGGTGGAGTTCGCCACCCGTCGCCGAGTCACCATCCTGATGCTGATGGTGACGCTGGTGCTGTTCGGATTGATCGCGCTGTCGGGGTTGAAGGTCAACCTGCTGCCGGACCTCAGCTACCCGACGCTCACCGTCCGGACCGACTACACCGGCGCCGCGCCGGCGGAGATCGAGACGCTGGTGACCAAGCCGGTCGAGGAAGCGGTCGGCGTGGTCAAGGGCCTGCGCAAGCTGAAGTCGGTCTCGCGCACCGGGCAGAGCGACGTGGTGCTGGAGTTCGCCTGGGGCACCGACATGGACAAGGCGGGCCTTGAGGTCCGCGACAAGATGGAGGCGCTGCAGCTGCCGCTGGAGGCAAAGCCGCCGGTGCTGTTGCGCTTCAATCCCTCGACCGCGCCGATCATGCGGCTGGTGCTGGCGACCACGGCCACCGACGGCGACAGCGGCGCGCTGACCCGCCTGCGCCGGTACGCCGACGACGACCTGAAGCGCAAGCTCGAGCCGGTCGAAGGCGTGGCCGCGGTCAAGGTGGCCGGTGGCCTGGAGGACGAAGTGCAGGTCGACATCGACCAGCAGAAGCTTGCGGCGCTGAACATGCCGATCGAGACCGTGATCAACCGCCTGCAGCAGGAAAACATCAACATGTCCGGCGGGCGGCTGGAGGAAGGCACGCAGCGCTATCTGGTGCGTACCGTCAACCAGTTCGCCACCGTCGGGGAAATCGGCAATCTGCTGTTGACCACGCGCACCGCCGGCAACAGCGCCGCGGAGAGCGCGGCCGCGCAGATGGCGCGGGTGGCCGCGGCATCCGGCGATGCGGCTTCGATGGCGGCGGCGGCATCGGTGCAAAGCGCGAGCGGCGGCGGTCAATCCACCATGGCCGGTGGCTTGCCGGTGCGCCTGAAGGACGTCGCCACCGTGCGCCAGGGCTTCAAGGAGCGCGAGGCGATCATCCGCCTGGGCGGCAAGGAAGCAGTCGAACTGGCGATCTACAAGGAAGGCGACGCGAACACCGTCGCCACTGCCGACAACATCGAGGCGACGCTCGCGCAGATCCGCAAGCAGATGCCGCCGGACGTCACCCTGACCGCCATCGACGACCAGTCGCAGTTCATCCGCCATGCGATCAGCGACGTGAAGCTGGACGCGGTGATCGGTGGCCTGCTCGCCATCCTCGTGATCTTCCTGTTCCTGCGCGACGGCTGGAGCACGTTCGTCGTCTCGCTGTCGCTGCCGGTATCGATCATCACCACGTTCTTCTTCATGGGGCAGCTCGACCTCAGCCTCAACGTGATGTCGCTTGGCGGCCTCGCGCTCGCCACCGGCCTGGTGGTGGACGATTCGATCGTCGTGCTCGAATCCATCGCCAAGGCGCGCGAACGCGGGCTTGGCATTCTCGATGCCGCCATCCAGGGCACGCGGGAGGTGTCGATGGCGGTCGTCGCCTCCACCCTCACCACCATCGCGGTGTTCCTGCCGCTGGTGTTCGTCGAAGGCATCGCCGGCCAGTTGTTCCGCGACCAGGCGCTGACCGTCGCCATCGCCATCGCCGTTTCGCTGATGGTGTCGTTGACGCTCATTCCGATGCTGTCCTCGCTCAAGGGCCGCGCGCCACTGGCCTTTCCGGAGGAAGCGCCGCGCCCGGAATATCGTCCGGCGCGCGGTTGGCAGAAGCCTTTCGTGGCCGCAGGGCGCGGCATTGGCTGGTTGCTTTCGCGCATCGCCTACGGCCTTGCCTGGGGCCTGATCCGCCTCTGGCGCGGCCTCAATCGCGTCGTCGGCCCGGTGATGCGCAAGGCCAGCGACATCGCGATGTCGCCCTACGGTCGCGCCGAGCGCGGTTATCTCAGGCTGCTGCCGGCGGCGCTCAACCGACCGGCGCTGGTGTTGATCGCGGCATCCGGCGCATTCGCCGTGTCGATGCTGCTGCTGCCCTTGCTCGGCGCGGACCTGATCCCGCAGCTGGCGCAGGACCGCTTCGAGATGACGGTGAAGCTGCCGCCGGGCACGCCGTTGCGCGAAACCGATGCCGTGGTGCGCCGCCTTCAGGCCGGGCACGACGGCGATGCGGGCCTGGAGGCGCTCTACGGCGTCAGCGGCAGCGGCACCCGGCTGGACGCCAGCCCCACCGAGAGCGGCGAGAACATCGCCAAGCTGACCGCGGTGATGAAGGACGGCGGCAACGCGAAGGTGGAGGCCGCGCTGACCGAAGGTCTGCGCAAGTCGATGGCGGGCCAGCCGGACGTGCAGGTCGATTTCAGCCGTCCGGAACTGTTCGCGCTGTCCACGCCGCTGGAGATCGAGGTTTCCGGCGACGACATCGGCGAGGTCGAGGCCGCGGGACGGCGGTTGGCGGCGATGCTGCGCGCCAACCCGCATTACGCAGACGTCAAATCCACGGTCGAGCAGGGCTATCCCGAAATCCAGATCCGCTTCGACCAGGACCGTGCCGCCGCGATCGGCCTGACCACGCGGCAGATCGCCGACGTCGTGGTGAACAAGGTGCGCGGCAATGTGGCGACCCGCTACAGTTTCCGGGACCGCAAGATCGACGTGCTGGTCCGCGCCGAACCGGACCAACGCGCCACGCTGGAGGACATCCGCAACCTGGTCGTGAACCCGGGCGCCGGCGCGCCGGTCCGCTTGTCCGCGGTGGCCGACGTGGAGGCCGGCATCGGCCCGAGCGAGATCCACCGCGCCGACCAGACCCGCGTGGCGGTGGTGTCGTCCAACCTGGACGGCATCGATCTTGGCGGCGCCGTCGAGGAGGTGGAGGCGATGGTCGCCGACAACCCGCTCGGCGCAGACATCGGGCTTCATATCGGCGGCCAGGGCGAGGAGCTTGCAAGTTCGGTGCGTTCGCTGCTGTTTGCGTTCGGCCTAGCGGTGTTCCTGGTCTATCTGGTGATGGCCTCGCAGTTCGAATCGCTGCTGCATCCCTTCGTCATCCTCTTCACCATTCCGCTCGCGCTGGTGGGTGCGGTGCTGGCGCTGCTCCTGACCCGCTCGCCGGTGTCGGTAGTGGTGTTCATCGGATTGATATTGCTGGTCGGCCTGGTGGTGAAGAACGCGATCATCCTGATCGACAAGGTCAACC
>DAIRVA010000014.1:0-37808 GCA_036803045.1 Lysobacter sp. | reverse complement strand
CCTACAAGGGCAAGGGCGTGAAGTACTCCGACGAAACCATCATCCGCAAGGAAGCCAAGAAGGCGTGATCCCGAAGGGATGACCCGCGCTTTCAGCTTCCGGAGAAAAGACATGGACAAGAAAATCGCCCGCCTGCGCCGTGCCAAGAGCACCCGCTCCCACATTCGCAAGCTCGGCGTGCCGCGTTTGTCGGTGCTTCGTACCGGCCAGCATCTGTACGCACAGCTGTTCTCGGCCGATGGCTCGAAGGTGCTGGCTTCGGCCTCCACCACCCAGGCCGATGTGCGCGAAGGCCTGAAGAGCGGCAAGAACGTCGAGGCGGCGACCCGCGTCGGTCGCATCATCGGCGAGCGCGCCAAGGCCGCCGGCATCGATGCCGTCGCCTTCGATCGCTCGGGCTACCGCTATCACGGCAAGATCAAGGCATTGGCTGACGCCGCGCGCGAAGCCGGCCTGCAATTCTGACAACTCCCCGACGGCTCGCCGCCTTCCGGCGGGCTGTCGCGCTTCAATAACACAACGATAAGCGGCAATCGCCGTAAACAACACGAGAGAGTCACATGGCAGAAGAACGTCAACCGCGCGGCCGCGACCGCGATCGCGGCCCCCGCGAGGAAATCGATGACGGCATGATCGAGAAGCTGGTCGCCGTCAACCGCGTCAGCAAGACCGTCAAGGGCGGCCGCCAGTTCACCTTCACCGCGTTGACCGTGGTGGGCGACGGCAACGGTCGCGTCGGCTTCGGTTACGGCAAGGCCCGCGAAGTCCCGGTCGCGATCCAGAAGTCGATGGAGGCCGCTCGCAAGGGCATGAAGTCCGTCGACCTCAACAACGGCACGCTCTGGCACACGGTCAAGTCCGGCCACGGCGCCGCCCGCGTGTTCATGCAGCCGGCTTCGGAAGGTACCGGCGTTATCGCCGGCGGCGCTATGCGCGCCGTCCTCGAGGCGGTCGGGGTCAAGAACGTGCTGGCCAAGGCCACCGGTTCGCGCAATCCGATCAACCTGGTGCGCGCCACGCTGAAGGGGCTCACGGCGATGCATTCGCCTTCGGTGATCGCCGCCAAGCGAGGCAAGAAGGTCGAGGAGGTGTTCCATGTCCAGCACTAAGGACACTGGCACCGTGAAGGTGCGCCTGGTCAAGGGCCTGCGTGGTTCGCAGGCCAAGCATCGCCTGTCGGTGCGCGCCCTGGGCTTGAACAAGCTCAACGACGTGCGCGAACTGAAGGACAGCCCGCAGGTTCGTGGCCTGATCAACAAGGTCCACTACCTGGTGAAGGTCGAGGAGTAACCAGATGAAGCTCAACACGTTGAAGCCCGCAAAGGGCGCCCGCACCGAACGTACCCGCGTCGGCCGCGGTATCGGCTCCGGCCTCGGCAAGACCGCCGGCCGCGGGCACAAGGGTTCGTTCGCGCGCGCGGGCAAGGGCAAGATCAAGGCCGGCTTCGAAGGCGGCCAGATGCCGATGTACATGCGCCTGCCGAAGGTGGGCTTCCGTTCCAAGCTGAAGGCCGACACCGCCCAGGTGCTGCTGTACCAGCTGGACAAGATGGACGCCGGCGAGATCGATTTCGCCGCGCTGCGCGCCGCCAAGCTCGTTCCGTCGACGGCCAAGAAGGCCAAGATCGTGAAGAAGGGCGACGTCACCAAGAAGTTCGTGCTGAAGGGCCTGCTGGCCACGGCCGGTGCCAAGGCGGCTATCGAAGCCGCCGGCGGCAAGGTCGAGGAGTAATACCGGATGTCGCGAAGCGGCAATGCATTGGCCGGAATGGCCGGCGCGGGCAAGTTCACCGAACTTCGCCAGCGCCTGCTGTTCGTGTTGGGTGCGCTCGTCGTCTATCGCATCGGTTGCCATATTCCGGTGCCGGGTGTGAACCCGGAGGCGATGACGGCATTCATGCAACAGCAGCAGGGCATCGTGAACATGTTGAACATGTTCTCGGGTGGCGCGCTCTCGCGCCTGTCGCTGCTGGCCTTGAACGTGATGCCCTACATCTCGTCGTCGATCATCATCCAGCTCTGTGCGCAGATCTTCCCCAGCCTCAAGGCGATCCAGAAGGAAGGCGAGTCCGGTCGCCGGAAGATCAACCAGTGGTCGCGCCTGGGCGCGGTGCCCTTGGCGGTGTTTCAGGCCATCGGCATCGCCACCGCGCTGCAGAACCAGATCGCGCCCGACGGCACGCCGGTTGTCAGCAACCCGGGCATGGCTTTCGTGTTCACGGCAGTGGTGGCGTTGACCGCGGGCACGATGTTCCTGATGTGGCTGGGTGAGCAGATCACCGAGCGTGGCATCGGCAACGGCGTGTCGCTGATCATCTTCGCGGGCATCGTTGCCGGCCTGCCTGCCGCCGTGGTGCATACCGTCGAGCAGCTGCGCAACGGCGACATGACCCCGATCCAGGCCATCCTGATCGCGCTGCTGGTGTTCGGCTTCACCTGGTTCGTCGTGTTCGTCGAGCGTGGGCAGCGCCGGATCACGGTCAACTATGCCCGTCGACAGGGCGGCCGCAGCGCGTACCAGAACCAGACCTCGTTCCTGCCGCTCAAGCTCAACATGTCGGGCGTGATCCCGCCGATCTTCGCCTCGTCGATCATCATGTTCCCGGCCACTGCGGCACAGTGGTTCGGCAACTCGGGCTCGGCCACTACCCAGTGGATGCAGCGGGTTGCTGCGGCCTTGGCCCCGGGCCAGCCGCTGCACATGATCATCTTCGCAGCCCTGATCATCGGCTTCGCGTTCTTCTACACGGCGTTGGTGTTCAATTCGCAGGAAACCGCCGACAACCTTAAGAAGTCGGGCGCGCTGATTCCCGGCATCCGTCCCGGCAAGGCCACTGCCGACTACATCGACGGCGTGCTGACCCGGCTGACGCTGGCCGGCTCGATCTACCTGGTGCTGGTCTGCCTGTTGCCGGAAGTGATGCGCACGCAGCTCGGGACCCAGTTCTACTTCGGCGGCACTTCGTTGCTGATCGTGGTGGTGGTGGTGATGGACTTCATCGCGCAGCTCCAGGCGCACCTGATGTCCCACCAGTACGAAAGCCTGCTCAAGAAGGCGAACCTGAAGGGCGGGGCACGCGGCCGCTGAGCGGCGGCGCAGCACGCAGCAACACGGCAACAAAAGGCGGTGGGCCAGGCTCGCCGCTCAAACCCCGGGCAGCGTCATCGCCCGGAACGAATTCATAGCCGGCGCCCGCGCGCCGGCCTCGATGGGCGACCCGGGCGGCATCCCGCGCACGGGTGGATCGACGAGATGCGAGCGCCAGAGTAGCGCGCGCGGTGGCCGGGGTTTCGCCACCAGTCGTCGGACCGTTCGCCGGAGCATGGGCACACTCCCCATGCCGGAGCAGGGCCTCAGGGCCCGGCTTCCCAAAAGCCCGGGATTATTGTTAAAATATCCAGTTCCCCGGCCAAGTCGTCTTTTTTGGCCCACCAACCGTTTGGAGATCGCGTCATGGCGCGTATTGCAGGTGTCAACCTGCCTGCCCAGAAGCACGTCTGGGTAGGGTTGCAAAGCATCTACGGCATCGGCCGTACCCGTTCCAAGAAGGTCTGCGATTCCGCTGGCGTGGAGTCCTCGATCAAGATCCGCGACCTGTCGGAACCCGAAGTCGAGCGCCTGCGCGCCGAGGTCGGCAAGTTCGTGGTCGAAGGCGACTTGCGTCGTGAAGTCGGCATGGCGATCAAGCGCCTGATGGACCTGGGCACCTATCGCGGCCTGCGTCATCGTCGCGGCCTGCCGCTGCGCGGCCAGCGCACCAAGACCAATGCACGCACCCGCAAGGGTCCGCGCAAAGCGATCAAGAAGTAAGGAACAGACATGGCCAAGCCTGCTGCCACCAAGACCAAGAAGAAGATCAAGCGCGTCGTCACCGACGGCGTCGCGCACGTCCACGCTTCTTTCAACAACACCATCATCACGATCACCGACCGCCAGGGCAACGCGCTGTCGTGGGCCACTTCCGGAGGCGCCGGCTTCCGCGGCTCGCGCAAGTCGACGCCGTTCGCGGCGCAGGTCGCCGCAGAGAAGGCCGGCAAGGCCGCACTCGACTACGGTGTCAAGGCGCTGGAAGTGCGGATCAAGGGCCCCGGCCCTGGTCGTGAATCGGCCGTTCGTTCGCTGAACAACGTCGGCTACAAGATCCTCAACATCATCGACGTGACGCCGATCCCGCACAACGGGTGCCGTCCGCCGAAGAAGCGTCGCGTCTAAGGAGCTCCAGACATGGCACGCTATATTGGTCCCACCTGCAAGCTCGCGCGTCGTGAAGGCGCCGACCTGTCGCTGAAGTCCCCGGCCCGCGCGCTGGATTCCAAGTGCAAGCTGGAGCAGAAGCCCGGCCAGCACGGCCCGACCGCCCGCAGGGGCAAGCTGTCGGATTACGCCACCCAGCTGCGCGAGAAGCAGAAGGTGAAGCGCATCTACGGGCTGCTGGAGCGCCAGTTCCGCAACTACTACAAGAAGGCCTCGAACCGGAAGGGCAATACCGGCGAGAACCTGCTGCAGATGCTTGAAACCCGCCTGGACAACGTGGTCTACCGGATGGGCTTTGCGGTCACCCGCGCTTCGGCCCGCCAGTTGGTCTCGCACCGCGGTGTGCTGGTGAACGGCAAGTCCGTGAACCTGCCGTCCTACGCGGTCAAGGCCGGCGACGCCATAGCCCTGTCGGAGAAGGCCCAGAAGCAGCTGCGCGTCCAGGAAGCCCTGACCGTCGCCCAGCAGATGGACCTGTCGCCGTCATGGGTCGAAGTCGATGCCGGCAAGTTCGCCGGCGTGTTCAAGGCCGTACCCGACCGCGCCGAGCTGCCCGCCGACATCAACGAAGCGCTGATCGTCGAGCTGTACTCGAAGTAATCCCCCCACCGAGCGGCATCCGGCGTCATGAACCGGGTGCCCAGGAGACGTCCTACATGACGGTTACCGCCAATCAAGTGCTGCGTCCGCGCGGCCCGCAGATCGAGCAGATCGCCACCAACCGGGCCAAGGTCGTGATCGAGCCGCTCGAGCGCGGCTATGGCCACACCCTGGGCAATGCGCTGCGCCGCGTGCTGCTGTCGTCGATCCCCGGCTTCGCCATCACCGAAGTGAGCATCGACGGCGTGCTCCACGAATACAGCACCATCGAAGGTCTGGAAGAGGACGTTCTTGAAGTGCTGCTCAACCTCAAGGACGTGGCCATCCGCATGGCCAGCGGCGACAGCGCGATGCTGTCGCTGTCCAAGCAGGGCCCAGGTATCGTGACCGCCGCCGACATCAAGGTGGATCACAACGTCGAGATCGTGAATCCCGACCACGTGATCTGCACCCTGACCAAGGATGCGGCGATCGACATGCAGATCAAGATCGAACGCGGTTTCGGCTACCAGCCGGCCGCCGCCCGCCGCCGTCCCGACGAGGAGACCCGCAGCATCGGTCGCCTCATCCTCGACGCGTCCTTCTCGCCAGTCCGCCGAGTGGCCTACGCGGTCGAGGCGGCCCGCGTCGAGCAGCGCACCAACCTCGACAAGCTGGTCCTCGACATCGAGACCAACGGCACCATCGATGCCGAAGAAGCGGTGCGCACCGCTGCCGACATCCTGACCGACCAGCTTTCGGTGTTCGGCGACTTCACGCATCGCGAGCGTGGCGCGACCAAGCAGGCCGTCGCGGGCGTCGATCCGACCCTGCTACGTCCGATCGACGATCTGGAGCTGACGGTGCGTTCCGCCAACTGCCTGAAGGCGGAGAGCATCTATTACATCGGCGACCTGATCCAGAAGACCGAGGTCGAGCTGTTGAAGACGCCGAACCTGGGCAAGAAGTCGCTCACCGAGATCAAGGAAGTGCTGGCCCAGCACGGCCTGTCCCTCGGCATGAAGCTCGACAACTGGCCGCCGGCCGGCGTGTCCCAGCACGGGATGCTCGGCTGACATCGGTACGGCGCGCCCGTCCCCTGCCATGCCGGGAGCGGGCGCATCCGTAACGTTACGTAATATCCGCCCAAGGGTCAGAGACCCGGGGCGACGCCGGCCAGGAGGGCCGGCCCAGGACCAACCGCAGTCCATGCTCCAACGCCGGGAAGGCGACAGCGATTTCCAGAGATGCAACATTCATAGAGGATCCCAGCCATGCGCCACCAGAATGCCGGCCGCGCCTTCAGCCGCACCACCGCACACCGCGAATCCATGTTCCGCAACATGGCCGCTTCGCTCGTCAAGCACGAACTGATCAAGACCACGCTGCCGAAGGCCAAGGAGCTGCGTCGTGTCGCCGAGCCGCTGATCACCCTGGCCAAGACCGACAGCGTCGCCAACCGCCGCCTCGCTTTCTCGCGCCTGCGCGACAAGGAAGCGGTCGGCACCCTGTTCACCGTGCTGGGGCCGCGTTACGCGAGCCGTCCGGGTGGCTATCTGCGCATCCTGAAGTGCGGGTTCCGTGCCGGCGACAACGCGCCGATGGCTTACGTCGAACTGATGGACCGTCCGGGCGCGCCTAGCGGCGAGTGATCCCGTGTGCCATCGCTGACGCACGCAGGACCCCGGCCATGCGCCGGGGTTCTTTCGTTGCGGCGCCGATGAGCGCGAATGGACGTGCATCTGTTATGTTGCAATGCATGATCCCAAGGCTTTCGATGTCGCCATGAGCACGATGATCCAGTCCTTCCGCGCGCGTTTTCTGCTGGGATTCCTCGCCTGTGCGGGCCTGATCGGCTATGCGCTCTACGTGCAGTTCGTCGAGCGGCTGATGCCGTGCAACTACTGCATCCTGCAGCGCATCGCCTTCGCCGCCCTCGGGCTGGTGTTCCTCGTCGGCGGACTGCATGGGCCACGGTCGCCGCGCGCGCGCGGCGTCTACGTTGCGCTGGCGCTGATGGCCGCTCTGATCGGCATCGGCATCGCCGGCCGGCATGTCTGGGTGCAGTTGTATCCGCCGCCGATGTCGATGTGCGGTGCGGGCCTGGGCTTCCTGGCCCAGATGCAAGGCTGGCCCGGCGCCATCAGGCAAGTCCTGACGGCGAGCGGCGACTGCAGCAACATCGACTGGAAGTTCCTGGGCCTGACCATGCCGATGTGGTCGCTGCTGTGGTTCGCGGCGCTCGCCATCTGGGCCGCCCTCGCTGCGCGGGTTCGCGGCGGAACCAGGCGATGAAGGCAACGCAGGGAAAGCGCCTCGTCTGCGGGCCGGCCGCAGTGCGGCTGGCGGACGGTTGGGCACCGGATTCGTGGCGTTCGCACCCCGCCGCGCAGCAGCCGGTGTATCCGGATGCCGATGCGCTGGCGCGCACGCTGGACGAATTGCATGCGCTGCCGCCGCTGGTGACGTCATGGGAGATCCTGTCGCTGCGCCAGCAGCTGGCCGAGGCGCAGGAGGGCAAGCGCTTCCTGCTGCAAGGCGGTGATTGCTGCGAGAATTTCGCCTATTGCCGCCCGGACATCATCACCAACCGCCTCAAGGTGCTGTTGCAGATGAGCCTGGTGCTGGTGCACGCGCTGCGCATGCCGGTGGTGCGGGTCGGGCGTTTCGCCGGGCAGTATGCGAAGCCGCGCTCGTCCGACGTGGAAGCGCGGGACGGCATCGAGCTGCCGAGTTATCGCGGCGACATCGTCAACGGCCCTGAGTTCGATGCCGTGGCGCGCATCGCCGATCCGGAGCGCATGATCAGCGCGCATTCGCGCTCGGGCCTGACGATCAACTTCGTGCGCTCGCTGATCGATGGCGGCTTCGCCGACCTGCATCATCCCGAGAACTGGGACTTGTCATGGGTGACGCACTCGCCGCTGGCGGATGAATACCATCGCATCGTCGCCGGTATCGCCGATGCGATGCGCTTCATGGAGACGCTGTCGGGCGAGCCCGCGCACAACCTGGATCGCGTCGATTTCTTCACCTCGCATGAGGCGCTGCTGCTGCCCTACGAGCAGGCGCTGACCCGGCAGGTGCCGCGGCAGTGGGGCTGGTTCAACCTCGGCACGCATTTCCCGTGGATCGGGATGCGTACCGCGGCGCTGGACGGCGCGCACGTCGAGTACTTCCGCGGCATCCGCAACCCGGTGGCAGTGAAGGTGGGGTCGGCGATGTCAGTGGACCATCTGCTTCGCTTGATCGACGTGTTGAACCCGGACAACGAGCCGGGCCGGCTGACGCTGATCCACCGCATGGGCGCGCAGGCGGTCGCGGAGAAGCTGCCGCCTCTGCTGGATGCTGTGAAGCGCGAAGGCGCGCGCGTGCTGTGGGTGTGCGACCCGATGCACGGCAACACCGAAAACAGCAGCAACGGTTACAAGACGCGGCGCTTCGGCAACATCCGCGGCGAGATCGAACAGGCGTTCGACCTGCACGCGGCGGCCGGCACCCGGTTGGGCGGCATCCACCTGGAGCTGACCGGCGAGGATGTCACCGAGTGCACCGGCGGCGCGCGCGACCTGACCGATGCCGATCTCGCGCGGGCATATCGCTCGACGGTGGATCCGCGCCTCAACTACGAGCAGGCGCTGGAAACGGCGATGCTGATCGGCCGCAAATACCAGCAACTGGGCCAGCCCGCCACGCGCTGACGCGCGCGGATCAATCGCGCGGCGTCAGCGTCGGCGCATAGGTGGGCGAGGTGCGGGCCTTGGCGGCCTGCTCGAAGGCCTGGCCGTAACCCAGCAAGCGCGCCTCGCTCCACGCCGGCCCCATGAACACCAGGCCGATGGGCAGGCCTTGGGCGTTGCCCATCGGCACGGTCAGGCTCGGTGTGCCGGCGACGGCGGCAGCGCCGTAATTGGCGAAGGTGAAGTGGTCGCCGGTCATCGGGTCGATCAGCCAGGCCGGCGACATCGCCGGCGCGACCAGCGCATCCAGCCGGTGCTTGGCGAGCGTGGCATCGATGCCTTCGGGGCCGGCCAGCCGCCGCGCCCGGGCCTTGGCCTCGCGATAGGTCTTGTCGGTGAGCAGGCCCTTGGCTTGCGCGGCCTCGAAGATTTCCTGCGCGAACCATGGCATCGCCTTGGCCGCATGCGTGCGGTTCCATTCGATCAGCCCGGCCAGCGACGACACCGGTGCCTTGCGGCTGCTCAAGTAGCGATTGAGGCCGTCCTTGAACTCGTACAGCAGCACGGTGTATTCGTCATCGTCCCACTGGCCGGCGGTGGCAATCTCCGCATCCACCAACGTCGCACCCTGCGCCTTGAGCGTGTCCAGCGCGCGGGCGAAGGCGGCATCGACATCGGGCTGCTTGCCCTGGTCATGGCGCAGCACGCCGATGCGCACGCCCTTGAGCGCATCCGGAAGCAGAGCGCTGGCGTAATCGGGCGGCATGGCGGGCCGGCCGGGCAGGGCATCGGCCTGGTCGGCATCGTCACGCGCGGCGATGGCGGCCAGCAGCAGCGCCGCATCGCGCACGTTGCGTGTCATCGGCCCGGCGGTGTCCTGCGATGCGGAGATCGGGATGATGCCGTCGCGGCTGACCAGCCCCACGGTCGGCTTCAGGCCCACCAGGCCCGCGACCGCCGAGGGGCAGATGATGCTGCCGTCGGTTTCCGTGCCGATGCCGACCACGGCCAGCCCGGCCGCGATCGCGCTGCCTGTGCCGGCGCTGGAGCCGCAGGGCGAGCGGTCCAGCGCGTATGGATTGCGTGTCTGCCCGCCGCGCGAACTCCAGCCCGAGCTGGAGCGCGTCGAACGGAAATTGGCCCATTCGCTCAGGTTGGTCTTGCCGAGGATCACCGCGCCCGCGTCGCGCAGCCGTTGCACGAGGAACGCGTCCGTCTTGGGATGATGATTGGCCAGCGCCAGCGAGCCGGCGGAGTTCGCCATCGGCAAGACGTCGATGTTGTCCTTCAACAGTATTGGAATCCCGTGCAGCGGGCCGCGCAGCTTGCCGCTGCGGCGTTCATCGTCCAAGCGCTTCGCATCGGCCAGTGCGTCGGGGTTGAGCTCGATGACGGCGTCGAGCCTGGGGCCGGCATCGTCGAGTGCGGCGATGCGGTCGAGATAGGCTTGGGTCAGCGCCACGCTGCTGATGCCGCCATCGCGCATCTGCGATTGCAGGGTGGCGATGTCGGGTTCGGCCAATTCGGGATGCGGGGTTTGTGCCAGTGCGGCGGGCAATGCCAGTGCAAGCGAAAGGGTCAGGGCGAAGCGGCGCATGGCAGACTCCGGTGCAAACCAGCCCCGAGCATCGCCGCTATCCGCCCGTTAGGCAATCAGCCGGCCTGGCGGCGCTTGAGCAGGTCGCGCGCCAGCACCCATACCACGAGCAAGTTGATGCCGACGGCCACGGCCTCCAGCCAGTGGCGATGATGCAGGAAGGCGGTGATGTCGAAGGGCAGGTAGGCGGCGGCCGAGACGCAGCCCAGCCACGATGCCCAGGCCTTGGCGCGCCACAGTCCCCAGCCCTCGAGTAGATGCAGCAGGCCGTAGATGGTGGCAATGGCGGCGGCGATGTGGATGCCGGTGGGGTTGAGCACGCTGGCGAGCCAGGCGGTGATGCCACTGGCCGGGTCGAGCTGGAAATGTTCGATCAGCGCATGCAGCGCCCGCTGCAGGGGCGCCGGGCCGATGATTTCCAGGCCGCTGGCGGCGATCAGCGCCAGCGCGCCCTTGGCCATCTCGACGATGGCGATGACGTGCAAACCCGGATGCGCATGCGGATCCGGGTTGTAAGAAGCGGCGGGCCGTCGCGTGTTGTCCATCACGTCCACATGATGCCGCGACGGCCGGGCTTCAAGCCTTCTGATCAGCCCGCGCGGCTGGCGCGCTTGCGGTCGTTCTCGGTACGGAACTTCTTGCGCAGGCGGATCTGCCTCGGCGTGACTTCGACCAGTTCGTCGTCGTCGATGAACTCCAGCGCCTGCTCCAGCGAGAACTTGATCGCGGGGATCAGGCCTTCGTCCTTGTCGGTGCCGGAGGCGCGGAAGTTGGTCAGCTGCTTGCCGCGCAGGGCATTGACGGTGAGGTCGTTGTCCTTGGCGTTGATGCCGACGATCTGGCCCTCGTAGATTTCCTCGCCCGGCTCGATGAACAGGCGGCCGCGTTCCTGCATGGCGATCTGCGCATAGGCCGGCGACGGGCCGGTGCCGTTGGAGATCAACACGCCGTTCTGGCGTTGGCCGATCGCGCCGTCCGCCTTCGGGCCGTAGTGGTCGAAGACGTGGAACAACAGACCGGTGCCGGCGGTCAGGGTGCGGAACTCGGTCTGGAAGCCGATCAAGCCGCGCGCCGGAATGATGAACTCCATGCGCACGCGGCCCTTGCCGTCGGGCTCCATGTTCTGCAGCAGGGCCTTGCGCTCGCCCAGGCGGCCCATCACGCCGCCCTGGAACTGTTCTTCCAGATCGACGACGAGCTGCTCGTAGGGCTCCTGCATCTGGCCATCGACCTCGCGCATGATCACTTCCGGGCGCGACACGGCGAGCTCATAGCCTTCGCGACGCATCGTCTCGATCAGGATCGACAGATGCAGCTCACCACGCCCGCTGACCTTGAACTTGTCGGCATCGGCCGTGTCCTCGACCTTCAGCGCGACGTTGTGCGCGGTCTCGCGGGTCAGGCGGTCGCGCAGCTGGCGGCTGGTGAGGAACTTGCCGCCGCTGCGATCCTTCACGCCGGCGAAGGGCGAGTCGTTGACCTGGAAGGTCATCGAGATGGTCGGCTCGTCCACCGACAGCACCGGCAGCTGTTCCTGCGCGGACGGATCGCACACGGTTTCGGAAATGCCGAGGCCCTCGATGCCGGAGAACGCGATGATGTCGCCGGCCTGCGCCTCCGGCACCTCGATGCGGTCCAGGCCCATGAAGCCCAGCACCTGCAGCACCTTGCCGTTGCGGGTCTTGCCATCGGTGCCGATCACGGTGACCTGCTGGTTGGTCCTGATCTTGCCGCGCTGGATGCGGCCGACGCCGATCACGCCGACATAGTTGTTGTAGTCCAGGCTGGTCACGCGCATCTGGAACGGACCTTCCTCGCTCACCGGCGGGACGGGCACGTGATTGATGATGGCCTGGAAGAGCGGCGTCATGTCGCCTTCGCGCACCGATTCGTCGAGGCCTGCATAGCCGTTGAGGCCGGAGGCATAGACGACCGGGAAGTCGAGCTGTTCGTCGGTCGCGCCGAGGCGGTCGAACAGATCGAAGGTCTGGTCCAGCACCCACGATGGACGCGCGCCCGGGCGGTCCACCTTGTTGACCACGACGATCGGCTTGAAGCCCATCGCGAACGCCTTCTGGGTGACGAAGCGCGTCTGCGGCATCGGGCCGTCCATCGCATCGACCAGGATCAACACGGAATCGACCATCGACAACACGCGCTCCACCTCGCCGCCGAAGTCGGCGTGGCCCGGGGTATCGACGATGTTGATGCGGAACTCCTCGCCCTCGGGCGATTTCCACTTGATCGCGGTGTTCTTCGACAGGATCGTGATGCCACGTTCCTTTTCGATGTCGCCGCTGTCCATCACGCGATCGGCCAGCACCGTGCGCTCGTCGAAGGTATCGGATTGCTTGAGCAGCTGGTCGACGAGGGTGGTCTTGCCATGGTCGACGTGGGCGACGATGGCGATGTTGCGAAGGTTCTGGATGGACATGCGGACGGCGCGCCCGGCGTGACTGGGCGCAGTAGGCAGTTGGGAAGGGGCGTTATTATAGCGTCACTAACATTCCCGGAGTCCCGCGATGATTCCGACCGTCGCCAAGCCGCGACGCTGGGGCTGGCTGTTGCTCGATCTGGCGGCGACGGCTGTGTTGGCATTGGGCCTGCTTGCGCTGTTGGCGCCGGCTGCGGCGGCCGATGCCGGCATCGCGGCGGACTGGGCGATCCCCCTGATCGCGATCGGGGGAATCGGGATGCTGGCCGCGATGGCCTTGTTCATTCGCCAGTGGTACGGACGCCCCGGGGATTGAACGCGGGGACCGGATCGTGGGCGTTCCACGGCGAGGTCTGCGGATTCATGCCTCGGTCCGGCGGCATCATCGGCATCGCGCCACCGAAGTCGTAGCCCACCGACATGCCGAAGATCGTGGCCTTGCTGCGGCCGGATCCGTGTTCCTGCCGCAACAGGAAGGTCAGCCGCCAGCCGTTGTCCCAATCGATGTCCACGCCGCCACCGGCCACCATCCCCTCGTTGGCCAGCGCGTTGCCGGTGATGAGATAGCCACCCGCGGTGGGGCGCAGCACGTAGTTCACGCCCGCGCTGCTGCGGTTCTGCAGCGCCTTGCGGTATTCGAGCATCCAGTACGGGCGATAGCGCTTGCGCTCGGCGGCAATCAGGTAGCTGCCTTCCAGTCCCGCGGCCAGTTGGCTGTGGTCGGCCGATTGCCGGCCATAGGAGAGGTCGTAGATGCCGGCGCCCTGTTCGCGGTAGGCGTCGAGCCGCGTGCGGCTGGACTCGAGCCGGCCATAGCCGGTCAGGCTGCGGCGGTCCTGTTCGCGCTGGTAACCCAGCGTCAGCGCACCGAAGGCCTGCCGGCCATCGCGCTCGCCATGGGCCAGGGCGGCGGCCGGCGCGCTCCAGCGAAGCAGGTCGAAGGACAGCCGGCCCCATCCGAGCAGCGCATCCATGAAGAAGTGGTCGCCCCGGCGCCACAGGCCGTAGAAGGCGGCCGATTGCTGGCGCGCGTCCATGTTGGAACCGGGTTGATCGAAATCGGTGTCGTTCCGTCCCAGGCCGCCGGACAGGCCCAGCAGCAGGTCGGGGTTCAACCACCAGTCGATGCCGACGGTGATGCCGTCGGTGCGGAACTTGTAGCCGCTGCTGTTGCCGCGGCCATCGCGCAGGCGCTCGCCGAGAGTAAGGGTGCCGGCCGACCAGATGCCGGTGCGGCGCGGCGACGAACCCGAGGGATCCGTCGGGTTTGTCCGGAGCGGCAGGCTGAACATGAAGCCCTGGCCGCTGCCGTTGCGCAGTGCCAATCCCAGCCCGTGGCTGTCCGCGTTGCCGCCGTGGCGCTGGCGCTGGCCGCGCAGGCGCTCGCCGATGTTGCCGATCTGCGCCGAGGCGAAGCGCACGCTGGCCTCGGCCTGGGCCTGCACGCTGCCGATGACGCCGGAATCGGCAGCGGGATCGGGACGGCCGGACACGGTCAGCGTCAGGCTGGCGACCGCCTGCGTGTAATTGGCCGTCGCCGCTTGGGTGGCGGTCAGGGTGGTGGTGCCGCTGCCGACCAGGGTGACAGTGCGGCCATTGACGGTGGCCACGGCCGTGTTGCTGCTGGCGTAGCTGACGCCGCCGGGACTGTTGCTGCTGGCCGCGGGCAGGTCGAAATCGGCCTCGCCGTAGGTCTTCTGCAGATCTCCGCCCCATTGCAGGACGGGCGTGGCCAGGCCGATGACGACCGCGAGCGTGGCCTGTCGGGCGGGGGCATAACTCGGATTGCCGGCCTGATCCGCGGTGAGCGCGCAGGTGCCGGCGGCGAGCATGGTCACAGTGCTGCCGCTGACCGTGCAGATGCCGGTCGAGGTCGACGCGAACAGCACCGGATTGCCGGAGGCGCCGCCACTGGCGGAGACGGTGAACGTGCCGCCCGGCGCAAACACCGGGCTGGCCGGGTTGGCAGCGAAGCCGGTGATCGCCTGCGATGCCTGGCCGATGGTGACGGCCAGTGTCGCTTCGGGGGCGGCACTGTAGCTGGTGTTGCCGGCCTGGTTGGCGGTCAGCGCGCAGGTGCCGCCCGCCAGCATGGTGACAGTGCTGCCGCTGACGGTGCAGATGGTAGTTGAGGTGGTGGCGAACACGACGGGCTGGCCGGAGGCGCCGCCGGTGGCGGAGACGGTGAACGTGCCGCCCGGTGCATACACCGGGCTGGCCGGGTTGGCGGCGAAGCCGGTGATCGCTTGCGATGCCTGGCCGATGGTGACGGCCAGTGTCGCTTCGGGGGCGGCACTGTAGCTGGTGTTGCCGGCTTGGTCGGCGGTGAGGGCGCAGGTGCCGCCTGCCAGCATGGTGACGGTGCTGCCGTTGACCGTGCAGATGGTGGTCGAGGTGGACGCGAACCCCACCGGGTTGCCGGAGGCACCGCCGGTGGCGGAGACGGTGAACGTGTCATTGGGGCTGAACACCGGGCTGGCCGGGTTGGCGGCGAAGCCGGTGATGGCCTGCGATGCCTGGCCGATGGTGACGGCCAGTGTCGCCTCGGGAGCGGCGCTGTAGCTGGCATTGCCGGCCTGGTTGGCTGTGAGGGCGCAGGTGCCACCCGCCATCATCGTCACGGCACTGCCGCTGACCGTGCAGATGGTGGTCGAGGTGGACGCGAACACCACCGGGTTGCCGGAGGCCCCGCCACTGGCGGAGAGGGTGAACGTGCCGTTGGGCGTATAGACCGGGCTGGCCGGGTTGGCGGCGAGGCCGGTGATGGCCTGCGCGGCCTGGGTGATCGTCACGGCGAGCGCGGCTTGCGGCGCAGCGGTATAGCTGGTGTTGCCGGCCTGGTCGACGGTGAGGGCGCAGGTGCCACCCGCCAGCATGGTGACGGTGCTGCCGCTGACGGTGCACACGCCGGTCGAGGTGGACGCGAACACCACCGGGTTGCCGGAGGCACCGCCGCTGGCGGAGACGGTGAACGTGCCGTTGGGCGTGAACACCGGGCTGGTGGGACTGGCAGCGAAGCCGGTGATGGTCTGCGCGGCCTGGCCGATGGTGACGGCCAATGTCGCTTCGGGGGCTGCGGTGTAGCTGACGTTGCCGGCCTGGCTGGCGGTGAGCCCGCAGGTGCCTGCGGACAGCATGGTCACGACATCACCGTTGACGATGCATATGCCGGTCGTGGTCGACGCAAACACCACCGGATTGCCGGAAGCGCCGCTGCTGGCGGAGACGGTAAAACTGCCGTTGGGGCTAAAGATCGGGTTCGCCGGGCTGGCGGCAAAACCGGTGATGGCCTGCGCGGCCTGGCCGATGGCGACAGCGAGTGTGACTTGCGGTGCGGGGTCATAGCTAGCATCACCAGCCTGGTCTGCGGTGAGCACGCAGGTGCCCGCGGACAGCATGGTCACGGTGTTGCCGCTGACGGAGCACACGCTGCCCGGGGCAGCGCTGGCGAAGTTGGCCACCAGGCCGGAGCTGGCGTCGGCGGATACGGTGAACGTGCCGTTGGGGCTGAACACGGGGCTGACCGGGCTGGCGGCAAAGCCGGTGATGGCTTGGGTGGCCCGGCCGATTACCACGGCAAGCGTCACTTCGGGTGCGGGCCTGTAACTGGTGTTGCCAGTTTGATTGGCGGTCAGCGCACAGGTGCCGCCCGAGATCATCGTGACGGTGCTGCCGTTGACGGTGCAGACGCCAGTGGTGGTGCTGGAGAAGTTGGTCGGCAGGCCGGAACTCGCGCTCGCAGAGACCGTGAACGTGCCGTTGGGGCTGAACACCGGGTGGCCCGGACTGGCAGCGAAGCCGGTGATGGTTTGCGTGGCCCGGCCGATCACCACGGCGAGCGTCGCCTCGGGGGCTGCCGTGTAGCTGACGTTGCCGGCCTGGTTGGCGGTGAGCGCGCAGGTGCCGCCCGAGATCATCGTGACGGTACTGCCGCTGACCGTGCAGATGCCGGTCGAGGTCGACGCGAACACCACTGGGTTGCCGGAGGCACCGCCGCTGGCAGAGACCGTGAACGTGCCGTTCGGCACGAACACCGGACTCGCCGGGTTGGCGGCAAAGCCGGTGATGGCCTGCGCGGCTTGGCCGATGGTGACGGCCAATGTCGCCTCGGGGGCGGCACTGTAGCTGGTGTTGCCGGCCTGGTTGGCAGTCAGTGCACAGGTGCCGCCTGAGATCATCGTGACGGTACTGCCGTTGACGGTACACACGCCGGTCGAGTTGGACGCGAACACCACCGGATTGCCGGAGGCACCGCCACTGGCGGAGACGGTGAAGCTGCCGTTGGGGCTGAAGGTCGGGCTCGCAGGGTTGGCTGCAAAGCTGATGATGGCCTGCGATGCCTGACCGATGGTCACGGCCAGTGTGGCTTGTGGCGCAGCGTTATAGCTGGCGTTGCCGGCCTGGTCGGCGGTGAGGGCGCAGGTGCCGGCGGACAGCATGGCCACGGTGTTGCCGCTGACGGTGCATACGCTGGTCGAGGTGGAGGCGAACACCACCGGATTGCCGGAGGCCCCGCCACTGGCGGAGACGGTGAACGTGCCGTTGGGCGCGTACACCGGGCTGGCCGGGCTGGCGACGAAGCCGGTGATCGCCTGCGTACCCTTGCCGATGATCACGTTCTGCGACATCTGCGGTGCCGGCTGCCAGGTGCCGTTGCCTGCCTGGTCGGCGGTGAGGGCACAGGTGCCGACGCCCAGTATGTTCACGGTGCTGCCGTTGACGGTGCATACGGCGGTTGTGGTGCTGGCAAAGCTGACCGTGAGGCCGGAGCTGGCAGTGGCGGAGACGCCGAACGTACTGCCGGAGGCATAGGTCTGCGCCGGCACGATGGGGAAGCCGATGGTTTGCGCGCCCTTGGGAGTGGCGGTGACCACCGGTGTCGAGGCGGACCCGGTCCCGGCCATATTGGTGGCGGTCACGGTGAAGCCGTAGCGGGTGCCGTTGACCAGGCCGGTCACGGCGATGGGGCTGGCGGTGCCGGTGGCGGTCACCGCCGTGCCGCCGCTGCTGGGGGTGGCAGTGACGGTATAGCCAGTGATCGCGCTACCACCGTTGGCGGCAGGGGCAGTGAAGGCGATGCCCACCCTGCCATCGTCCGGAGTGGCGATGACGTTCGTGGGGGCGCCGGGTGGGCTGGCGCAAGTCACCTGCACGCTGGCGATGTCGCCGCTCAGATTGGTGCCGCTGCCGTTGGCGACGCTGCAGGTTTGGCCGGCGGGCTGTTGGGACACGCCGACGACCCAGTTCACGCCCGCGGGGATGTTGGTGAAAGCGAAGTTGGCGGTACCCGGTGCCACGGCCACGGTTTGAGCAGTGAGGGATGGAGAGGTCAACCGCAGGGTGACGCTGCCGGTCTGTCCGCTGACGCTGCCGCCAATGCTGTATTTGGGGGTGAAGCAGATCACCCCATAGGTGTCCGTCTCGCTGCGGGTGGCCGCAGTGCTGGCGTTGGTCAGCCCATTGGCATGCAGCAGGCCGCCGCCGCCGCCGCCGCCGCCGCCGCCTGAGCTGAAGTCGTAACCGCCGCCGCCGCCGCCGCCGCCGATGCCGGTGCTGGAGTCGCCATTGCCGCCCGCCCCACCATCGCCGGCTTTTGACGAACTGCTGGTACCCCCATTCGCCCCACTTGCGCCGAGTTGTCCGCCGCCGCTACCGCCGCTGCCGCCGGTCCTGCCGGTGGCGCCGAAGCCGAAACCGCCGCCGCCGCCGCCGCCGCCGCCGCCGAGGCCGCCGCCGCCGCCGCCGCCGCCGCCAGACCGGTCGTCGGGGCGGTTGTTGGCACCGACGCCGCCGGTGCCACCGCTGCTGCCATTGCCGTCACGACCATCGGAGCCGTAGGTGTTGGCGTAGATGCTGTAGCCCCCGTTCCCCCCGCCGCCCGGGCTACCGGAATTGCCGCCATAGCCGCCGAGCCACATGTAGCCGCCGCCGGAGCCGGCGCCGCCGCCGCCGCCGGCGGCAGCCTGCAAGATGGTATTGCGAAAAATGCCCATACCGGCACCCCCGCTACCGCCCTCGTCATTGCCACCGCTGCCACCGGCATGTCGCAGTAGCCATATGCTGTCCCCCGCTACCACGCTCAAGTCGCCGCTGACCTGCCCACCGTTCCCGGGCGACGCGCCGAGAGTATTAGGGTGGAGAGATGTCCCCGCCGCCCCGCCCAGGTACACCCTGAGATTGTCGACTCCGGCCGGCACGGTGAACACGGCCGTGGTGCCGCTGCCGTTCAACAATTCCCAGCGGGTCTGCCCGGCCGCGCAGGCCGGCGCGGCCTGCGCATGCGCTTGCCCGGCCAGACCGGCGCAGACCCAGGCCAGCACGGCTGCAGCCGCGCGCAGGCCGCCGTGGCGAGCGCTCCCCGTCCGACGCCTGCCGCACGGCATCGTGATCCTGTGCTGCATCGGGCTGCGCTCTCCGCAAGGTGGTCGATGGGCCTAGTGGATCATAGAAGGAAGCTGCGTGGCCGGCCCGGCATGTTCGCCAGAGGCCGAGAGGCATGCATGCCATCCGTGCGTTCCGCGTCCCGGTCCGGGCGCCGCCGCATGCTAGGGTGGCGGCCCCCCCCCATCTGCCGGAATCCCCATGTCCCTGACCGCCACCCTCGATACCGACCGCGGCCCGATCAAGTTGGAGCTTTACCCCGACAAGGCGCCGCTGACCGTCGCCAACTTCGTCAACCTGGCCAAGCGCGGCTTCTACGATGGACTCAACTTCCACCGCGTCATCGACAACTTCATGATCCAGGGCGGCTGCCCGCAGGGGCGCGGCACCGGCGGCCCGGGCTACAAGTTCGAGGACGAGACCAACAACGGCGTGAGCCACGAGCGCGGGGTGATCTCCATGGCCAATGCCGGCCCCAATACCAACGGCAGCCAGTTCTTCATCACCCACATCAAGACCGACTGGCTGGACGGCAAGCACACCGTGTTCGGCAAGGTGCTGGAAGGGCTGGACGTGGTCGATGCGGTGAAGCAGGGCGACACCATCAAGTCGATCCGCATCGAGGGCGATGCCGATGCCGCGCTGGTCGCCAAGGCCGACCGCGTGGCCGACTGGAATCGCATCCTCTCGGCTTGATGCGGCATTGCAGGGGTGCCGGGTGCCGGCACCCCGATACGCCCGAAAACCCCGGAAAAACAAGCCGCTGCTCCGTGTTCCGGCGTAGTCCGGGCGGCGGCCGGAAAGGGCCGCTGTGTTAACATTCCGGCTTTCCGGGGGCCGTCCTGCGGCCCCTGTTCCGACAGGCGAATCCGGAGATCCATCCCCATGCCCCAGCTCGCCCAGCGCATCGGCCGCGCCAAGCCCAGCGCGATCATGCAGGTCGCCGACAAGGCGAAGAAACTGAAGGCCGAAGGCCGCGACATCATCAGTTTTTCCATTGGCGTCCCGAACTTCCTGCCGGGACCCCACGTCTACGAGGCGGCGCGTGAAGCGATCGCAAAGGACAGCGGCCAGTACGGCAGCAACCGCGGCGCCGATGCACTGCTCGATGCCTTCCTCAAGCACATGGAAGGGGTTGGCCTGACCGGCTACACCCGGGCCAACTGCTCGACGGGTATCGGTGCCAAGCACATCCTCTACAACCTGGCCGAGGCGCTGCTGGACGAGGGCGACAGCATCGCCTTTGCCATCCCGTACTGGACCAGCTACCTGGATATCGCGGAGATCGTCAACGCGAAGATCGACCTGCTGCCGTGCCCGCCGGAGCAGGACTACAAGCTCACGCCGGCACAGCTGGATGCCGCGCTGGCCAGGAAGCCGCGCGTGTTCCTGTTCAACAACCCGTCCAACCCGACCGGCATGGTCTATACCCGGGACGAGATCAGCGCCTTGGCCGATGTCATCGCCAAGCACCCGGACACGTGGGTCATCACCGACGACATCTACAACCGCATGGTGTTCGATGGCGTGGGCTACCACAACTTCGTGCAGGCGCGTCCGGAGCTGCGCGACCGCGTGATCTTCGTCGATTCGCTGTCCAAGACCTACGGCATGCCGGGTTGGCGCGTCGGCTTCATGGCCGGGCCCGAGGTGGTCGCCAATGCCGTGACCACGATGAACTCCAACCACATCACCAATCTGCCGGAGATCGTGGTGGCTGCTTCGATCGCCGCGCTGGCCGGCCCGCAGGACGTGCCGGAAGAAAAGTGCCGCGAATTCCAGGCCAAGCGCGACCAGGTGATGGCGGTGATGGAGAGCATCCCGGGCATCGTCTGCCCGCGTCCGCAGGGCGCGTTCTACGTGTTCCCGGACGTCAGCGCGTATTACGGCAAGTCGCACGGCGGCCAGGTGGTCGGCAACGACATCGAGCTGTGCAACGCGCTGCTGCAGAGCAAGGGCGTGGCCTGCGTGCCGGGCTCGGCCTTCGGCGAGCCGCGCAGCTTGCGAATCAGCTACACCTGCCCGACGCCGCAATTGGCGCCGGGCCTGGAACGCATCCGCGAATTCTTCAACGAAATGCAGTGAGCGCTGCTCGCTGACCCTCTGAAACTGGAGACTCCCATGAAGCAACCCGTTCGTGTCGCCGTCACCGGCGCTGCCGGCCAGATCGGCTACGCCCTGCTGTTCCGCATCGCTTCCGGCGAAATGCTGGGCAAGGACCAGCCGGTCATCCTGCAACTGCTCGAGCTGCCGCTGGAGAAAGCCCAGGCCGCGCTGAAGGGCGTGATCATGGAACTGGAAGACTGCGCGTTCCCGCTGCTGGCCGGCACCATCGGCACCGACGATCCGGAAGTCGCGTTCAAGGACGTCGACGTGGCCCTGCTGGTCGGCGCGCGTCCGCGCGGCCCGGGCATGGAGCGCAAGGACCTGCTGCTCGAAAACGCCAAGATCTTCACCGCCCAGGGCGCCGCGCTGAACAAGGTCGCCAGCCGCAACGTCAAGGTGCTGGTGGTCGGCAACCCGGCCAACACCAATGCCTACATCGCGATGAAGTCCGCGCCGGACCTGCCGGCGAAGAACTTCACCGCGATGCTGCGCCTGGACCACAACCGCGCGCTGTCGCAGCTGGCCAACAAGGCCGGCGTGCCGGTCGCCGACATCAAGAAGCTGGTCGTGTGGGGCAACCACAGCCCGACGATGTACCCGGACTACCGCTTCGCGACGGTTGATGGCGCTTCGCTGAAGGACAAGATCGGTGATGCCGACTGGAACGCCAACACCTTCATCCCGACCGTGGGCAAGCGCGGCGCCGCGATCATCGAAGCGCGCGGCCTGTCGTCGGCCGCGTCGGCGGCCAACGCCGCCATCGACCACATGCGCGATTGGGCGCTGGGCACCGATGGCGAGTGGGTGACGATGGGCGTGCCCAGTGACGGCAGCTACGGCGTGCCGGAAGACGTGATCTACGGCGTGCCGGTGACCACCGCCAATGGCGAGTACACCGTCATCAAGGACTTGCCGGTCGACGACTTCAGCCGCGCCGCGATGGACAAGACGCTGGCGGAGCTGGAAGAAGAGCGTTCGGGCGTCGCCCACCTGCTCTGATCTTTCGGGGCTTGATCATGAAAAAGGGAAGCTTCGGCTTCCCTTTTTCATGGGTGCGGCCCATACCCGGCGTCAGTCCCTTGAAGGCGTGCGATGCATCGGGTCCACATCGCGCAGCAAGGTCCACACGATGTCACGGCCGGCGGCATCGCGGCTGAGCTGCAGGCACGCGGGTTCGCCCGGCATGATCGACCCGGCGTCGCGACGGGTTTCGCCATCGCGCGCGGGGCAGGGCAGCGGCTGGGCATAGAGACCACGGGCGTCGATGGTGCGGCGCACGTCCACGCCCGCCAGGTCGCCGATCTCCTTGATGCGCCCGCCTTCTTCGGACAAGGGCTGCTTGAAGTCGATGAGGATGTCCGCGCGCAGCGGCGGCAGGCCGGGCGACACCACCGTGCCGCCGGAGATCAAAAGATCCGGCCACACCTTGCCGTTCTGCGGCAGGTCGAAGTAGTGGCCGGGGTCGAGGCCCGCGTGATCGCCGGTGGCGATGGCATCCAGCGCGGCAAGCAAGGCCATGAAGTAATGCCGGCGCAGGACCTGCTTCTGCGGATCGCCCTCGATGCCGCCGGCTTCGATCAGCACGGTGCTCGTGCCCCATTGCGTGGTCAGGTCGCCGAACGCGGTTGGGGTGAAGTCGTCGTCCCAGCGCGCGATGTGGCCGGCGAGCCCGGGTTCGAGCATCGCGCGGATGGCGACCGTGACCTCGATCGCGCGCGTGCGCACGTCGTTGACGTTGCCGCTTGCATCGAACGGCGGCGGGAGGAGGGCAATCGCGGTGGCCCTGTCGCTGTCGCCGGTGCGATAGCCGGGGCGCTGGTCGTGCAGGTTGAAGCCGAATTGCGGGCGGACCTGGTCGTACAGGGATTTCAGGGCCCGTGCCTCGGGCGAGGCGAGGGCGGCCGCATCGCGGTTGATGTCGATGCCCTGCGCGTTCTCGCGCCGGAAGCGCGCGGCGCCGTCCGGGTTCATCAGCGGCAGGACGTGCAGCGTGGTGTTCTGGCGTAGCCGTCTTACGAGCGGATGGTCGGGGTGTTCGGCGAGCAAGCGGAACAGGTCGGCCAGCGCCATCGTCGCGGTGCTTTCGTCGCCATGCATCTGCGACCACAGCAGCACGCGCTTCGGCCCATCGCCCCACTCCACGTGGCGCAGCGGGCGGCCTTCGGCGCTGCGGCCGATCTCGCGGACCTGGAAGCCGTTGGCATCGCTCAAAAGAGGCGTGACGACCCGCCACCAATGCTCGGGCGGGAAATTGCGCGGGTCCAGACCGTCCACGCGCAGGGCCCGGTCGTACAGCGCCGCGATCCCGTCCGTCCAGGCGGGCGGTGGCGGCAGTGGCGGAATGGCTTGCACGTGTCCTGTCGCCTGCGGTTGCCCCGTATGCCGGGCAACGCTACTACATCCGGACAGCAGCAAGCCGATCAGGACGGGAAGCAGGAAGCGCGGCTGCAGGACCATCGGACACCATGGCGCGAAGTGGATATCCCCCAGTGTGCGGTCGCCGGCGTCAACATCCCGTACCCGGCCATCGCATGGCTTGGCAGGGCGGAGCCCGGCCACGATCATGCATGCAGCCACACGGGGCACGCATTCGCATGACCGACAAGGACATCCACGGCATCCGCCTGCTGCATGCGGACGCGCGGCTGCTGGCCGTCGACAAGCCGGCAGGCCTGCTGGCGGTGCCCGGACGTCTGCCGGAGAACTTCGACAGCGTCGCCGCCCGCGTTCAGGCCGCGCATCCGGAGGCGTTGATCGTGCATCGCCTCGACCAGGTCACCAGCGGACTGATGGTGATGGCGCGGGATGCCGATACCCATCGTGCCTTGAGCCAGGCTTTTGCAGCGCGCCGCGTCGAGAAACGCTACGAGGCGTGGGTCGAGGGCATCGTCGAGCGCGATGTGGGCGAGATCGATCTGCCGCTGAGCTGCGACTGGCCCAACCGCCCCCGCCAGAAGGTGGATCACCAGGCGGGCAAGCCTTCGCTCACGCGCTGGCGCGTGCTGGCGAGGGATGTGGCAGGCGGCAGGACGCGACTTGAACTCGTCCCGGTCACCGGACGCAGCCACCAGTTGCGGGTGCACCTGGCCACGATCAGTCATCCCATCGTCGGCGATGCATTCTATGGTGCCGCGCAAGCCGCACGCGTCTGCCTGCATGCAGCGGGGCTGGCGTTCGCGCATCCGGTCGGCGGCAGGCCGTTGGCGCTGTCCTCGCCCGTGCCCTTTTGAGCGGTGCCGGTGGAACCGCTCAATTGATGATCAGGAAATACTCCGCCTGGCTGGAACCGCCGTTGGATACGCGGATGGTGTAGCGCTGGGTGAAGGACGGGATCCATTCGCAGGTGGCGTGCGGCGAGCCCACTTCGCGGGCGCAGGCAGGCGCTTCGCCGTCGAGTGAGACCCGGAGCTGCAGGTCGGCATCATCGGACGGCACCACGGTCACCACTGCGCGGGTGCCAGCGAGGAAGACTTGCCGGGTGATGCTTTCCGCGTTGGCGCCGAGGCGGTCGCGGCGATAGGCGGCGCCGAGCGCGCGTCCCCGCATCGGCGGCCGTGCAGCCGGCTTCGCGCCGTGTTCGGTCGCTTCGCGCTGCCAACGCATCGCGAGGTCTTCCGCGCCCGGCAGCGGCACCGCGCCGATCCTCTGCAGGCGCGATGCGGCGTCTGCCAGGTTTTGCGCGGATTCGGCCGGATGCATCTCGGCGCGTTCGCCGTCGCGCAGGGCTTCGGCCACCAACCGGTGGCGCTGCGGCGTGGTCTCGGTCGCCGCCTGTTGTGGCGTCGCGCACGCCGGCATGGCGAGGGCGAGCAGTCCGAGCGGAATCGAACGAAAGACGGATTTCGGGATGGCGTTCATGGCGTGCATGGCCTGGCCGGCGGGGATCCGGCTTGCGGTGGGTATTCGAGGATGAAGCGCGCGCCGTCGCGGTGGCAGGAATCCAGCCCCAGGTGCATGCCGTGCCGTTCCGCGATGGCGCGCGCGAGCGCAAGCCCGAGGCCGTGCCCGATCTGGCGGTTCTGGCTGCCGCGCCCGAACTTCTCGAACACGCGCCCATGTTCCGACAGCGGGATGCCTGGGCCGTCGTCCTCGACCGACAGCCGCGGGCCGGGTTCCAGCGTCACGGCGATGCGGCTGCCGGGCGGGCTGTACTTGAACGCGTTGTCGAGCAGGTTGCTGATCAGGCGGCGCAACTGCATCGCGTCCGCGCGCAAGCGGATACCGTCCGCGATGCCGGCATCGAGGTGATAGCCCATGTCCTCGGCGCTGTCCTGGTAGATGTCCACGACCTCCACGACCAGCGCGGACAGGTCGATGTCCTCCAGCCCGCTGGCATCGCCGATTCGCGCGCGCACTGCCGAGATGTCCAGCAGGGATTCGAGCATGCGAATGGTGGAGCGCACGAGCTCGCGCGAACGCGACAGGCCTTCGATCATCCGTGGGTCCACGGTGAGCTCGAGCATGGTCACCAGCCGGTGGTCCAGGTGCATCAGCGGCGTGCGGATCTCGTGCGCGGTATGGTCGGAAATGTCGCGATAGGCTTCCAGCAGGCCGCCGATCCGCTTCAGCGCATGGTCGGTGCTGGCGTACAGGCGGTCGATCTCGTCGCCGGGCGGCGCCGGGATCGCGTCGCCCGGCGATGGCGCGGCTTCCATGTCGCGGTAGAGCGCATTGATCGCATCGATCCTGCGTTGCAGGTTGCGCGAGAACCAGAAGCCGGCGGCGAGGGAAAGCAGCAGCACGAACGCGCCCGCCACCATGAAGCTGTTGCGTAGGCTGGCCAGCACCGCGTCGATCGCCCGGTAATCGCGCGCCACCAGCAGCCGCAGCTGCGGCGCCAGCAGGGTGCTGCGCGCCAGCGCCTTGCGGCCGTTGCCGAGCCGGACGATGCCGGCCTGGGACGCCGAGGCGTCCAGCCGCGGCCATTCCCGCAGGTTGCCGGCGATCCGGCGGTCGGATTCCCCGGCCAACAGGTAGTACGCGCCGGGCGAAACGCTTTCGAATTCGATGCGGTCGCTGAGCCGCTGCAGCAGTTCGCTTTCGCCGCCGCTGATGTAGATGTCGGCCAGTCCGGCCAGGTCAGTGTCGATGCTGGCCTGGAGTGCGGCCTCCTCGTGGTGCAGCACCGAGGCACGGGTCACCGCGTAAAGCAGGAGCATGACCACGACGACCAGCATCATGGCGGCCGCGGTCATCCTGCCGGCGAGCGAGCGCAGGAAGGCGACGGGCGCTGTCGCGCGCGCGGGCATCAGCCGTCGACCAGCCGGTAGCCGCTGCCCCAGACGGTTTCGAGCACCGGCGTGGGAAAGCCGTCCTCAAGCTTGCGGCGCAAGCGGCCCACGTTCACGTCGATCACGTTCGTCTGCGGGTCGAAGTTGAGCTTCCACACCGAACGCAGGAGCATTTCCCGGGTCACCACGCTGCCGGCGTGCTCCATCAGGAACTGGAACAGCTCGAATTCGCGCGGGCTGAGCGCGATGTGCTGGCCGTCGCGGAAGGCCGTCCTTGCCTTGATGTGGCATTCCAGCGCGCCGTACACGATGGTCGCGTCCTGGCCGGCCGAATGCGCGCGCCGGTGCAGCGCGTGCAGGCGGGCGATGAGCTCGTTGGATTCGAACGGCTTGGCGAGGTAGTCGTCGGCACCGGCATCGAGCCCCTCGACCCGACTGCTGCTCATGCCCAGCGCCGAGAGCATCAGCACCGGTGCCGCGATGCCGGCCGCACGCAGCGCGTGCAGCACCTCCAGTCCGCTCATGTCCGGCAGCATGCGGTCGAGGATGATCACGTCGTAGGCGTGCGACCGTGCCGATGCCAAGCCGTCCCTGCCGGTGTTCGCGCAAGCGACGTGCATGCCGCATGCGCCGAGTTCGCCCTGGATCGTGGCGCAGAGCTCGGCATCGTCATCGATGTGAAGGACTTCAAGCGGTTTCATCCACCGGGTCCATGTGTTCGTGAGGGTATGCTAGCCGAGGGGAAGCGCGAGAGCGCATGACAATCGCCGTCAGGATTGCCGATGCGGGATGTATCCGGAATCGACGATCCAACGATATCCGGGGGGAACAGCGATGACGGACAAACCACGGCTAGAAGCCTGCTTGCGGGCAACCGAGCGGGGCATGGCGCGTCTGGGCGTGGTGCTGTTGGCGGTCCTGCTGTCGGTGGCAAGCGCGGCGGGGCAGGAGCGGCAGACGCTCGAAGTTCAAGTGAAGGCCCTGCAGGGTGATGCATACAAGCAGGATCCGGCGGGCGCCAGCGCCCGCATGGTGGCGCTGGTGGCGGCCGCGGCGAAGAATCCCGCGATGTCCAGAAGCGAGTTGGCGGCAGGCCGCCTTGCACTTTCGGCGTTGTATTTCCACACGCGCGAGTTCGCGCAGGCGCTGGTGCAGATCGATGCCGCCATCGTCGATCTCCGCGCGGCCGGCACGCCCGAAGACGCGCCCGCGCTGTTCCAACTGCGCAAGAACCGGATCGCCTTGCTGAACCAGTTGGGCCGCCATGGCGATGCCCATGCCGAAGGCGTCGCCCTGCTGAGGAGCTTGCCGGAGTCGAGGATGCTCCAACGCGCGGCCGTGCTGAACGAGATCGGCTACCTGCAGGAAATCGAGGGCGATTACCGTGCCGCCGAAGCGAGCATGCGCGAAGCGGCACGACTGGTGCGCGCCAGCCCCGATGCGGTGCCCGACAACGTCGCCACCTACTGGTACAACTGGATCCAGAAACTGGGGCGGCTCGGGGAAGTCGCGGATGCGATCCGCGAAAGCGAAGCATTGGCGGCCTATGCGCAGGATCGGCTGGGCCCGCAGCACGCGTTGACGCGACGGAGCCTGAACGCACTCGGCGTCAGCCTGAATTCGGCCGGCCGTGGCAGCGAGGCCGAGGGCGTCCTGCGTCGCGCGCTCGATGGCGCGGTTGCCGCCGGCGATGCCAGTCCGTCCGAGCTGGGCAGCCTGCAGAACAACCTCGGCACCGCCCTGCAGTCGCAATCGCGGCTCGATGAAGCGGCGGCCATGTATCGCGGGGCTTTCGAGGCGGTACAGGGGGAAAAGGCGCCGGCGATGGTGGTCGATGGCACCACGTACCTGTTGAATGCTGCCCGCGTTCTCTTCGAGAAGGGAAATGACGCCCAAGCGCTCGCGCTGCGCGAACAGGCGGCCGAACGCGTGCGCAACCAGTTCGACGATCGTCATCCGGCCTACGCCGTCGCGCTGGGCGACATCGGCATCAGCCGGATGGCAGCCGGAGATTACGAGGCTGCTGCCGCCGCGCTGGGCAAGGCGGTCGAAGTGCACCGGCAGACGCGTTCGCCGGGCGAACGGATCCGACTCGAGGCGGAGATCAACGAAGGCATCGCCGCTTCGCGCGCCGGGGATGCCGCGGGCTATGGGCGCGCCACCGCCGCCGTGGCGCGCGCGCGCGACGTATTGGTCGGGCAGTTGGTGCAGCCGCAGGACATGCTGCGGATGGCGGCCGACTTCGCCCCGCCTCTCTCGTCCTATGCGGCCATCGCCCTGGAGCGGGGCGAGATGGACGATGCTTTCCAGGCGCTGCAGCTTGTGCGACTGGGCGAGATGGACGTCGCGGGGATGAACTGGCTTGCCCGGCAAGCCTCGGATGCGCCGGAATCCAAAGCCTTGCTTCGGCAGTTCCAGGACGTGCGCGTCGGGATATCAAGCCTGCGCACGGCGCGCAATCGGGAGCTGGCCGCGGCCGATCCCGGGCGTCTGGACAGCATCGACAGGCAGATCGAGGCAAAGGAAAACGAGGCGAAAGCCCTGTCCAACCGTCTGGCTACATTGTTCCCTGACTGGGCGCGGCTGATGAGGCCCGAGCCGGTGGCGTTGGCCGACGCGCGGGTGTCCCTGCGCCCCGGCGATGCGTTGCTGCTCGCATCGCCGGGGCGTGAGGGCATCGTCGCGATGGTGGTGACGCACGAGGGAGCCAGTGGAGAACTCACGCGTCTGCCGGTGGGCGCGGCACGCGGATGGACGCAGCGGATGCGCGAGTCGATCGAGGCCGCGCTGTCGGGCGATGCCGCTGCTGCCGCCTTCGATGTGGCCGCGGCCCGGGCCCTGCACGCAGCGATGATGCCGCCCGCGCTTGACCGCCGTATCGCGGGTGCAGATCGGCTGCTCGTGGTCGCCGGCGGTGGCCTGGCCAGCGTACCGGTGGCGGCACTGGTGACCCGGGGCGAAGACGAAATGGTCGCCGGAAACGGCCTGCGCAACGTGGCCTGGCTGGTCAGGCGGCAGGCCGTGCTCACCCCGGTCTCGCTGCGCATGCTGGGCAACGCGGTCGAAACGCGAAGCATCGGGCAGGCGCGCTTCGCCGGTATCGGCGCGCCGGCGTTGGCACCGGCCGAGACGCTTGCGATGCGTGGCGTGCGTCGCGTGCTGCGCGGCGGCAGCCTGGATGCGGCCGCGGTCCGGCAGATGCCGTCGCTGCCGGGCGCGGAACGGGAGCTGGCACGCATGGGTTCGGCGCTGGGCGATGAACGGGCGTTGCTGCTGATCGGCGAACGGGCGACCGAAGCGGGCGTGCGCAGCGCAGACCTGTCGCATTACGACGTGCTCGCCTTCGCCACCCACGGACTGGTGGGCGGGGCGCTGCGTGGTCTGGGCGAACCCAGCCTGGTCCTGACCCCGGGCAAGGCGGAGGATCCCGCCGACGACGGCCTGCTGACCGCGTCGGACATCGCCGGTCTCAGGTTGAACGCGGACTGGGTGATCCTGTCCGCCTGCGACACGGCCTCGGGCGACGGCACCGGCGCACCGATGTTCTCCGGGTTGGCGCGCGCCTTCGTGCATGCAGGGGCGCGCTCCCTGCTGCTTTCGCAATGGGAAGTGCGGGACGACCTGGCATCACGGTTGAGCGTGGAGACGGTGCAAGGCGCCCAGCGCGGGGCCTCGCGTGCGGAAGCGTTGAGGCAGGCGCAACTGCGGCTGATCGCCGATCGCGATGTGGATGACGCGGCGCATCCCGCGTTCTGGGCGCCCTTCATGCTGATCGGCGACTGATCGAGGCAGGAGCGCGCACGATTGGTAGTGCGTGCGCGATCGGGACGGCACCGCGCATGCGGTTTCACATGCATGACAAAAGCTGTCGTGCGGGGGCATGACAGGCTTTGTCATTGGACTGACTTCGCCGGCACGCGGATTAATGGGGTCATCACTTCCAATGATGACGGATGCCCGCCATGAAGCCCGCCAAGAAACCGATCGCGCTTGCCTGCAGCAGGCTGGTACTCGCCCTGTCCCTTGGGTGTGCGCTGCCCGTGATGGCCGCGGCCGCGCAGGATGCGGTCGTGGCCGAAGCCACGGCAAAGCGCGACGCCGGCGACATCAAGGGTGCCTATGCGCTCTTGATGTCGAACGTCCAGCACAAGGCCGGCGATCCCGGGTTCGATTACCTGCTCGGCATCACCGCGCTGGATGACGACCGGCCGGGTGAGGCGATCATCGCGCTGCAACGCGTGCTGGCGGTGCAGCCGGACAACGCTCAGGCGCGCGCCGAACTCGCGCGTGCCTATGCGATGAGCGGCGACATCGATACGGCCAAGGCGCAGTTCGAGACCGTGGTCCAGGACCCGACGATCCCGGATCCGGTCCGCCGGCGCTTCAACAGCATCATCGGCCAGTACGACCGCGAGATCGCCGGCGGGGGCAGCAGCGTGTCCGGCTTCGTCGATCTGGCGGCGGGGCATGACAGCAACATCAACTCCGCGACCCAGCTGACTTCGATCACCATCCCGCTGTTCGCCTGGCTCGGCCCGGGCCAGCTCGGCGGCAATTCGCGCGCCATCGACGACCAGTTCACCGAACTGCAGGCGGGCGTATCCGGCGTGCACGCGACCGGGCGCCAGGACCGGGTATTCGGCAGCGTCCTCGGCAACTGGCGCAACAACCTCGACAGCTCGACTTTCGACCAGTCCAGTGTGACGGCCACCGCCGGCTACGCACACACCTTCGCCAGCCGCAACGTGTTTTCGGTATCGGCGCAGGGACAGCAATTCTGGTTCGGCGGCGACAGCTATCGCAGCGGTTACGGCGCCATCGGCCAGTACACGCGGCTGTTGCCGGGTGGGCGGGCCCTGTCGTTCGGGGGCCAGTACTACCGCTTCGACTACAAGTCGGATCCGTTGCGCGACGCGCAGCGCATGTCGTTCGCGGTGACCTACAGCGCCGCACGCTGGGTCGCCAGCCTCAACGGAGGACGCGAACTGGCGCTCGATCGCGCCGGCGACGCCAACTCGAACCGCTTCGCCGGGATCAGCTTCGGCCTGCAGGTGCCGGTTTCGGAGCGGGTCGCGTTCGTCGCCGACGGCGGCGCCGACATGCGCCGGTACGAGGGCGTGGACGCCTTGTTCCTGCGCAAGCGCGACGACCGTCGCGTCGATGTTTCTGCCGGCTTCAAGTGGGCGTTCGGCCAGCGCCTGCAGATGCTGGCGAAGGCGGGCTGGAGCCGCAACGACAGCAACATCCCGCTCTACGAATACCGCCGGTGGACCGCCCAGGTGGGCCTCCGCTACGAATTCTGATTCTGATGCATCTCGCACGGGAGACACGACCATGAAGCACGCCATGAAACTCAATCTTCTAGCCGCCGCGGTAGGCGCCGGCATCGCCGGCATCCCGCACGACTCGCGGGCGCGCGACATTGATCTGCTGTTCTCGCGCGGTGGCGATTCGAACGCGCCCCAGACGGGCGTGGTGCAGGTGCAGCTGCGCGGCCTGACCCAGTTGCGGCTGGGCAACGGCGCCACCGCATCCTTCGTCGACGCGGTGCGTTACCGGATCAACGAAGACGACAGCATCGAGTTGATTGAAGGGGCCGTGACCGTCTCCTCGGGCGATGGCGAGACGATCGTCCGCCTGCCGGACGGCCTGGTCGGCACCCTGGGCGGCAAGGGCAACGTCGCCAGTTTCCACGCGCGTGTGGGCGAAATGCGCGGGCATGTGATGGGCGGCAAGGTGCACCTGCAGTCGGCGCGCGGCAACCTCGCGCTCGCCGCCGGCCAGTTCTGGGCGATGCGCGGCGCAGCGGGCGCCCCGGAGCGGATCATCGCGATGGGCGCGCAAGCCGCGCCTTCGGCAGACGGCAATGTGCAGGACCTGCGCAGCGGCGGCGTGGTCGCGGCCGCCGGCAACGGGCTGCCGGTGACGTTCGCGGGCGGGCTGGCCGCGGCCGGTGCTTCCGCGGATCTGGTGGCCGCCGCCAACCGGATCGAACTGGCGCTGGTCAATCCCTCCATCCGCAGCTTCCCGAGCGGCGACTTCGCGCTGCTGATCCAGCATTCGGCCCGCCTGGCGGCCGGGTACGGCGACGCCGCCTTCCCCGGTGCGGCGGCGGACATCGTCCGCACCTATCTGGGCTACCTTGCCAATGGCGGCTCCGGCGCCGAGTTCCTGACCGTCTATGCGCGGATCATGACCCAGTACCTGGATCTGCTGCGCATCTCGGCCTCGCCTTCCGGCTACAGCACGGCGCAGCTCCAGGACATCCGCAACTTCATCGCCTACCAGTCGCGGATCGGCGGCTTCGCCACGCTTTCCGCCAGCAACCGCGCGCTGGTCGAGGCTTACTGGAGCTTCCTGCAGAGCGGCGGCGATGTGGCCAAATTCGGTCTCGCCTACACCGATCTGGTCAGCGCCTATTTCGCCTACGTGCGCGGTGGCGGCGTGCCCGCGAACTTCGGCCAGGCCAGCCAGCAGACGCTCAACGCCTATGTCAAGTTCCTCGGCGACACCGGCTTGCTGGCGCGCCTGGGCACCGCCGACCGGACGCTGCTGCAGGCCTATCTGCAGGGCATGGCGGGCGGTGGCGATGGCCTGGCCTTCATCACCCAGTACCGGCAATCGCTGTCGGAGTTCTATCTGTGGCTGGAAGCCGGAAACCTCCCGAGCACCTTCACCGCGACGAAGATCGCCACCCTCAAGTCCTACCTCGATCTGCTCGACAGCACCGGGCTCTGGAACACGGTGCTGGGTGAACGCGCGGCGTTCTACCGCGAGTACTACGCCTACGTACGGGCCAACGCCGACGCCGACCTGTTCCCGGGGCTGGCGGCGTTCTCGCCCGACCTGTACGCCAGCCAGCTCAACGCCTATTACGCGTTCCTCGCCCAGGGCGGCCTGCCTTCCGCCTACACGACGCAGGATCCGACCAGGCTGGCGGCCTACCTGCGCGTGCTGATCGCGGCCGGCAAGCTGGATGCGGTGATGGGCGAGCATGCGGCGTTCTTCCGCGCCTACTACGATTTCGTCGCCGCCGGGAACGATCCGTCGAAATTCACCCAGCTGCCGGTCTATGTCGGCACCGCGAGCGCGATCCAGGCCTATTTCGCCTACCTTGACGGCGGCGGCATCCCGACCGCGTACACCGCGCTGACGCAGGCGCAAGTGCGCGCCTATCTCGACCGGCTCGCCAGCCTTGGGTGGTGGGGACAACTCACCACCGCGCAGATCGCCTTCCTGAAATCGTATTCCGCGTACCTGGCCACGGGGGCGAATCCCGACCTGTTCAACGACCTGCCGAGCATCGGCCTGGTCTTCGCCAACTACACGGCGGCGATCAACGCCTATCTCGACTTCCTCTCGAAGGGCGGTCTGCCATCCGCCTACACCGCGTTCAACGTGGCGACCCTGCAGACGTACATCGCCGCGCTGATCGACGCCGGCAAGCTGGATGCCCTGTTCGGCGACAAGGCCGTTTTCCTGCGCAGCTACCACGCGTTCGTGACGGCCGGCAACGATCCTTCGAAGTTCACCCAGCTGCCGGTCTTCGCCGGCTATGCCAGCGCGATCCAGGCCTACTTCGCCTACCTCGATGGCGGCGGCGTCCCGACCGCGTACACCACGCTGACCCAGGAGCAGATCCGTGCCTACCTGGCGGCGCTCAGCCGGCTCGGCTGGTGGGGAACACTGGGGCCGGCCCAGATCACCTTCCTGCAGGCCTACTACACCTACCTGGCCGGCGGCGGCACGCCGGACGGCTACAGCGGATTGCCCAGCGTCACGTCGATGTACGCCAGCTACACCGCGGCGGTCACGGCGTACCTCACTTACCTGCGCAACGGCGGACTGCCGTCCGGGTACACCGCGGTGGACATGGCCACGCTGCAGAAATACCTGGCCGCGCTGATCGATGCCGGCAAGCTGGATGCGGCATTCGGCGACCAGGCCGCCTTCCTGCGCAGTTATCACGCCTATGTCGCCGCCGGCAATGATCCGTCGAAGTTCACCCAGCTGCCGGTCTACGCCAGCTATGCCAGCGCGATCCAGGCCTACTTCGCCTATCTCAACAGTGGCGGCGTACCGACCGCGTACACCGCGCTGACCCAGGAGCAGATCCGTGCCTACCTGGCCGCGCTCAGCCAGCTCGGCTGGTGGGGCGTGCTGACTTCGAGCCAGATCACCTTCCTGCAGGCGTACTACACCTACCTGGCCGGCGGCGGCAATCCGGATACCTATGCGCAGTTGCCGGGCAACACCACGCCGACCGCGCCGACGACGATCAGCATCAATGCCGCCTATGCGATGGGCCGGCAGGGCACCACTTATGGTCCGTATGTCGGTTCCACCGGTACGGCGAAGGACATGAAGGTCGATGCCAACGGCGTGCCGACCGAGGGCGTGCCGGACGGCAGCTCCATCCTCGCGTTCGATCCCGGCACGGCGACCAGCCACGAGCACACCGTGACGCCGGAGGTGACCGTCGGGCGTTTCAGCAACGTCAGGGTGACTTCATCCGGCCGGGACTACCAATTGGGGCCGAACCAGGGCCTGCATTACGCCTATGTGCAGCCGGTCACCGCCAAGCCGACCAGCGGGACCATCCGCTACGACCTGGCGGCCGCGACCAAGCCGACCTGGTCCAGCGGCGCGCTGTTGCCCGGCACCTTCACCGGCACCATCGTCGTCGGGTTCGAAAGCACGCGCTGGCGGGCCGCGATGGAGGGCAGCGTCACGATGCCGGGCGATGCCACCTACAATTTCGCCACGGCGGGAGGGCTGGCGGGCCTGTCCGGCATCACCAGGTACACGTATGCGGGGACGACCGTGAACTCGGGCGTGCATTACAGCCTGGCCGCCAGCATGAGCGGCACCGGGCGTGCCTGCAGCGCGGGCGCGACCTGCCTGCTCAACATGTCCATGATGCTGGGCGGCAACGGCGCCAACGGGATCGCGGCCGGCTACGGCTCCAGCAGCAGCAACAGCAGCGACGATACCTTCGTCGGCGCGGCCGGTTTCAAGGCGGCGGGGCCCTACGCGCCGCCGACCACGCCGCCGACCTCGGTCGACATGGCGGGCTTCGCGGGCAAGACGTTGTCTGGATATCGCTTCCTCTTCAGCGAGACCGGCAAGTTTGCCGGTTCCGGCGGAGGGCTCAACATGAATGCCGCCGCCGATGCGAGCGGCCTGACCGGAGTCACCCAGACGGGGGGCGGCTGGGACTTCCTGCGCGGCTCGGGCACGGTCATGCAGGCCGGCGCCGCTTCCGACGTGATCGCCTGGTCGCGCTGGAGCAAGGGCTGGACGAAGAGCTTCAGCACGCAGTATCCGGATGCGCCGTTGAGCCTCATGGTCTACAAGCCGGTGACGTCGATGCCGACGTCGGGCACCGTGACCTATGAATTGATCGGGGGCCTCGACCCGATCTGGCATACGGACCCGACCAAGATCGGCAAACTGACCGGCCGCGCCGCGGTTGCTTTCGGCAGCTCGCCCAAGGTGGGGTTCGACCTGACGGCGACATTCTCGCCCACCGAGAAGTACGTGATTCGGACGGCAGGAGGCATTGCGACGCCCGGCGTGTCGCTGAGCAGCGGCAACCCCGCTAACCCGATGAATTTCAGCGACGCCGGCGCGGCGGGCTGCTCCGGGACCTGCGACTACTACCTGTCGGGCAACCTCGCCGGCGCGGGTGCCAGCCACATCGGCTTGTACTACAACGTCAGCAGCGGTTCCGCGACCCAGTTCAGCGGTTTCGCGGCATTCGCCAAGGGCGGGGCCGCGAGCACCGGCACGCCGGGCACTGCGCCGGTTGTCGCACGCGCCCTTCCGGACACGCCGGTCGTACCGACGGCCTTGCCCGGACCCGGCATGACCCGCGACTGGAACCGCTGGGAAATGGCGCACGGTGCCGCCGCACGGGATGCCGCCCTGTCCGACATCGCTCCGGAGATGGAGGCGGCCATCGCCCCGGGGGCATTGCCCGCTGCCGAAATGCGCAGCGAAGCCATGGCCCGGGTCGAGCGCATGTTCGGCGGCACCTTGACCTTCCAGCGATAACGTCCCCAGTGCAGGGAAGCACGGCCCTCTCCCCCGGCGCGGGGGGAGGGTTTTCTGCGTATCTGCGGGTTATCGGTGCGATCGGCGCGGGGCTGACTTAAAATCGGGTTTTTGCCGGAGCCCGCATGACCCGCACCGACTCCGCCGGCGCCCGCTTCCGCGCCGCGCTTGCCGAAGAATCCCCGCTGCAGGTGATGGGCGCCATCACCGCCTACGCCGGCCTGATGGCCAAGCGCACGGGCTACAAGGCGCTGTACCTGTCCGGTGGCGGCGTCGCCGCCAACTCGCTGGGCATGCCGGACCTCGGCATCTCGACCATGGAGGACGTGCTGACCGATGCGCGCCGCATCGTCGATGCCACCGGCATGCCGCTCCTGGTCGACATCGACACCGGCTGGGGCGGGGCGTTCAACATCGGCCGCACCATCCGCAACTTCGAGCGCATCGGCGTCGCCGCCGTGCACATGGAAGACCAGGTCGGGCAGAAACGCTGCGGCCATCGTCCGGGCAAGGAAGTGGTGAGCAAGGGCGAGATGGTCGATCGGGTGAAGGCGGCCGTGGATGCGCGCACGGATCGGGATTTCGTGATCATGGCGCGCACCGATGCCGCGGCGGTCGAGGGCATCGACGGCGCGATCGAACGCGCAGTGGCCTATGTCGAGGCCGGCGCGGACATGATCTTCCCCGAGGCGATGAAGACGCTGAACGACTACCGCAAGTTCAAGGCGGCGGTGAAGGTGCCGATCCTCGCCAACCTCACCGAGTTCGGCAGCACGCCGTTCTTCACCACCAATGAGCTGCGCGATGCGGACGTGGACATCGCGCTGTACTGCTGCGGCGCGTACCGCGCGATGAACAAGGCCGCGCTCGGTTTCTACGAGACCGTGCGCCGCGAAGGCACGCAGAAGAACACCATCGACCAACTGCAGACCCGCGCGGAGCTGTACGACTTCCTCGGCTACCACGCCTACGAGGACAAGCTCGACGCGCTGTTCGCCGACAAGAAACAAGAAGGAGAAGACCAAAGATGAGCGAGAACACCAGCACCCTGCCGAAGCCAAAGAAGTCCGTCGCGCTGTCCGGCACCGCCGCGGGCAACACCGAACTCTGCACCGTCGGTCGCAGCGGCAACGACCTGCATTACCGCGGCTACGACATCAAGGATCTGGCGACGAAATCGACCTTCGAGGAAGTCGCCTACCTGCTGGTGCACGGCAGCCTGCCGACCGTCTCGCAGCTGAAGGCCTACAAGGCCAAGCTGAGGCGCCTGCGCGGCCTGCCGGCCATCGTGCAGGAAGCGCTGGAGCTCATTCCCGCCAATGCCCACCCGATGGACGTGATGCGCACGGGTTGCTCGGTGCTGGGCACGGTGCTGCCCGAGCGTGAAGGCCACCCGCCGGCCGAGGCGCGCGATATCGCCGACCGACTGATCGCGAGCTTCGGCTCGATGCTGCTGTACTGGTGGCACTTCACCCGCAACGGCCGCCGC
>DAIRVA010000013.1:16863-38025 GCA_036803045.1 Lysobacter sp. | reverse complement strand
GGCACCTGACTCTGACTCAGGCATTCGGTGGTTCGAATCCATCCGGGGCTGCCACATCCAAGACCGGTTTCGCAGCGCATGCGATCCGGCCACGAAAGCCCGCCTAGGCGGGCTTTCGCGTTTCTGCGAGATATTCCTGCACGATGTCGCGGGTGCACGATGATGCGTCCGCAGGGAGGCCAATCGATGTTCCAGCCACCGTTTTCCTCGCTCGACACGCTTGTCGCGGATGTGCGCGACCACGGATACGCCTTGCTGCCGCCTGCCGACGTCGAGCGCCTGACCGGCTGCACGCGCGCGGAGCTGGACGCGCTGTTGCCCGCCTGGGACGACCTTCCGCCCGACGAATACCTGCGCGATGGCGGGCGCTACCGCTATCGCCGCCACGCCAGTTACCGGTTGCAAGGTGGCGAGCTGGAGGACGTGCCGCATCGCGCGCACTGGCAGTCGCTGGACTACAACGCCCTGCACGGCGGCATGCTGCGCTGGTTCGAGCCGGTGGGCGCGGACACGCGCGTGCAGCTGGCGTGGAAACGCATCCTCGCCTCGGTGGGCGGCGTGTGCGACGCGGTGCGCGGGCCCGAGCGCTGGTCGGTCGAGGCGCACCAGTTCCGCATCGATACCACCGATGGCATCGGCCGGCCGACGCCGGAAGGCGCGCATCGCGATGGCGTGGATTTCGTTGCGGTCTTCCTGCTGGCGCGCGAGCGGATCAAGGGCGGCGAAACCCGCGTGTTCGAGGCCGATGGCCCGGCCGGCCTGCGCTTCACGCTGGAAGCGCCGTGGAGCCTGATGCTGATGGACGACCCTCGCGTGATCCACGAATCCACGCCGATCCAGCCGGCGGAAGAGGGCGTGACCGGGCATCGCGATACGTTGGTGCTGACCTACCGCGCGGGCGGCTTCCAGGACGAGGCCTGACCGTTCGCGACCGCGGTCCGGCGTATGGGACAATGACGTTTTCCCATCGGACGGACATCGGATGAAGCTGGGTTCCCTGAAGGAAGGCGGCCGCGACGGCACGCTGATCGTCGTTTCCCGAGACCTTTCGCGCGGCGTGCGCGCCCCCAGCATCGCGTCGACCCTGCAGCTGGCGCTGGAGGACTGGAGCAACATCGCGCCGCGCCTCAACGCCCTGTACGACGCCCTCAACGCCGGCAACGCCGATGGCGCCTTCGACATCGAGCCGCAGCAACTGGCCGCGCCGTTGCCGCGCGCCTACGAGTTCGTCGATGGCAGCGCCTACCTGCCGCACGTCGAGCGCGTGCGCCGCGCGCGTGGTGCCGAGGTGCCGGAGAGCTTTTACGTCGATCCGCTGATGTACCAGGCGGTCAGTGCCGGGTTCTATGGCCCGCGCGATCCGGTCAAGGTGGTCAGTGAGGATCACGGCATCGATTTGGAAGCGGAGATCGTCGTGGTCACCGACGATGTGCCGATGGCGGTGACGCCCGAACAGGCCTCGGCGCACATCCAGTTGATCGGCCTGGTCAACGACGTCAGCCTGCGCAACCTGATCCCGCCTGAGCTCGCCAAGGGCTTCGGCTTCCTGCAGTCCAAGCCGCGCTCGGCGCTCTCCCCGGTGTTCGTGACGCCGGACGAGCTGGGCGATGTCTGGCAGGACGACAAGGTCCACCTGCCGCTGCTCACCCACATCAACGGCGAGTGGTTCGGCGCGCCGGAGGCGGGCGTGGACATGCAGTTCAATTTCGCCCAGCTGATCGCGCACGCGGCGAAGACGCGTCCACTGTCGGCCGGCACGATCGTCGGCTCCGGCACCATCGCCAACGAGGACACCGGCAAGGGCGCGTCCTGCTTCGCCGAGCAGCGCACGGTCGAAACCCTGCGCGACGGCAAGCCGTCGACGCCGTTCATGTCGTTCGGCGACACGGTGCGCATCGAGATGCTGGACCGCGATGGCAACAGCATTTTCGGCGCGATCGAACAGGTGATCGAGCGGCAGCCGGTGCCGTGACCCGGAGCATGCGATGAGCGATGCGCTGACGCTGTATTCCTACTGGCGGTCCAGCGCCGCCTATCGTGTGCGCATCGGGCTCAACTTGAAGGATCTCGCCTACGAGATCCGACCGGTGCACCTGGTTCGCGACGGCGGCATGCAGCACGGCGAAGGCTATCGCGCGCTCAATCCGCAGCAGCTGGTGCCGACGCTCGTGCACGGCGATCGCGCGCTGACCCAGTCGCTGGCGATCCTCGAATACCTCGACGAGACCTGGAAGGCGACGGCGCCGCTGCTGCCCGCCACGCCGTCCGAGCGTGCGCGCGTGCGGGCGCTGGCGCAACTGGTCGCCTGCGACATCCACCCACTCAACAACCTGCGCGTGCTGCAGTACCTCCGGCGTGAAGCGGGCATCGAGCAGCCCGGCATCGATACATGGATGCGGCACTGGATGCACGAAGGCCTGGCCGCGATGGAGGCGATGCTGGCGCCGTCCCCGGACACCGGGACTTTCTGCCACGGCAACATGCCCGGCCTGGCCGATTGCTGCCTGGTGCCGCAGCTCTACAACGCCCGCCGTTTCTCGCTGGATCTGACGCCGTATCCCACGCTGGTGCGGATCGAATCCGATTGCCTGATGCTGCCCGCATTCGACGTCGCGCGCCCAGAGAAGCAGCCGGACGCGGAATAAGCCCGGGTGCAGGCTTCAGTACGTGTTTTCGTCGAAGCCCTGGGTGATCCCCTGCGAGCCTGAGGCGACGCCCGCATACGGGTCGTGCTCGCCCGCCGAGCCTTCGCTCAGGCGGAACTTGAGTTCCAGCCCTTCGCGCGAATCGGCGGCGCGCAGCGCATCTTCCATCGCGACCCGCCCGCACTTGTAGAGCGCGAACAGGTGCTGGTCGAAGGTCTGCATCTGTTCGGCCAGCGATTCCTCCATCGCCTGCTTGATCCGGTGGATCTCGCCGCGGCGCATCAGGTCGCGGATGAGCGGCGTGCCCAGCAGTATCTCCACCGCCGGCATCCGCTTGCCTTCCACGCCCTTCACCAGCCGTTGCGAGACGATCGCCTGCAGGTTGAGGGACAGGTTCATCAGCACGTTCTTGTGCGCGGTCTCGGGGAAGAAGTTGAGGATGCGTTCGAGCGCCTGGTCGGCATTGTTCGAGTGCAGGGTGGCGAGGCACAGGTGGCCGGTTTCCGCAAAGGCGATCGCGGCCTCCATGGTGGCCGCATCGAGGATTTCGCCGATCAGGATCACGTCCGGCGCCTCGCGCATGGCGTTCTTGAGCGCGCTGTGGAAACTGTGCGTGTCGATGCCGACCTCGCGCTGGTTCACCATCGAGCGCTTGTGGCGGTGCAGGAACTCGATCGGATCCTCGATGGTGAGGATGTGCCCGCTCATCGTCGAGTTGCGATGGTCGATCATCGAGGCCAGCGTGGTCGACTTGCCCGAGCCGGTGGAGCCCACCACCAGCACCAGCCCGCGCGGCGCGGAGATCACGTCCTTGAGCACCGGCGGCAACTGCAGGTCTTCGATGCTGGGGATGTCGGTGCGGATGGCGCGGATCACCATCCCGACCTCGCCGCGCTGGCGGAAGATGTTGGCGCGGAAGCGGCCGATGCCCGGCAGCACCACCGCCATGTTGTGCTCCATCTCGCGCGCGAACTGCGCAGCCTGGTCCGTGTCCATCAGCGACATGGCGATGCGCTCCACCAGCCCGGGCGGCAGGTTGGTGGTGCCGAGCGGGTACAGCTTGCCCTCGACCTTGATGTGGATCGGCGCGCCGGTGGACAGGAACATGTCCGAGCCGCGCTTCTCGACCATCAGCTTGAGGAAGTGGGAGATGTCCATGAAGTTTTCCGCGCCGAGTCGGGTGGGCGCCGCCGACATGTTGCCTTCTATGAACCGCCCTTGACCAGCCCGGGCCGCCGCGCGCAGGCGTGCCGGGTGCGCGGGGGCGTGCGTTACCATGCACGGCGCGGAAGGCGTCGCGCGCGCCGCCGCAACAGTCACGGGAACGTCGAATGCTGAACGAGCAACGGCCGGTCGGCCAACAGCAAAGGCTGGGCGAGCTGCTGAAGGCGAAGGGCCTGATCGGCAGCGATGATGTCGCCAAGGCCTTGGCTTTCCAGCAGCAGTTCGGTGGGCGCATCGGCACCATTCTGGTGCGGCTCGGCGCGCTTTCCGAGGATTCGCTCGTGCAGGTGCTGTCGCAGCAGCTGGGCATCCCTGTACCGCAGGCGGGCGAGCGCCCGGTCGATGCCGAATCGCTCCGGCGGGCGGTGGAAGGCTCGGGCCTGCTGCTCGACTGGTGGATCGACAACGGCGTGGTGGCCTGGCGGAACGACGAAGGCAACGCCTTCGCTTCCGCGCGCGACGTGCTCGACCCGATGGTCAACGAAGCGCTGGCGCGCCATTTCGGCGAAAGCGCATGGGCCTGGCGGCTGCTGCAGACGCAGGAGCTGGAGCGCTACCTCGACATGCTGCCCGGGCTGGCGATCGAGGCGGGCGACACCCTCTACGACGATGTCAGCCACCTGCGCGAGCTGGCGGAGGAAGCGCCGGTCATCGAGCTGGTGAACAACCTGCTGGCGCAGGCGATGGATGCGGGCGCGTCCGACATCCATATCGAGCCGGAGGAAACGCTCTTCCACGTCCGCATGCGCATCGACGGCATCCTGCAGACGCGGATGACGTTGCCCGTCAGCCGCTATCCGGCGGCCGCCTCGCGCATCAAGTTGATCTCCGGCATGGACATCGCCGAACGCAGGCTGCCCCAGGACGGACGCCTGACCACGCGAGTGAGCGGACGCGAGGTGGACATCCGCGTTTCGTCGGTCCCGGCCGTGCACGGCGAATCGCTGGTCATGCGCCTGCTGCCGAAGGAGCGCGCCGACCTGCAGCTCGAGATCCTCGGGATGGCGGACGACGACCTCGTCCAGTTCCGCCAGTGGGCGCGCGAGCCGCACGGGATCATCCTCGTCACCGGGCCGACCGGCTCGGGCAAGTCCACCACGCTCTACGCCACGCTGGACGAGGTCAACGACCGCGAGCGCAAGATCATCACCGTCGAGGATCCGGTCGAATACCAGTTGCCGGGCATCACCCAGATCCAGGCCAATGCCGACATCGGCTACAGCTTCGCGCGCGCGCTGCGGGCGATCCTGCGCCAGGACCCGGACGTGATCATGATCGGCGAGATCCGCGATCTCGAGACCGCGCAGATCGCCGTGCAGTCCTCGCTGACCGGTCACCTGGTGCTCTCGACCCTGCATACCAATGACGCGGTGAGCGCGTTCACGCGCCTCATCGACATGGGGCTGGAACCGTTCCTGGTCGCGACCAGCGTGCGCGCGGTGCAGGCGCAGCGGCTGGTGCGGCGGCTGTGCAATGCCTGCGCGAAACCGGTCCCGATGCCGAAGATGGCCGAGGACCTGCTGGATGCGCGCGCCTTGGCGCGCCTGCGCGCCATCGGCGAGCCGGCCTTCCGCGAGCCGGTGGGCTGCAGCCAGTGCCAGGGCACCGGTTATCGGGGCCGTGTCGGCATCTACGAATTGGTGGGCGTCACTCCGGCCCTGCAGCAGATGATCATGGCGCAGGCCACGGCCGAGGCCATGCGCGAACGCCTGCGCGAAAGCGAAAGCGGCCTGCGTACCTTGCGCGACGACGGCCTGCTGAAGGCGTGGCGGGGGCAAACCAGCGTGGACGAAGTGTTGCGCGTGACCGGCGGTGGCACCGATGCCTGAACTGGCGGGCTTCCGTTACCAGGGCCTCGACGGCAATGGCAACAAGGTCAACGGTCTGCTGCATGCGCAGACCGAGCGCGACGTGCTGCGGCAGCTTGGCGACAAGGGCATCGTCGCCTACAGCGTGGAGGCGGAGCGCGACCCGCGGCGCGCGTTGTTCGCCAGCCGCCATGCAAGTACGCGCGAGCTGCAGCTCACGCTGCAGGAATTCATCACCCTGCTGCAATCGGGCGTCACGCTGATCCTGGCGCTGTCTTCGCTGGCCAAATCCAGCCACCACCCGCAACTGACCGATGCCTTCGCCGCGATGGAGAAGGCGGTGAGCCGTGGCGAAAGCTTCAGCAACGCGCTGCGCGCCAGCGGGCTGCCGCTGCCGGAGTATTTCCACCAGCTCGCGCAGGCGGGCGAAGCCACCGGCCGCTTGGCCGAATCGCTGACGGGTGGCCTGCAGCAGTACGAATACGACCTGAAGGTCCAGTCGGAGATCAAGAGCGCGCTGGTCTATCCGATGGTGCTGCTGGCGTCCGGCTTCGGCGCGGTGCTGATCATCTTCCTGTGGGTGGTGCCGCGCTTCGGCAGCCTGCTCAAGCAGCACAGCGAAAGCATGCCGGCGATGTCCCGCTGGGTGATCGGCGCCGGCGTCTGGATGCAGGACCACATCGCGCTGGTCGGCATGGGCGCGGTCGCGCTCGCCGTCAGCCTGCGCCTGGTGCTGGCGACGCCCAAGGTCCGCTTGTGGATGATGGAGCAGATGGCGCACCTGCCGTTTCTCGGCCCCTGGCTGATTGAGGCCGAGGTGGGGCGCTGGGCAAGCACGATGTCGGTGTTGCTGCGCGGGCGCGTCGAGTTGACGCGCGCGCTCGGCCTTGCCTGGCAGGCGATGCGCTTCGGTTTCCTGCGCGCGCGCATGCAGCAGGTCAGCAAGTCGGTGAAGGCCGGATTGTCGTTGTCCGAAGCGCTGCGCAGCCATCGCGCGCTGAATCCGACCGGTTACGACCTGGTCGCGGTGGGCGAGGCCAGCGGCGAGCTGCCGAAGCTGCTCGAGGCACTGGCGCGGCTGTACGAGACGACCGGGCGGGACCGCATGAAGCGGATACTGCAGCTGATCGAGCCGGTGGCGATCATCGTCATCGGCGGCGTGATCGGCACGATCGTCACTTCGATTATCCTTGCCATCACCAGCATCAACGACGTGCAGATGTAGGCGCACTCAAGACATGAACCCGAACCGTTCCCGCTCCCCCCGCCGCATGCGTGCCCAGGCCGGCTTCACCCTGCTCGAGATGCTGGTGGTGCTGGTGATCATCGGGCTGATCGCCAGCCTGGTCGGTCCGCGCCTGTTCGCCAAGGTCGATTCCTCCAAGGTACAGGTGGCTGACACCCAGGTCCGCATGCTGCGGGGCGCGGTCGAGAGCTTCCGCCTCGACATGGGGCGCTTGCCTACGCCCGAGGAAGGACTGGAAGCGCTGACGCGCGCTCCTGGCGACGCTGGTGGCGGTACGCGCTGGCGCGGTCCCTATCTGGACGAAGCGGTGCCGAAGGATCCTTGGGGCAACGGCTATCAATATTCGATCCCCGGTGCTGACAGCATGCCGTTCGCGCTGTACTCGCTCGGCGCTGATGGCCAGCGTGGCGGGGAGGGCAACGATGCGGACGTGGGTTTCCTGCCGCCCTGAGCCCGTATCGAGGCAATGCGCGACAGCCGGGTTCACCTTGCTGGAGGTTCTGGTCGTGCTGGTGATCATCTCGATGGCGGTCGCAGTAGTCGCGCCTCGCCTGCAGAAGACCTATGACTCCGTCGTGGTCAGCGGCGAACGCGCGGATGTCGTGCGCCAGCTGCAACGGCTTCCACTGATCGCACGGCAACGCCGCGGCATCGATTTGCCGCCGGGTTCGCGCGCGCTGGATGAGTTGCTCAAATTGCCTGCGGGGTGGCGCGTCTCCCCTCTGCAGGCGCTGCACATCGAGGCCAGCGGCGCCTGCCACGCCTCCAGCGTCCAGCTGGAACGCGATGGGGAGCCGGGCTTCCAGAAGCTCTCGCTCCTCGAACCGGACTGCCGCGTCGATGCGGATTGAATCCGGCCCGCTCCGACAGAGCGGTTTCGCGCTGCTCGAGGCGATCGTGGCGCTGGCGATCCTCGCTGCGTCCGGCCTGGCCCTGTTCGCCGCGTTGACCCAGGCCATGCAAATGGTCAACCGTGCGGACGAAGCTCGCCAGCGCGCTGGGGTCAAGCTCAACGTGCTGGCGATGGTGGATACCATCGACCCGGTCGCCCACCCCAACGGCAGCCTGCGGCTGGGGGAATACGAGATGACCTGGCAGGCCCGCCTACTCGAACCGGCGGAGGATGCGGCGACAGGAACGCTGCTGCCCGGCTTGTACCAGGTCGGTCTGTACGCATTGGATTGCCGCATCACCCTGCGTGGACAGCCATTCGAGACGGTCACGGTGCGCAAGGCAGGATGGAAGCAGGTGCGCGAACCACAGGTGCTGAATTGAACTGCGGAAGCGCACGTGCCGAGCAAGGGTTCACTGTCCTCGAGGCGATCGTGACGTTGGTCATCTTCGCCATGCTGGTGACGTTGCTGATGCAGAGTCTCCAACAGGCCCTGCGGGTGCGCGAACGGGTGTTCCGACACCAGCAGGCGACGCGCGTGGACGAGCTGCAGTCGGTCTGGTTCCGTGACAGCATCAATGCCGCGATCGCCGCACCGCTCGGCGAAGGCGAAGGTTTCGAGGGTGCGCCGGACCACATGCGCCTGCTGACCCAGGCATCGCTCGACGGCATCGGCATGCAGCCGATCGAATGGTCGTTGCGACGCAGGGAGGGAGGCGATGCGTTGCACTACGCCGGCTCGGGATGGAGCGACGTCGTGGCGCTGGAAGGGCCGCTGCAGGCGGCGGTGTTCTCGTACATGAACGCAAAGGGCGAATGGCAGCAGCACTGGCGTCCGGGCCCGGACGACCGCGCCCGCTTGCCGCTGGCCGTCAAACTGGAAGGCATCGGGCCCGACGGACCATTGCTCTGGATGGCGGCGATCCCGGTGCAGAAAAGTCCAAAGACCCTCAAGTTGCCGCCGGAGTTGCCGATGTGAGCGCGCGAAGCTTCCATCGGACTGCCAGGCAGCGGGCCGGCGGCTTCGTGCTGGCGGTCACGTTGTGGATCCTTGCCGCCATTGCCGTGATCGCGGCGATGGTCAGTGTGTGGGCGGTCGATGGCGTGCGCGATGCGGGGACCGTGCAGGCGGAAGCCGATCAGGCAGTCGAAACCTACGGTACCGCGCAGACGCTTCTTTACCTGCTGTCGACGCGGGACATGACGCGCGCCGGTCTGCCCACGAAGGCGATAGACCGCGCCGACTATTCCGCGCGGATACTTGAGGACTTCGGTGCGCTGGATACCGATCCTGTCGGCGGCGAGATCAGGATGGACGGCGCGCCGTACCAGGGCCTTCCGGACACCGGATTCTCGATCCAGGACACTGCCGGATTGCTCGGCGTGACTTGGGCGGTGCCCGATATCGCCGACCTCGTGCTTGCCACCGTGCCGGAATTGCGGGCGGAAGCCCCGCGCCTGCGCGACACGTTGCTCGATTACGTCGACGAGGACGACGAAGTCAGGCCGAACGGTGCCGAAGCTGTGCAATACAGGAACGCCGGCCGCGACTACGGTCCGGCCAACCGGATGCTCACGAGCCCGATAGAACTCGCACGGGTGCTGGGCTGGGAGCGCGTGCCGAAGGACGTGCTGGCAAAAGTTGAGTCGGTGATCAGCACGTATTACCTCGGCCCGTACAACATCAACACGCTGCCTGCCAACGTGCTGGCCGCGATCGTGCCCGGTTGTCCAGCTCTTTGCGAAACCTGGGTGCAGATGCGCCAATCCGGCCCTTTCCGCAACCAGTACGACCTGCAGGGACGGCTGGCGATCAGCTTGCCCAAGGCGCTGGAGGATTTTTATCGCAACATGCCCGCCGACACGCAGCGCATTACCGTCTGGACGCGTGATGGCCGTGCCTGGCGCTGGTACGTGAAGCTGACACCCATGGCCGACAAGGAAGGCCCATGGACTATCCTAGCCGTCTATCCGGTCGACGTTGATCCACACGATGCCCAACCCACTGGCAGCCTTCTTTTTGCCGCGACGCAGACTGGCGGCCGCTGATCCGCTTGTGTTGCAGCGCGGCGGTCCGTTCGGCGGGTCGCAATGGGTGGCGCCACGTGGAGAATGCCAGTATCGCCGGCACGATTTTCGCGGCATTCCGCAGCGCCAGCGCGCCGCCGCCGCGGCTCTGCACGTGAAGCGCTACCTGCCGAGCACGGATGCGGTCGCCAGGATCGGCTGGCAAGGCGATGTCGCCCATTTCTGGATATGGGAAAAACCGCTCCCCGCCGTTCAGAAAGGACGCGCACGCTGGATGCCGGAGTCGGCGCTGCGGGCACCGGCTATTCCCGACGGCTTGCATCTGATGCGCTGCATGGCCGGCGTGGAAGGCCAGGTCTGGAAAGGCGGAAAGCTGCTGGCCAGCCAATGGTGGCCGGAGGCACCGGGCCTGGAAGCATGGCAGCGGTTCCTGCGAGGCGCAGGCCTGCCACTGGACCAGGCATCGGGCAGGCCTTCGGTGCAGGAGCGGCCGCTGGCCGTGTATCCGTGGGCGCTGATGCAAGCCGAGCGCAGCGGACGCTTTGCCGAGGCCGAGTTCGTGATCTGGGTTGCGACCCTCTCGTTGCTGGCCGCCGCCGCCGGGTGGCAGTCGGCCAGCCTGCAGCAATGGAGTGGCAGGCGCGAATCGCAGGCCGTCGAACTGGAGACCCTACGGGCCTCGTCCTCCACCATCCTGGCCGGCCGCGAGGCCGCGGATGCTGCCACGGCGGAGCTGGCCCGGCTGCAGAAGCTGCAAAACGGGCTGAGCGACTATGTGCTGGTGGCCGATATCATCGGACCGTTTCCGTCGGGCAGCCAGGTGATGCGTTACCTGCGCGAAGGAGGAAAGGTCACGGCTCTCGTCAAGACCGAGCAAAAGGATCTCAGGCGATTGGTCGCCTTCTATCAGGCCCATCCGGTACTGAAGGAAGCCTCCGCTTCGTCCGCTGCCGAATTCGTCGAGCTGACCTTCGATCTGCCAAAGCCGCCGGATGACGAAGCGGATGCGACCGGAACGATCGGTGCGGAGGCGGTGCGATGAGAACGAAATGGATGCAGGATGCCGCCCTGCAATGGCGGCAGAACCAGCGGTTGCGTTATGCCGTGTTGCTGGCCGTCGTCGTGTTGGCGATGCACGGCATCCTGAAGCTCGCCGACCGGCGCGACCAGATCGCCAAGGAGTGGGCGCGCGATCAGGAGCTGATCGCCCGGTTGAAATCGGTCAGTTCGGAGCCGGACTGGATCCGCCGTGGCGCCGTCATGCAGCAGCGTTTGCGCGACACTGTGCTGTCGATGCCGGAAGCGGCCACGATGGGACAGGCCAAGGCCGACCAGGCGGTCTGGCTGGCCGAGCTGGGAGAACGCGCAAAACTCGCGGACCCGCAGGTGAAGGTCGAAGATGCACTGGTCGTGCCGAAATATCCCGGCCTGCTGCAGGTGGTGGCGCGCCTCGAGTCCCAGGCCATCGCGCCCTGGGATCTGGGCAAGCCACTGCGTGATTTCGGCCGGGCATTGCCGTGGCGCCAAGTCGAGCGTGCCGAATTCAGCGCCTCCAACCCGACCCGGTTCAGCGTGATCGTGCGCTCCTATTACCGAATGCCCGAGTTCAAGCCACCCGCAGTGCCTGCTCCCCTGCCGTCGACTCAAGCCAAGGACGCCCTTGATGGGGCCATGCCCAGGACCGCGGCCGTACCGTCTGCGACATCGGCTGCGCCTGCCGCCGCCTCTGCGCCGGCCAGACCGCAGGCGACCCCGGCGCCGCAGGTGGATGGGAAATCCGCCAAGACCGGTGTGCTGCGGCAGGTGCTCGACAAATCCGAGCCGACGGATGCCGCGGCTAGCAGGAAGCGTGACTGATGAAACGACAGATCATTGCCGCATTGGTGGTCTTCGCATCTTTCCTGCTGGGAGGCATCGCCCAGTGGTTGTGGGAACCGTCGCCGGACTTCGGTGACAACCTTGTCACCGTGCGCGATGCGTGGCGGACGCCGGAATCAGACATAAATGAAGTGGCGGCTTCCGATGGAATCTGGAACCGAAGATATCCGCTGGGGTCGCCGCCTCCGCCACCACCGCCTCCGGCACCACCACCGCCCCCTCCACCACCGCCACCGGCGGTGCCCGCAGGCGTCCTGGCGCAGACCGATGGCACCTACCAAGCCGTATTCATCGACCCGGTGGTGGGACAGGTGACACTCGACGCAGGGGATGAGCTGCCCAGCGGAGGCAAGGTGCTCCGGATCACCCGCACGGCGGTGGAATGGCTGGATGGCAAGGGCCAGCGTTTCCGCCACAACATGCTGGCCGACCCCGCGCCGTTCAATACCTACGGACGCGGCATGCCGCCTGCGCCGTTGCCTGCGCCGTCATCGCGCAGGCCGACCAAATGAAGCAAGAATCATGAATGAGCCGCCCAGGCGGGTGGCCGCGAGCCATCTTGCATGGCAACATCCAGCGTTCGCCGGCCCCGGGCAGGGGCGCGGACGCGAGATGATCCCCGGACAGACTGAATGACCCGCACCCAAACCCTCTCCGCAGCGACCCGCGATTGGCGCCGCCGCCTGGCCGTCGTGATGGCGGCCATGCTGGTCGTCGTACTGGCCGGTTGCGCATCGCGCCCCAAGTTGCCGGAGCCGCTGCGCGGCCCCACCCTCGAGAGCGAACGCTTGGGTGAAACCATGGGCAAGGGCGAATCCCGGGAGATGGAAAGCGCCTCGGGCCGCGTCGTGCTGACGCCGCCGCCGGCGTTGCAGCAGGATCCCGGGCTGACTGCGCCGATCCAGGTGCCGGCCATTCCGAACGCGACGCGTCCGGTGTCCATCGTGCTGGACGGGGTGCCGTTGAGCGCGTTCATCGACGTCATCTTCGCCACCGAGCTCAAGTTCCCGGTGTCTATCGATCGTTCCGTGCGGGAGCGCGGCGATCTGGTCAGCCTGCGCATCGCGCAGCCGCAGCCGGCGGAAACCATTTACAGGCTCGCCGCCGAGGTGCTGCGCAACTATGGCGTGGTGGTAAGCGAGTCCGGCGGCATGCTGCGCTTCTATTCCGCCGTCGGTAATGCCGCTTCGTCCAATTTCGTGGTCGCGCGCAGCTCGCCCAACCTGCCTACGGGTTCGCGCCAGGTGTTCGTGGTGGTTCCGCTGGACGCCAAGCAGAGCAACATCATCGGGCCGCAGTTGCGCAACGTGTTCGGCCAGTCCTCCGGCGTCAGCATCACCGAACTGCAGGATTCCAGCGCACTGATGATCAGCGGCCCGGCCGATGCGGTGCGCGAGGCGGTCAACGCCGCCACCGAGATCGACAAGGCCGGATTCCGCCAGAAGGGCTCGGTGCGGATCGAGCCGCAGTTCCTGTCGGCGGAAGTGTTGTCCAAGGAACTCAAGGACGTGATGCTCGCGCAGGGCTACAGCATCCGGAATTCACTGACGGAGCCGGGCGTGCTCAATTTCGTCTCGCTACCGGCCTCCAACGTGCTGCTGGTGATCAGCGAGTCGTTGCCGGCACTCGAGGCCACGGCTTACTGGGCCGAGATGCTGGACAAGCCCAATCCGAACGACGGCATCGGCGGTGCGTACGTGTACGCGCCGCGATACACCACGGTCACCAGCCTGTTGCCGGTGTTGGCCGCGCTGGTCACCGGTTCGTCGGCTGGTACCGGTTCCGGCACGCAACAACAGGGCGCTGCCGCTGTCAATCGGACATCCAGTGCCGATCCGCTTGGCGGCGGGACCTCGTCGATGGGCAGCCGCAGCACCTTGTCGCAGCAGACCCAGAGCGGGGCGAGCATCGTGTCCGGGCCGAACGGCCAGATCGTGGCCGATCCGGTCCGCAACCTGCTGGTCTACCAGGGCGACCCGCAGCGCTGGCGCGCCATCCAGAGCGTGCTCGCCCGTCTGGACGTGCCCACGCGCCAGGTGGTGATTGAAGTGACCGTGGCCGAGGTGACGCTCACCGACGAGTATTCGCACGGCGTGGAGTGGGCGCTGCGCAACATCAGCGTCAACGGCATGTCCGGGCCGATGAGCATCCTGAAGGGTTCCGCCAAGGCGGAAGGTGTGGTCTGGTCGGCCCTGTCCGGCAGCGGGCAGGTGCAGGCCACGCTCAACCTGTTCGCCAAGGACAGCCGCATCAACATCCTGTCGACGCCGCGGATCATGGTGAAGAGCGGCGAGCACGCACTGATCCAGGTCGGCGACGAAGTGCCGGTCATCACCTCGCAGGCCACCGCCGCCGACCTGCCCAGCAGCGGCGGCACCGGCTCGATCCTGCAGAACGTCAGCTACCGCAAGACCGGCGTGCTGCTGGACGTGCAGGCGGTGGTGCACTCCAGCAAGCGGGTGGATCTCAGCATCACCCAGGAGGTCAGCCAGGCGGTCAACACCGACACCAGTTCCATCGGCTCGCCGACCATCCGCAGCCGCAAGGCGCAAACCGCCCTGACCCTGCCGGACGGCCAGAGCATGCTGCTGGGCGGCCTGATCGACACCAGCAATACCCGCGGCAAATCCAAGGTGCCGCTGCTGGGCGATATCCCCGTGGTCGGGAACCTGTTCTCCACCCGCCGTGACGAAAGCAAGCGCACCGAACTGCTGATGCTGATCACGCCTTATATCGTCAGCAACGAGGCCGATGGCCGGGCCATCACCGATGCGGCCACGGCGCGTTTTGAAACCGGCAACCAGCGGGTGCGGGTGGAAACGTTGCCGGATGTCCCTGCGGCAAGCCCGGTGCCGGCCGCGACCCCGGAGGCATCCCCGGGGCGGATGCCGGAGCCGGAAACGCCCCTTGCGCCCCTGCCGGCGCCGCAGGCAGCGCCCCCGAATGCGCCGGCACCTCCCCCGGGTCGGCAGCCCGCGCCGGCTACCGGCGCCGCAGGGCCGCCCACGGCCGGGTCGGTGCCGAAGCCTTGAGTCCGCATGTGGATCGGAATATCGTCATTGCGTAGCAACAATGACGTGAATGCGTTGCTAAACTGATTGAACGCGCTTGACTTCGGAATAAACCTTTCCCTAACATCTGGTTATCCGCAAAACCCCGCATGCGTATCAACGCGCGCGGGACCTGGCAGGGACGCAGCTCTAGAGGGCTAGAGTCTGGGTGTTCTCCGGGTGGTAGGCGCCGACACCCGCGGGTGTGAGGTGTGGGGACTTGGGGATTGTGTCGCAAGGAATGTTCTACCATTTTCCAAACCATCCAAGCTTGGAGCTTTAACCTATGTTCAAGAAAACTACTCTGGCCGCAGCCCTCGTGCTCGGTCTCGCGTCTTTCAACGCCGCCGCGACCAACCTCGATACCGGCGCCAACACCCTGGCCAAGGAAACCGCAGGCGCAGGCCCGACCGTGGCCCTGGGTGCCGCCGGCACCGGCTGGGACATCATCGCCAAGACCGGCTATGCGTTCAGCTCGAACGAGCAGCGCAACGTCCGCATCGACTGCTCGAACGTCACCTTCGACGCCACCAAGCTCGGCGTTCCGACCTTCGCCTACACCGGCGGTGCGGGTACCGGCGGCGCGGTGAACGTGACCAGCGGCGTCAACGGCGCCAACTCGGCCGTCGTGTTCTCGATCTCGGCCGGCCCCGCCGGTAGCGGCGCAACCACCGATCTGGTGACGCTGCCGATCGCCGCGGCGGGCGGTGTCACCTTGGGTAGCCTGGCCAACGCCAACTGCACCTTCTCGCTGTACCAGCTGCCGGCCGACGCCTTTGCCGGCGGTACCGCCGGCCGCATCTACACCACCGGTGACAAGCCCTACCTGAAGTACGACACCGGCATGAACTTCACCACCGCCACCGGCACGCTGATCACTGCGTATGCTGGCGCCCCGGCCTTCTCCATGTTCCTGAATCCGGGCGGCGCGATCGCTCCGGCCAACAATGCCGGTACCGCCACGCCGACCACCCTCGGTCACACCGGTTCCGGGATGTTCGGCCTGGTGGCCGGCACCTTCAAGCCGGACGGCACTGCCGCTGTCCAGGCCGACATCTACGGCACCTCCACCAAGGTCGTGCTCTCGGGCGACGTCGGTGCTCCGGCGGGCGTGATGCCGGCCGGCTTCAACCTGTGGCTGGACAGCAATGCCACCTGTGACCGTGGCGGCACGTTCGTCAACATGACCTACGCCACCAAGACCTTCACCTTCGCCGTCACCCCGGCCGCCACCCCGTACTACATCTGCTATGCGGTGCCGGGCAACGTGGCCATTCCGGACGCGAGCTGGTCGCTGGTCGCCACCGCGCTGGCCGGCAGCACCTCGCCGAGCCGTGCCGGCGGCGTGATCAAGAAGGAAGGCATCGAGCTGCAGGCCACCATCGCCAACTTCCACCCGAACTACGTCAACCGCGTCGTCGTCTCCAACGACACCTCGACCGCGCTGCCGTACTCGATCCGCATCCTGCAGGAAGCCGGCAACGGCGTGACCACCAACGCCGGCATGCTGACCGGTACGCTGGCGGCCAAGGGTGACACGCACATCAACCTGAACCAGCTGTTCACCGGCGCCACCAACGCGCCGCGCGCCACCCTGATCCTGTCGGTCAACACCAATGCGACTTCCGGCAACCAGGTCAAGGCGATGTACCAGATCACCCAGATCGCCACTGGTGCGGTGAGCAACGCCCAGATGGTCCGTATGGATGCGGGTAACACCACGTTCTGATCGTTCCATCGCAACTGCTGTACCGGAAAGGCCCGCTTCGGCGGGCCTTTCTTTTTCCGCGCGACAGGGCTGCGTATACTCGCGGCGGCCATGCGACGATCAGACACCATCGAACCCCGGACCGCCTCGCGCGTGGATGCCGCCGGGCGCCTGCAGGCCCTGGACGGCCTGCGCGGGCTGGCGGTCGCGATCGTCGTCGCCTCCCACCTGTCCAATCACCGTATGCTGGGCAATACCGGCATGGCCCTGGCGGGCACCGGCAAGAGCGGCGTCTACCTGTTCTTCGTGCTCAGCGCGTTCCTGCTGACACGCCTGCTGTTGTCCATGCCGCCTGCTGGATTGCGACAGCCTGATACATGGATCGACTACGCGCTGCGGCGGGTGCTGAGGATCTGGCCGCTCTACCTGCTGGTCCTGCTTTCGAGCTGGGTGCTGGGGCCTCATCTCCCCGCCTGGCATTACCGCATCGACACGCCGACGCTCTTGAGGCACCTGACCTTGCAGGAAGGACAGAGCGTGCTATGGAGCATTCCGGTGGAGTTCAAGGCCTATCTGGTGCTGCCACTGATCGTGGCCGCTGTGACCCTGCTGCGACGTTTCCCCGCGATTGTGACGGCCGCGATGTTCATCGTGTCCTTCGTTCTGGCCTGCATGTTCTGGCCGACGAGCCGGATGGCGGTGAATTCGGTCGCGTTGGGGCCATACCTGACTGCGTTCATCGCCGGTGCCGGCGTGGCCTGGCTGGACCTGCAGTGGCGCGCCCGCGGCGGTCCATCGCGGGCCGCGACGATCGTCTGTGGCGCATGGGTGCTGGCCGCGCTGGGGATTTGGTGGTTCACCACGCCGCTCGGGTTGTCCGTGTTGCGAGGCGCCGCGGTGCCGGCCGATGTGAACCATGGCTGGATTCCGTTCTTCGCGCTACTGTGGTCGAGTGCGCTGTTGGCGCTCTTGCATGCCGGCCCTCGCGTGGAGGCTCTGTTCGCCAACCGTCCCCTGCGTGCGTTGGGGTGGATCAGCTTCAGCATGTATCTGTGGCACATGGTGGTGATCGATTTCTGGAAGGCCGCGGGATGGCCGACCGGGCCGCTGCCCGCGGTCACCCTGGTGGCCTGCATGGTGCTGGTCGCCGCGGCATCGTATCGGCTCGTGGAACGCCCGCTGCAGGGCATCCGCTGGCGGCCGAAGCGAAGGAGCCCGACGGTTTCTGCCGCAAACTGAACAGCCTCGCTGCCTGCGAGGTGGTGCAGGCGTTACAATCCGCCGATGCATGTCATGTCCCGCCTGAGCGCCGAGCGCGCTGCCAGTTTCCGCGCCGTGTACGGTGACGTGCCGCATGTCGGGGGGCGTCGCACTGCATGACCGCGAAGCATCCGGTCATGCCTGGCGAGATGTTCGGCTCGCTGTGGCGCCACCGTGACCTGATCCTGCAGCTTGCGCGCCAAGAGATCGTCGGGCGCTACCGGGGGTCGCTGCTCGGCATGGGTTGGAGCCTGATCACGCCGGTCATGATGCTGCTGATCTACACCTTCGTCTTCAGCGTGGTGTTCGGCGCGCGCTGGTCGGGACTGGAGCAGGGCGGGCGTGCCGCCTTCGCCATCGTGCTGTTCCTGGGCATGGCCGTGTTCAGCATCTTCTCCGAAGTCGTGGTGCGTGCGCCGACCCTGATCGTGTCCAATGCCAACTACGTCAAGCGCGTGGTTTTCCCGCTGGAAATCCTGCCGGTCGTGCAGATGGCGAACGTCCTGTTCCATTTCGCGGTGAGCCTGCTGGCCTGGGTGGTGGCCGCGCTGTGGGTGCTCGGACGCATCCCGATGACCGCGCTGGCCTTGCCGCTGGTGGTGGTGCCGGTGATGGCGGGGACGCTAGGAGTGTCCTGGCTGCTTGCTTCGCTAGGTGTCTATCTCCGCGATCTCGGCCAGTCGATTGGGCTGCTGGTGACGGCGGCGTTGTTCTTGACGCCGATCTTCTATCCCGTCGAGGCGATTCCCGAGCAATTCCGCTCGTTGATGATGCTCAATCCGCTGGCGCACGGGATCGAACAGGCTCGACTGCTGATGATCACCGGACGCATCCCTGATGCCGGTGCGCTTGGCTTGTCGTGGGCGCTGGGTTTCCTGGTGATGTGGATCGGTTTCGCCTGGTTTCAAAAAACCCGGCCGGGGTTCGCCGATGTCCTCTGAACCGATGATTTCGCTAGAAGGGGTTGGCAAGTGCTATCCGGTCTATGCGCGCCCCGCCGATCGGTTGCGGCAGTACCTGATGCCACGCCTCAGCCGTGCGATCGGCCGCGAGAGCAAGCGTTACTACGACGAATACTGGGCGCTGCGTGACGTCAGCTTCGAAGTGCGGCCCGGCGAGCAGGTGGGGATCGTCGGACGCAACGGTGCCGGCAAGTCCACCCTGCTGCAGGTGATATGCGGGACGCTGCAGCCGACCACTGGCAACGTCGAGGTCCGCGGCCGCATCGCGGCGCTGCTGGAGCTTGGCGCGGGTTTCAATCCCGAACTGACCGGCTCCGAGAACATCTTCCTCAACGGCAGCGTGTTGGGCCTGTCGAACGAACAGGTGCAGGCACGTTACGACGACATCGTGGCATTCGCCGACATCCCGGGCTTCATCGGCCAGCCGGTCAAGCAATATTCGAGCGGCATGTACATGCGACTCGCGTTCTCGGTCGCGGTACACGTCGAGCCCGATCTGCTGGTGGTGGACGAGGCGCTTTCGGTAGGCGATGAGGCCTATCAGCGCAAGTGTCATGCGCGCATCCGCAGGCTGCGCGATGCAGGGACGACCATCCTGTTCGTTTCGCATTCCGCGGGTCATGTCACCGAGGTTTGCGACCGCGCCGTCCTGCTCGACCGGGGGGAACTGTTGTCCGTCGGTGCGGCCAAGGATGTGGTCTCCCGTTACCAGAAACTGCTGTACGCGGCCTCGGGCAAGCAGGAGGCTATCCGGAACGCGTTGCGCGACGAGCGTGGCGGAGAGATACGCGATGGCTCTCCGAGCACGGCTGCCGGGTATGACGTCGCCGCGAAGCCCGCACACCGCGCGCCGGGACCGGCTTACTGGGATCCGGGGCTGGTGCCGCAGAGCGTCGTCGAATACGCAGGGCGCGGTTGCCGGATCGCCGATGCCCGCATCCTCACGCCGACCGGTGAACGGGTGAACGTGCTGAGGCCGGGTGACGAATACATCTATGCCTTCCGCGTCAGCTTCACCGAAGCCGCAGCGGGCGTCCGTTTCGGGATGATGGTGAAGAGCCTGACCGGCATCGAGCTGGCCGGTGCAGTCACACATGCTGAAGACGATCCGCTGTCTTTCGTTACGGCAGGCAGCGAGTTCGAAGTGCGCGTCCGCTTCCGCAACGCATTCAACATGGGGACTTATTTCCTCAATGCGGGCGTGGTCGGGCTGGACGGCGAGCAGGAAACCTACCTGGCTCGTCAATTGGACGTCGCGATGTTCCGCGTCCTGCGTGATCCTGGCGCCCAGGCCACCGGATTCATGGATTTCGGGGCCGATGCACGCGTGGAGGCCATCACGTGACTGCGGCCAAGCGCAAGCTGGAAGCCACGCGTGGCGTTTTCGTGTTGGGGATGCATCGCTCGGGGACTTCGGCCACTGCAGCTGCGCTGCAGGAGCGCGGCTTTGCACTCGGAGACGACCTTGTGCCCGCGGCGGCCGATAATCCAGAAGGGTATTTCGAGCATGCCGCGGCCGTCGGAATCAACGAGCGGTTGCTTCAGGCCATCGGCCGTAGTTGGCATGACGTGCGGCCGTTGCCGGTCGGCTGGGCGGATTCGGGTGCGGGCGACGAAGCTGCTGGCGCCATCGAGGCCGGGCTTTGGCCGTTCCTCGAGTCGCATACACCCTGGGCATTGAAGGATCCGCGCATGTGCCGGCTCTTGCCGGTCTGGAGAAAAGTACTCGACAGCCACGGCATGCGGGCGGCCTCCCTGCTGGTGCTGCGGCATCCGGCAGAAGTGGCGGCATCGCTCGATCGCCGGGATGGACTGCCTCATGTGCTGTCGTGCATCGTCTGGTTGCGCCACGTGCTGGAGGCGGTGCAGGGGTCGCGCGGCATGCCGCGCGCCATCCTGGATTACACGGCCCTGATGAAAAGCGGAGGCGAGGTGCTGGACGGAGCGCTGGTCCATCTGGGCTATCCCGCACTGGCAGAGGTGGGTGCGCTCGAATCGTTGCGGCCATCGCTTCGCCACAACATCGCCGGGACGCATCGAAGCACGATGTGCGAGCCGTGGATGCGCTTCGCGATCGATGTATACGAATCCCTGCGTGTTGCGGACGATCCCGACGCGGTGACAGGCGGCGCGATACGCCGGTTCAACGAGCTTCATGCGGCACAAGGCATCGATACCGATGCAATCGGGCAGGCGATGGAGCGTGGGGAAGCGCGCAGCAGGCGCCTACAGGCTGCGGCGCTGGCGGAGGAGCGTCGGGCGAATGCATTGCAGGAACGCCTCGATGACACCGATGGCAGCCTGGCCAATGAGCAGGTGCGTTCAAGGGACCGGCTCGAGCTGGCCGAGCGGCTTCAGCACGAACTCGATATGACGCAGGCTGCCTTCGCCGAGGAGGAGGTGCGCTCGCAACGGCGGATGGCGGAAGCGGAGGCGCTGCATCAGGAACTGCAATCCACGC
>DAIRVA010000013.1:0-16763 GCA_036803045.1 Lysobacter sp. | reverse complement strand
TCACGACTACGCGCTGGTGGCGTATCCGGGAGGCTGTTGCCGGCGCATGGCATCGGATCCGCGGACACAGACCCGACGGCGGAACCTTCGAATGAATACGTACTGCCAGATCGATTCCGTCGTGTTCCGCAACGGTCGTTGTTTCGGCTGGGGCTGGTTCCTGCATCCGGAGCGCATCCCTGCATCGATGGATCTCAGGCTGCGGGGCGCAGACGGGACCACGTACGTGATCGCCTGCCTGCCGGGCGGGCGCAGGGAGGATGTGCGCGATGCGTTCCCGGAGGTGTCCCATGCCGTCCATGCGGGGTTCCTGATCACCGGATCGGTGCCCAGATTGACCGCTCCGCCGTCTCATGCAGAAATGGAAGTCGCTTTCCGCGGCGGCGGAGTAGAGAGCGTGGCAATTCCGGTGGCGTGTTTCGCGGGCACTGGGGGTGATCCGCAGGGCAGCGGCACTCCGCTCTGGCGTCGCGCCCTGGACAAAGTCCGGAGAGACGGTTGGCGTGCCGCCATCGCCCCGACCATCACCGTCGTGCGGGGATGGGCGGCGTGGTGGGCGGGCATGCCGCTACGCGCCCGATTGCGTTTTTCGCATCCTCGGATGCACGTGATTTTCGACCACGCGATGGGAGGTGGCGCGAATCGGTTCGCCGACGAGTTGCACGCCAATCTCGTCGCCCGTGGGATGCCGGTGATGTACGTCGCTCCGGTACTGCATGAATTGCGTTATGCGATCAGCCTTGCATGGAAGGGATGGAAAGCGAACTGGCGCGTCGATGACCTGCGGCAGCTGCTGGACAGGCTGGATTCGTTCGAGGCACTCGACATCCATCTCAATGAACTGGTGTCGTACGACGACCCGCTGGGAGTCGTGCGTTGGTGTGCGGCGCGTCGCGCGAAGGCGGCGGGCGATTCGCTTTTGCTCTATCTGCATGATTTCCATGCGGTCTGTCCATCATGGACGCTGATCGGCACAGATGACCGTTTCTGCGGCATCCCTGCAATGGATGTCTGCGCCAACTGCCTTCCGCGCAACAGTCGCCACACCTTGGGCCACAACGGTCCGGGCATTCCCGAATGGCGGCAGGCCTGGGCGAGCCTGCTGGGTGCATGTGACCGGGTCGTGGCGTTCTCCCGCGCTTCGGTCGGGATATTGCACAAGGCGTATCCCGCGCTGCGGCCGGAAATCATCGAGCTGCGGCAGCACACGATCGATCTGGATGGCGTGAGACCGATAGCCGGGCGCAGTGCGGTGCCATTGGTGGTGGGTGTCGCAGGACATGTCAACATCGCCAAGGGCGCACTGATGCTGAAGGAAATGGCGGTGCTTGCGCGCGAACGCGGGGTGCCGGTACGGTTCCTGGTTTTCGGTACGCTGGAACAGCACGAGCCGGGCGATCCCATTGAAGTGTTCGGCGAGTATCGGCGGGGCGAGCTTCCGGATATGTTCGAGAAACATGGTGTGGCCATGGCGATGCTACCATCCGTATGCGCCGAGACTTACTCTTACGTCACCGCCGAATACATGGCGATGGATATGCCGGTTGCGGTGTTTCCGATGGGAGCGCCGGCCGAACGCGTGGCGGACTACCCGAAAGGGTTGGTCATAAGCCGACTGGACCCTGCCGTCGCTTTGGATGAGATAATCGCATTTGCCAGCCGCGGGTTCGGGGAACCGTCCGACGCAGAGGAATACAGAACATGACCAAGACGGTTGTCTACACGTCGGCCGCACTCAATTACCTTCCGAAGGTTCGGAAGCTTTGTACGTCGATCCGCAAGTTCCACCCCGAATTCGAGATATGCCTCGCGCTTGCCGACCAGCGGGATCCGCGCGTGGCATTTGACGGCGAGCCCATTGATCGGGTGATCGCGCTCGACGACCTGGATATCCCCGACCGACGGCGCTGGACCTATTTCCACACCATCGTCGAGCTGGCCACGGCGATCAAGCCCTTCGCGTTGCTGCAATTGCTGGAAGACCCCGACGTGGATCGGGTCGTGTACTTCGACCCGGACATGGTCCTGTTCTCGCGGCTGGACGACATGCTGGAGCGACTGAACCGTGAGAACGTGGTGCTGACGCCGCACCTGACCACCCCCGAGACAGAGCTCGAAGGAATACGCGACAACGAGATTTCCGCGCTCAAGCACGGCATCTACAATCTTGGCTTCCTGGGCGTGCGAAACACGCCGGAAGGCCGGCGCTTTGCACGCTGGTGGGCCGACAGGATCTACCATTTCTGCGTCGCCGACATTCCGGGCGGGCTTTTCACCGACCAGCGATGGATCGACCTGGCTCCTGCTTTCTTCGACGGCGTTGGTATCCTGAAGAGCCCGCGCTTCAACGTGGCTACTTGGAACATCCCGACCCGTCGTGTCGCCGGCGATTTCGGAACGGGCTATACGGTGGAAGGCGAGCCGCTGGGCTTCTACCATTTCACTGGTTTCGATTCGGGCGCTCACCGTGCCATGGCCGACAAGTACTCGGACGGAAACTCCACCGTCGCCAGCCTGATCGACTGGTATGCGCGAGAAGCACGTTTCGATAACCGGGAGCCGGCGGCATCGGTGGCCTGGGCCTATGGCCGGTACAATGACGGATCGGCGATTCCGCTCGAACACCGCCGGCTTTATCGCCAGCGCCCCGACCTGCAGGCCGTTTTCGTGGATCCATTCGATGTCGCCGGACCCAGCTCGCTGAAAGGCTGGATGGAGACCCAGGGCGTGCTGGAACACCCCGAGTACTTCCAAAAAAAAAAATGAGCCCGACGGCGCTCGGGTATGGTTCCAAGTTCGACATCCTCGTTTCCGCGCTTGCCGACAGAAGCGCAAGGCGGGTGATGCTGCGGCGGATTCGATGCAAGTACAGGCGGGACGGGCTAGGGGGCCTGTTGTCGGCTTTGATGCGCTAGGGATTGCGTGACAAAAATATCCAGTCAGGAGATCGATTCATGAAGTACCCTCACCTTGCCGCTGCAGCGCTGGCGTGCCTACTGCTGGCCGCTTGCAGCGAGAACGGCGGCACGCCGCCCGGCGGTATCGCGGATCCCCAAGCCGGCACCATGCCTCCGCTTTCGGAGCAGGAGCCCGCGGTTCCGGTTCCGGCAGCACCGTTATTCGTGCCTTCGGCCGAGACGCAGGATGGCCTGGCTGCCAAAGCCAATGCCGGCGTGTGCTCGATCGAGAACGTGGTGATCGCCCCCGAGGGGGCCGCGGCCACATCTAGCAAACCCAATACCTATCAGGTTGCCCGTGATGCGGTTTACCGGATGGTGGGGTTCGCGGTGAACAAGGACAAGGGTGTCGTTCCGGCCGGTATCGAGATCATGCTTACCGGCAACAAGACCTATGCCTTGGCGTCCATGACCGGCGGCGACCGTGAGGATGTCGCCAAGTTCTTCGACAATCCCGCTTTCGGCAAAGCCGGCTTCATGCAGGATGCATCGTTCAAGGGCGTGGAACCTGGCGAATACGCCATCTACGTCGTGTCGGTGGACGGGGATGAAACAGCCGTCTGTCCAACCCACCAAGGCATGATCGTGCAATAAGCTCATGGCCGGGGCGATTGACACAGGCGAGAGGGGAGTGGCCGGTCCGTTGCATCAAGGGGCCGTCGATGGCAGCCGGCCGGTTTCCGCCTTCGTATGGGTAGCAATCGTCACCCTGAACCTGCTGGCGCTGGCGCTGGCGGGATTCGGCATGTGGTACCACGGCATCGGCCATGTCTCGATGGATTCGAGCATGCAGCTGTACGAAGCTTACCTGGGGCGTTCGGTGACTTGGAACCCGCCATCGATGTCGGCGATCCTGCGTTGGCTGGGGCCGGGGCCGACCGGTTCGGCAAGGATGGTCGCGCTCAACAGCGCCATGACCTTCCTGTCGTTTGGAATAGTCGCTTCCGCCTTGCTGCTAGACCGCGCCGAACGGACCCTTGTCCGAGTGCCCTGGGCCATGTCGGGCATTCTCGTGCCGCTCGCCGTGTTGCTCAACCCGGTTCTGATGGCTTACGTCGGAATCGTCTGGAAGGACGTGTTGTTCAGCAGCTTGATGCTGGCGGGAGGTTCCTTGGGGCTGATCGCCGCGGTACGGCAGGGGCCAGCCATGTGGCTGCTTGCATTGGGCAGCGCCGTGGTCCTCGGCGTGGGCATGAAGGTCCGGCAACACGGCATCTTCATGGCTCCCGTCCTGCTGCTGGTGCCCGTATTCGCCGTGTCTTGGGAAAGGGATCTGCCGAAAGCGCGTGCGCTCCTGCGTGCCGCCATGATCGTCCTGGCCTTCGTGCTGGCTGTCGTTTCGATGCGCGCCGCGGTTTCGAAGACCATTGATACGCCGACACAGTACGGTGACGCGATTGGGTATCGCGGGATCATGATGTATGACATTGCCGGCACGCTCACTTATTCACGCACCCCCACTCGGGATCTCCCGTTCGAAGTGCCCGAACAAATGCGCGAGGAGGCCCGCAGAATATATACCCCGGACCGCGGCGATTACCTGACCCGCAGTCCGCAGTTGATGCAGTGGATGGCGGGTGAAGGCGACACGTTGCTCAGGCAACGATGGATGGCGCTGGCACGAGCGGAGTTCCCGGCCTTCGTCAGACACAAGTTTGCAGTCTGGTCGTCGATCCTCGATATCAATGGCGTGGAGGCATGCCTTCCTGTCCATGTCGGCGTCGACGGCAACTTGGAAAACCTGAGGCAGATCGGATTCGAACCCGGGCAAGATGCACGCGATCGCACGATCTACGGATATTCGCGGATGATCCTAGACTGGCCGATATTCCGTCATTTTGCCTATCTCGGGGCTTTGCTTGCGGGCCTGGTGCTTCTGCCGTTCCTGCGCATGCCAGTGCGCCTGAAGCTGGGGGCGTCGTCCGTGGCTGCGGCCGCAGGGTTGCTGTACCTCTCCTATTTGCCGGCATCGGTGGCTTGCGATTTCCGCTATCTGTATGCCGCGATCTGCCTCGTATCGCTGTTCTGGATCGTGTTGGCCACTTCTGCATACGGCTTGAAGAGCCCCTTGGCGCATGGACGGGATCGCGCAGCATGACAGCGCGCCACGCATTCGTCGTGCCGGCTTACGGACAATCACCTTATCTCGATGCCTGCTTGGCTTCCCTGGCTGCGCAACGGCGGCCGTCGCGGATCCATGTGGCGACATCCACGCCGTACGACGGGCTGGATGCGTTGTGCGCTCGCCATGGCGCCAGTCTGAATGTGCACGCCCCCAACCTCGGCATCGGTCGTGACTGGAACATGGCGTTGCGGCAGTCGGATGCCGACTGGATCACCGTTGCTCATCAGGATGATCTGTACGATCCGGGCTTCAGCGAATCCGTGATGACGCTGGTGGCAGGAAGCGGCGATTGCGGCTTCGCGTTCACCGATGCCCGTGAGGTCGATGAAGCTGGCGCCGTGCGCGGAGCAAGCATGAACCAGCGAGTGAAGCGGCTATTGGCGGGATCGGCCTTTCTTGGAAGGCAGCAGATCCGCGGATCGCTCGCCAGGCGGATACTGCTGGGCTTCGGCAATCCGGTGAGCTGCCCTGCAGTTACGATCAACATGCGATTGCACCCCGATTTCGTGTTTCGCGAGGACCTGAGAACGAACATGGACTGGATGGCTTGGGTCGATCTGTCGAGAACGGCCGGGATTGCGCGGATACGAGAGAAAATGATGTCGCACAGAGTGCATGGGGCCAGCGAGACCGCACGCTGCCTGGATGACGGAGCGCGGAGGCGTGAGGATAAGATGGTATTCGCCGAGATGTGGCCGCGGGCGATATCCGTACCGTTGCAACGCCTTTACGCGCTGTCTTATCGAGGATATCTCCCATGACCATCAACGCTTTTACCCTGTACGCGATGATCGCGCTGACGGCCATCTGCACACTTGCCGGCCAATTGGTATTGAAGGGGGCCGTGAACAACCCGGCCCTGAAAGCGTACTTGGCGGAAGGGCCTGCGCAATTCCTCCTGCATGCCGCGATCAGCCCGATGGTCTGGCTCGCATTGTTCTTCCAGGTCGCGGGTTACGTCACCTGGTTTTTCGTCCTCACACGGGAAAAACTCGCGGTGGCCTTCGCGATCAACAGCGCGATCGTCTACATGCTGACCGGTTTCGCGGCCTGGTTCTTCTATGGTGAGCGCCTCTCGTTGCAGCAGTGGGCCGGCCTGTCGTTGCTGACCTTCGGAGTGCTGCTGATGGCATACGAGCCATGAATACGGCCGCCGCCACGCCGCGCGTCGCGCTGGTAGTGGCGGCGTACAACGAAGGCGTAGTGATCGCTGAAGTGGTGAAGGACGCTTGCAGGAAATTTCCCGATGTCATCGTTGTCGACGATGGTTCGAGCGACGCGACCGGCGACATCGCCTTGGCCGCAGGCGCGACGGTGCTCACCCATCCCATCAACCTGGGGCAAGGCGCGGCATTGCAGACCGGCATTGAATTCGCGGTTGCGCAAGGGTTCGATTACGTGGCGACATTCGACGCCGACGGGCAGCACGATCCGGACGACGTACAGACCATGGTGGCTGCCTTGGAAGGCAGCGGCACCCAGATTGCACTGGGTAGCCGATTCATCAGGCATGCCGATTCCGTCCCGCCGGCCAGGCGATTGTTATTGCGTGCGGCGACGGTGTTCACCCGTATCACGACGGGCATGAATGTGAGTGACGCACACAATGGTCTGCGGGTCCTTCGCGCCGATGCGGCGCGTTGCATCCGGCTACGCCAGAACCGGATGGCGCACGCTTCCGAGATACTCGAAGAGATCGGCCGGCACCGACTCAGTTATGTCGAAGTTCCCGTCCATATCCGCTACACGAAATATTCGATTGCCAAGGGGCAGTCCGGACTTGGCGCGTTCAACATCATGCTCGACTTGTTCCTTGCGAGGTTGCGCAAGTGATCCGTTATCTCTTGATGTTGTTCGGCTTCCTGCTCGTGCTCTACGCGTTGCGCGAGTGGCGACGCTCGCGACCCATTGCAGCCGGACTGCTCGTCCTCGCGCTTGCCGGGATCGGGTTGGTATGGTTTCCACAAGTTGCCGATCGCCTGGCCCATTCCCTGGGCGTGGGCCGTGCGGCGGATTTGGTTTTTTACAGTTACACGGCGTTGAGCTTCCTGATGATCCTCAACCTGGCGCTCAATCAGCGCGAGCAGCATCAGGAAATCACCCGGCTCGCACGCCATCTCGCCAAGGCGACGGTGCAGCGCGGATTACCCGGATCAGGGGAAAGCCATGCGTCAGGCGCCGGTAGGGGGCCGGGCGATGCGTGCGATGACGATCCAGCCACCGCTCAGAACGGGAGCCAGACGCTCCCCTAGGTTGACGGCTCCCTGGAACGCGCGCGTGGCGATTCTGGCCACACCGCTGCTGGTGGCGAGCATCTCGTGGAAACGCGCATGGTATGGCTGCAGTGTCAGCACCTCGAAACCGTTGCGCTCGAACACAGTCCTGAGCACCTTGTAGGAATAGATCGCGAGATGGTCTTCGTGGGTGGATTCCATCGATGCCAGACCGATCATCCAGTTGTGCCAGGAACAGGCATTGGGCGTTGACATAACGAAAGTCGCGTCCTGCAACGCCGGGACATCGCGCAAGGAAGCCAGGAAGCAGCCAGCATCCGGCAGATGCTCGATGAGCTCACCCGCTACCACGACATCGGGTACCCCGTACTCCCCGACTGCATCGCCGAGGCGGAAAATATCGTGATTGATGATCCTGGAGTTGGGTCCGGTCTGCAGCCCGTCGGGCGGAACCATCCGGGAATTGTCGAAGCCGACGACCGTGCGGGCGACCGCGGACAATCGTGCGTGTAGCCATGTGTCCGAGCTCTGCTTCTTTTGGTAGGCGGTCTCGTCGAGCGCCCCGAGATCGAAAACCGTCTTGTCGCGCGCGAACCCGGCGATCCAGTCAAGCCGATCCACGGGTCTGGGCACCCGGATGCGCTCAAGTGCGGTGTAGGCTAACGGCTGAAGTGGAGAGGACATGATATCGACGGCCTCGTGTGGGGGTGCGTGTCGTGCGCCCGGTCAGTCCGTAAAACTGCCGGAGATGGCCATGATGGAACTCACAGTGCGCGCTCCAGTTCCGGAAGCAGCTGGAACAAGTCGCCCACCAGTCCGATGTCGGCGATCTCGAAGATCGGCGCGTCCGGATCCTTGTTGATGGCGACGATGGTGCCCGCGTCCTTGATGCCGGTGAGGTGCTGGATGGCGCCGGAGATGCCGACGGCCACGTAGAGTTCGGGTGCGATGATCTTGCCGGTCTGGCCCACCTGCATGTCGTTGGGGACGTAGCCGGCATCGACTGCCGCGCGGGAGGCGCCCACGGCGGCACCCAGCCTGTCGGCCAAGGCATAGATGATCTTGAAGTTCTCCTCGCTGCCGACGCCGCGGCCGCCCGAAACCACGCGCTTCGCGCTCTGCAGGTCGGGGCGGTCGGAGGTGCCCGATTCCAGCCCGATGAAGCGGGTGTGCGCCGGGAGTTCGGCAGCGATCTCGATGTTTTCCACCGCTGCGTTGCCGCCCTCCGGGGCCTGGGGCCAGGAGGCGGTGCGCACCGTGGCGACCACGGTGCGGTCGGCCGGCGCCTCGACGGTTACGATGGCGTTGCCCGCATAGATCGGGCGCTTGAACGTATGCGCGCCTTCGACGGCCATGAGATCCGAAACCTGGGGCGCGTCCAGCAGTGCGGCCACGCAGGGCATCAGGTCCTTGCCGAAGGTGGTGCTGGGGCCGAAGACATGGCTGTAGCCGGCGGCCAGTTTCGCCACCTGCGGTGCCAGCACTTGCGCGATGGCGTGCGCGTTGGCCGGATTGGCGACGGCCAGCACCTTCGATACGCCCTCGATCTTGGCGGCTTCGGCGGCGATGGCAGCCGGGTCGGCGGCAAGGACGACGATGTCGATGGCGTCAGGGGCGAGCGCGCGGGCAGCCGAGACGCATTTCGCAGTCGCAGCGTTCAGCTTGCCGTCGAGGTGTTCGGCGACGATGAGGACCTTGGACATCAGAGCAACCCCTTTTCCTTGAGCTTGGCGACGAGTTCCGCCGCATCCTTGACCATCACGCCGCGGCTGCGCTGGGCCGGCGCGGCATGGTGGGTCGCCTTCAGCCCGTGACCGGATTCGATCCCCAGCTCCGCCATCGAAATGGTTTCGAGTGGCTTGGATTTGGCCTTCATGATGTCCGGCAGCTTGATGAAGCGCGGTTCGTTCAGGCGCAGGTCGGTGGTGACCACGGCAGGCAGGTCGACTTCCAGTGTCTCGAGGCCGGCATCCACTTCGCGGGTCACGGTGGCCTTGCCGCCGTCCACGGCCAACTTGCTGGCGAATGTGGCTTGCGGACGGCCCCACAAGGTGGCGAGCATCTGGCCGGTCTGGCTGGCGTCGTCGTCGATCGCCTGCTTGCCCAGCAGGACCAGATCGGGCTGCTCCTTCTCGACCAGCTTCAACAGCGCGCGGGCCGCATCCAGCGGCTGCACGGGACCGTCCGCGACCACGTGGATGGCCCGGTTGGCGCCCATCGCCAACCCGTTGCGCAGGTGCGGCTGGGCGTCCGCCGGGGCGATGGTGGCGACGACGACCTCGCTGGCGATGCCCTTGTCGCGCAGGCGCAGGGCCTCTTCAAGCGCGATGTCGTCGAAGGGGTTGGGGGCGAGCTTGACGCCCTCGGTCACCACGCCCGAGCCATCGGGCTTGACCTGGATGCGGACATTGGCGTCAACGACGCGCTTGTAGCCGACGAGAATCTTCATGTGGATGAATCACCGCTGGCGGGCCACGGGGCCGCCTTGTCATGCCGATATTCTAGCGAAACGGGCTTGCATGATGGCGCGAAAGCTTACAATTGGCGGGTTTGTACCTTGGAGATGATCATGCGGACATGGTTGGTCACCGGCGGCGCCGGCTTCATCGGCGGCAATTTCGTGCTCGAAGCGGTGCGCGATGGCGTCAAGGTCGTCAATCTCGACGTCCTGACCTACGCCGGCAACCTCGACACGTTGTCCTCGCTGGACGGCAACCCGAACCATGTCTTCGTGCAGGGCGACATCGGCGACGGCGACCTTGTGTCGCGCCTGTTGAACGAACACCGCCCCGAAGCCGTCGTCAACTTCGCCGCCGAGAGCCATGTCGATCGTTCGATCGATGGTCCGGCCGCTTTCGTGCAGACCAACGTGGTCGGCACGCTCGCGCTGCTGGAGGCGACGCGCGACCACTGGCGGTCGTTGGACGAGGCGGAACGCGCGGCGTTCCGTTTCCTGCACGTCTCGACCGACGAGGTGTACGGGTCGCTCGGCGATACCGGGCTCTTCACCGAAGAGACCCCGTACGCGCCGAATTCGCCGTACTCGGCGTCCAAGGCCGCGTCAGACCATCTGGTGCGCGCCTTCCACCATACCTACGGGTTGCCGGTGCTGACGACGAACTGCTCGAACAATTACGGTCCGTACCAGTTCCCCGAAAAGCTGATCCCGCTGGTGATCGCCAAGGCCATCGCGGGCGAAGCGCTGCCCATCTACGGCGACGGCAAGAACGTGCGCGACTGGCTGTACGTGGGCGACCACTGCACCGCCATCCGCCGCGTGCTGGGTGGCGGCAGGATCGGCGAAACCTACAACGTCGGCGGCAATGCCGAGCAGCAGAACATCGAGGTCGTGAAAACGATCTGCGCGCTGCTCGACGTGAAGCGCCCGCGCGCGGACGGCGGTCGCTACGAATCGCAGATCACCTACGTCAGGGACCGGCCGGGCCACGACCGCCGCTACGCGATCGATGCCTCCAGGCTCAAGCGCGAACTCGGCTGGGAACCGGCGCACAGCTTCGAGCAGGGCATCGCCGAAACCGTGGACTGGTACCTGGGCAACCAGCCGTGGGTCGAGCGGGTGCTGGACGGCAGCTACCGGCTCGAACGCATCGGCCAGGCGTAGGAACTCAAGGAGACGCGACGCATGCAACGCAAGGGCATCATCCTGGCCGGCGGTTCCGGCACCCGCCTGTACCCGATCACGCAGGCCCTCAGCAAGCAACTGCTGCCGGTCTACGACAAGCCGATGATCTACTACCCGCTGAGCGTACTGATGCTGGCGGGCATCCGCGAAGTGCTGATCATCAACACCCCGCACGAGCAGGCCCTGTTCAAGGCGCTCTTGGGCGATGGCTCGCAGTGGGGAATGAAGTTCGAATACGTTGCCCAGCCCAACCCGGACGGCCTCGCGCAGGCGTTCGTGCTCGGCCGCGAATTCCTCGACGGGGCGCCCAGCTGCCTCGTGCTCGGGGACAACATCTTCCACGGCCCGGGCCTTACCGCGATGCTCAAGCGTGCGGATGCCCGCGACGCGGGCGCGACGGTGTTCGGCTACTGGGTGCAGGACCCGGAGCGTTACGGCGTGGCGGAATTCGACGGCGACGGCCGCGTGGTCGGCCTCGAGGAAAAACCGGCCAATCCCCGCTCCCACTACGCCGTGACCGGACTGTATTTCTACGACGGGCGGGCGCCGGAGTTCGCCGCCGGGCTCAAGCCCTCGCCGCGCGGCGAGCTGGAGATCACCGATCTCAACAAGGCGTATCTTGCGGAGGGATCGTTGCACCTCGAGCAGCTGGGGCGCGGTTACGCCTGGCTCGACACCGGCACCCACCAGTCGCTGCTTGAGGCCGCGAACTACATCGAGACCATCGAGGCGCGGCAGGGCCTTCGCGTGTGCTGCCCCGAGGAAATCGCCTTCAACAACGGCTGGATCGATGTTGCGCGGCTCGAGGCGCTGGCCATGCCGCTGGCCAAGAACGGCTACGGGCAGTACCTGTTGCAGCTTCCCGAACGCGGGTACGTGCCGTGAAGGTGATCGAAACCGGCTTGCCGGGATGCCTGATCTTGGAGCCGCGCGTGTTCGGCGATGAGCGCGGCTTCTTCTACGAATCCTTCAATGCCGACAAGCTGGCGGAGCACGGCCTCGCCATGCAGTGGCGGCAGGGCAACGTCTCCTCGTCGAACAGGGGCGTGCTGCGCGGCCTGCACTACCAGTGGCCGAAGCCGCAGGGCAAATTTGTTTCAGTCGTGCGGGGCGAGGTATGGGATGTCGCGGTGGACATTCGCCGGGATTCCCCGACTTTCGGGAAATGGACGGCGGTGGTGCTCAGCGCCGACAACAAGCGACACTTCTGGATTCCCGAAGGGTTCGCACACGGGTTCGCGGTCATGAGCGAAAGTGCCGTCTTCACCTATCTGTGCACCGAAACCTACGATGCGTCGGCGGATGCGAACATCGCCTGGAACGATCCGGACCTGGCCATCGACTGGCCGTTCGCCACGCCATCCCTTTCGCCCAAGGATTCAGCGGCTCCGTTCCTTCGCGACGTGCCGCCGGACCGTCTTCCGGCCATGGTTGGCTGAGGTGGAAGAAATGCCGGATGCGCGTCGCTTGCGTGACCTCTCGTTGCGACCGGAGCGGTCGTCATGAAAGTGCTGGCATGCGGCGGCGCCGGATACATCGGTTCTCATGTGGTGTGCTCGCTGCTCCAGCGCGGGCACGACGTCACCGTCTACGACAATCTCTGCAATGGTTCCGCAGAGATGGTTGCCCGAGCCGCCCTGTACGCCGGAGGCGATGTGCCTTTGCTCGTTGGCGACGTGCGCGACTATGGCCGCCTCATCCATGTCATGGAGGTGGGTGACTTCGATTGCGTCATCCATTTCGCGGCATTGAAGGCGGTCGGTGAAAGCGTTGCCAACCCGTTGCGCTACTACGACAACAACATCAACGGCATGATCAACCTGCTGCGGTGCATGCAGGAAACCGGGACCGGCAACCTGATCTTCAGTTCGTCCGCCACGGTGTATGCGGCCGATGCATGCATGCCTGTCACCGAGGATGCGCCTCTCGGACCGCTCAACCCCTATGGACGCAGCAAGTTGATCGCCGAACTGGCCATGCAGGATCTCTGTTGCGCCTGGCCGGGATTGCGTGCGCTCAGCCTGCGTTACTTCAACCCGGCAGGCGCGCATCCTTCGGGAGAACTGGGGGAGAATCCACGGAGTTCCCCCGACAACCTGATGCCCTATATCGCGCGGGTTGCAGCGGGATTGCTGCCCGAGGTACGCATCTTCGGCAACGACTATCCGACCCGTGACGGCACCGGCATCCGCGACTACATCCACGTAATGGATCTGGCCGAGGGGCATGTTGCGGCGCTCGAGGCGATGGCATCGTTCGTGCCGGGCTGGCAGGTCTTTAATCTCGGGCGTGGCGAGGGGTGCAGTGTCCTGGAGATGATCGAGCGTTTCGCTGCCGTCAACGGAGTCGATGTGCCGCATCGCGTAGTCGGTCGACGAGACGGCGATCTGGCCGAGGTCTGGGCGGATCCTGCGCGCGCGCGACGCGAGCTTGGCTGGCGGGCGCAGCGAGGGCTGGACGACATCTGCAAGGATGCATGGCGATGGCAGCAGAGGAGTGCTGCGTGAAGATCCTGCTCCTCGGCGCCAACGGCCAGGTCGGCAGCGAGTGCCGACGCAGCCTGTCCGGGCTGGGCACGCTGGTGTGCGCGACGCGCGACGGGCGCCTGTCCGGTGGCGGGACGTGCGAAGTCGCCGACCTTGATGCGCCGCAGGCGCTCGCCGCCTTGGTTGAGCGCATTGCGCCGGATGTGGTGGTCAACGCCGCCGCGTACACCGCCGTGGACAAGGCCGAAGCGGAGCCCGAAGCCGCCTTCCGCGCCAATGCCGAAGCGCCTGCGGTGCTGGCGCACGCATGCGCGTCGAGTGGTACCTATCTCGTCCACTATTCGACCGACTACGTGTTCGACGGACGAGGGCGTCGCCCCTGCTTGCCGGACGATCCGACCGCGCCGCTCGGCGTCTACGGCGAAAGCAAGCTGGCTGGCGAGGCGGCCATCCGTGCCAGCGGTTGCCCGCATGCCATCCTGCGCACGGCGTGGGTCTATGCCGAGCACGGCAGGAATTTCCTGCTCACCATGCTTCGGCTGGCCAGGGAGCGCGACGAACTGCGGGTGGTGGCCGACCAGTTCGGTACGCCCACGCCTGCGGCCTTGATCGCCGATGTCACTGCGCACGTCGTCGCGGCACCGGATCGTCCCGTCGGCACCTGGCACCTGACGCCGCATGGCCGCACCAGCTGGCACGGCTTCGCCGAGGCCATCGTTGATGGCGCGTTCGCGCGCGGTTTGCTGGACAAGAAGCCGAGGGTGGTGCCGATCGCCACCGCCGAGTTCCCGACCCCTGCGCAGCGGCCGGCGTGGTCGGTGCTCGATACCGCTTCGCTGGAGCGCGACTGGGGGCTGTCGCTGCCGGATTGGCACGCCGGCCTGGACGGCGTCCTCGACGCGCTGGCCGCCCGCGCTTGATAGCCTAGGGGCACCAGCCACGATGGGCGTCCGATGATCCATCCCGTCATCCTCAGCGGCGGCAGCGGCACGCGCCTGTGGCCGCGTTCGCGCAGCAACACGCCCAAGCAGTTCCTGTCGCTGGTGGGCGACGAGACCCTGTTCCAGGCCACCGCGCGCCGTGTGCGCACGCTCGACGGCGTGGCGCCGGTGGTGACGGTCTGCGCCGAGGACCATCGCTTCATGGTCGGCGAGCAGTTGCAGGCCATCGGCATGCCCAGCGGCGGCATCCTGCTCGAACCCGTCGCACGCAACACCGCACCGGCCATCGCCTTGGCGGCCCTGCATGTGCTCGCCGGCGATCCGGAAGGCATCCTGCTGGCGTTGCCGGCCGACCACCTGATCCGCGACGAGCCCGCGTTCCGTGCCGCGGTCGCGGCCGGCCTGCCCGAAGCGCAGGCCGGAGCGCTGGTCACCTTCGGCATCCGGCCGGAGTATGCGGAAACCGGCTATGGCTACATCCGCGCCGGGGCGATGCTGGGCGAAGGCGTGCATGCGATTTCCGCCTTCGTCGAGAAGCCCGATGCCGCGCGCGCCCAGGCCTACCTGGAGAGCGGCGACTATCTCTGGAATTCGGGCATGTTCCTGTTCCGCACGGACGCCTATCTGGCCGCGCTCGGCGAACACGCACCGGCCATCCTGTCGGCGGCGCGCCGGGCATATGCCGGGGCCAGCCGCGACCTCGACTTCATCCGCGTCGATGCCGATGCCTTCGCGGAAAGCCCCGGCGATTCCATCGACTATGCGGTGATGGAGCGCGCGAACCGCGCCGCGGTGGTGCCGGTGGACTGCGGCTGGAGCGATGTCGGCTCCTGGTCTTCGCTGTGGAGCGTGGCCGAACGCGATGCCGAGGGCAACGTGCAGCTCGGCGACACGCTGGCCTTCGATACCCGCGACAGCTACCTGCAGGCGGCCGACGACCGGCTGGTGGCGACGCTTGGAGTGCGCGACCTGATCGTGGTCGATACCGCCGATGCCGTGCTGGTGGCCCATCGCGACCACGTGCAGGACGTGAAGAAGCTGGTGGATCGGCTGAAGGCCGAAGGCCGCACCGAACACCTGCACCATCGCAAGGTCTATCGCCCGTGGGGCAGCTACGACTCGCTGGCGGTCGGGCCGGGCTTCCAGGTCAAGCGCATCGTGGTCAAGCCGGGTGCGGCACTCAGCCTGCAGCGGCATCGCCATCGGGCCGAACACTGGGTCGTCGTTTCGGGCGTCGCCGAAGTCACCTGCGACGATCGCGTGTTCGAACTGAAAGCCAACCAGAGCGCCTACATCCCGCAAGGCAGCGTGCATCGCCTGCGCAACACGACCGGGACTCCGGTGGAGTTGATCGAGGTGCAATCGGGCAGTTATCTCGGCGAAGACGACATCGAGCGTTTCGACGACGCCTACGGCCGCGCCTGACCCTGTACCTTCGGCCGATGCCGGGGATCGCACGCGTCGGCACGCTAAACTAGCCATCGGTCCCTCCCCAGGTACGCGTCCGATGAGTCAAACCAAGCTCCAGCCCGATGCGCAGACCGCGCTCGACGGTATCGTCGCCGATGGCCAGACGCTCGCCGTCGGCGGCTTCGGCCTGTGCGGCATTCCCGAGGCGCTGATCGCCGCATTGCGCGACTCCGGAGTCAAGAACCTCACCGCGATCTCCAACAACGCCGGCGTGGACGGCTTCGGCCTGGGCCAGCTGCTGGAGACCCGGCAGATCAGGAAGATGATTTCGTCCTACGTGGGCGAGAACAAGGAGTTCGAGCGCCAGTACCTGGGCGGAGAACTGGAGCTCGAGTTCAACCCGCAGGGCACCCTGGCCGAGCGCCTGCGCGCCGGCGGCGCAGGCATCCCGGCGTTCTTCACCGCGACCGGCTACGGCACCATCGTGGCCGAGGGCAAGGAAACCCGCGAGATCGACGGCCGCTGGTACGTGCTGGAAACCGCGCTGAAAGCGGATGTCTCGCTGGTCAAGGCATGGAAAGCGGACAAGGCCGGCAACCTGGTGTTCCGCAAGACCGCGCGCAACTTCAACCCCGCTTGCGCGATGGCCGGCAAGGTCTGCGTGGCGGAGGTGGAGGAACTGGTGGAGATCGGCGAGATCGATCCCGACCACGTGCACCTGCCCGGGATCTACGTGGACCGCATCGTGGTCAACGCGAATCCGGAGAAACGCATCGAGCAGCGCACCGTGCGCACGGAGGGCAACTGAGATGACATGGACCCGCGATGAAATGGCACGGCGCGCCGCGCAGGAACTGACCGATGGCGCCTATGTGAACCTCGGCATCGGCTTGCCCACGCTGGTGGCCAACTACATCCCCGACGGCATGGACGTGTGGCTGCAGAGCGAGAACGGCCTGCTCGGCAT
>DAIRVA010000012.1:0-39946 GCA_036803045.1 Lysobacter sp. | reverse complement strand
CATCGGGCTGCAACCGTGGTCCGGGGACGCGGTAAGCTGGCGGGATGAAGGTCCTAGGCATCGAAACCTCCTGTGACGAGACCGGCGTGGCGGTGTACGACACCGAGGCCGGCCTGTGCGCGCATGCCGTCTACAGCCAGATCGCGCTGCATGCCGAGTACGGCGGCGTGGTGCCCGAGCTCGCCAGCCGCGACCATGTCCGCAAACTGCTGCCGCTGGTCCGGCAGACGTTGGACGAGGCCGGCATCGCGCTGGTCGATCTTGATGGCGTGGCCTACACGTCCGGTCCGGGACTGGTTGGTGCGCTCCTGGTGGGCGCGGCCGCGGCGCGCTCGCTGGCCTGGGGCCTGGATGTGCCCGCCATCGGCATCCACCACATGGAAGGGCATCTGCTCGCACCGCTGCTCGAGGACGATGCCGCCAGGCCGCCGTTCGTCGCCCTGCTGGTGTCCGGCGGCCACACCCAGCTGGTCGATGTGAAGGCGCTGGGCGATTATCGGCTGCTGGGCGAAACCCTGGACGATGCCGCGGGCGAGGCCTTTGACAAGACCGCCAAATTGATGGGCCTGCCGTATCCGGGCGGGCCGCAACTGGCCGCGCTGGCCGAAGTGGGCACGCCGGGCAGGTTCAAGTTCTCGCGCCCGATGACCGACCGGCCGGGGCTGGATTTCAGTTTCAGCGGGCTGAAGACGCAGGTGCTGCTGGCGTGGAAGGCCAGCGACCAGTCCGAGCAGACCCGCGCCGACATCGCGCGCGGCTTCGAGGATGCGGTGGTCGATACCCTGGCGATCAAATGCGAACGCGCGCTGGATGCCGCGGGTTGCAACACCTTGATCGTCGCGGGCGGCGTCGGCGCCAACAAGCGGCTGCGCGAGAAGCTGCAGGCGATGGCCGACAAGCGCGGTGGCCGCGTGGCCTTCCCGCGGCCGGCGCTGTGCACCGACAATGGCGCGATGATCGCCTTCGCCGGCGCGCTGCGCCTTGCGGCGGGAGAGCGATCGGATCTCGGCGTGCACGTCACCCCGCGCTGGGACATGGCGACGTTGCACACGGTGTGATTTCCCCTTTCGGGACGAGACTTCCGGCACTGTCGGCATGATTCCCGGCTTGGGAAAGTCGGCTGGCTTTCATGGGAATCCAGCAATGATGCGCGTCCACCGTACGGCCTTGTGGTTGGTCCTCGTGTTGTCTTTGGTGCCGGCATGGGCGGCACCGCCAGCTCCATCGGATGCGCGTGCCGCGGCCTTGGCTGATTTCGACTTCATGGTCGATTACCTGCGGCGCAACTATGCCGGCTGGGAGCACAAGGTGGAGTCCAGTCCGGAGCGCAAGGCTGAGTTCGAAGCCCTTGCCCGGCGGCAGCGCGAGATCATTGTCGTGGCGCCCGAGCAGGCCGGTTCCGCGATGCGTGACCTGCTCGCGTGGTTCAAGGATCGGCATACCGGCCTTGAATCCCTGGGCGACCCGACTCGCACCCAGGCCGAGCCGATGGCGAAGCCCGCCCCGCCCCGGACCGTGCCGCAGGTGGAAGCCGAGCGCATCGATGCGGAAGGCTTGCGCAAGCGCCTGGCACGCAAGGACGGGCGCAACCCGATCCAGGGCCTGTGGGAGAGCGGTGACGGCAATTATCGCGTCGCGGTATTGCCGAAGCGGGCCGGGCAGTGGCGCGCGCTCGTCCTGCAAAGCGAGATGAAAGGCTGGGACGAGGGCCAGCGCAAGTTCACCATCGACGATGCGGGCAAGGAAGCCATGCCTGCGACGTAAGTCATGCGCGACCGCGGCGAAAAGGCCATGCAGGCGACCCTGATGGCCGATGGCGACCTGCTCCGGTTCCGCTCGGAGGATGGCGTGACCTTCTGGTGGAAGCGCAGCGGGGTGGATGCCGATGCGTTGCTGGACCGTTACGTTCCATCGGGCGAATTCTTCCTGAGGCCGCTGTCGGCGAAGACGCTCTGGTTGCGTCTGCCGGACTTCTCCGTGGAAGGCCGCTCGCGGATCGAGCGGTTGCTGGATGAAAACGCCCGGGCATTGGCCGCCACGCCCAACCTGATCATTGACCTGCGTGGCAACAGCGGCGGTTCTGACAGCAGCTATCGGCGAATCATCGAGCTGATCTGCACGCGCCTGATCTATACGCCCACGGTGGAGTTCCGCGCCACCGATGACAATGCCCGCGCCAACGAGCGGCTGATCGAGGATGTCCCCGGCCTTTCCGACGGCGATCGCGCGTCCATCGCCGGACTGGCGAAAAGCCTGCGGGAAAGCGACGGCGACTGGTATCGGCTCGGCAAGCGGGACTTCCTTGTCCAGGCTTGCCCCGCCCGGCTGCCGAACCCGGCCAATGTCGGCATATTGATCACGGATGCAGGTTCGTCCGGAGATCAATTCGTGTTGGCGGCGCGCGAGAGCCAAAAGGTCACGTTGTTCGGCGGAAACACCGCGGGCGTAATCGATTACAGCAACGTGCGCTATGTCGATCTGCCTTCCGGAAAGCATCGTCTTGAATACTCGACGTCACGTTCGATGCGCCTGCCCGACGAGCCGTTGGACAACATCGGCGTACCACCCGACGTGCGCCTTGGCGGAGAAACGCCGGATCAGGTGGGTTACGTCCAGCGTTGGCTGGAGGCGCGCAGCGACGCAACGCCCGCTTCACCCTGACGGACATCGTTCGGCGATAGGATGTGTGCGAGGAAAAGTGCGGAGCACCATGGACATCGTTTTCATCGAAGCGCTGGAGATCGACACCGTCATCGGCATCTATGACTGGGAGCGCAAGATCACCCAGAAGGTGGTGCTCGACATCGAGATGGCCTTCGACAACCGCCGCCCGGCCGCCAGCGACGACATCATCGACACGCTCAACTACAAGGATGTGTCGAAGCGGCTGATCGCCTTCGTCGGCGAGTCGAACTACGGGCTGGTGGAATCGCTGGCCGAGCGTTGCGCCGACATCCTCCGCGAAGAGTTCGGCGTGCCGTGGCTGCGCCTGAAACTGAGCAAGCCCGGCGCGGTGACCGGCTCGCGCGCGGTCGGCGTCATCATCGAACGCGGCACGCGGCCGGGGTAAGCGATGGACGCGGGCTGGCATCGCGCATACCTGAGCCTGGGCAGCAACATCGAGCCGGAGATGAACCTCGCGCTGGCCTTCTCCGCCCTGCGCGGGCGTTTCGAGAACGTGCATTTCTCGCCGGTCTATCGCACGGCGTCGGTCGGTTTCGATGGCGCGGATTTCCTCAATGCCGCGGCAGTGTTGGACACGCGCCTGTCCGCGCAGGAGCTCGATGCCTGGCTGCATGCGTATGAGGACGCGAACGGGCGCGACCGCAGCGGGCCGCGTTTTTCCGACCGCAACATCGACATCGACCTGGTGCTCTACGACGAAGTGGAAATGCAGGGGCCGGGGCATTTGCAGCTGCCGCGCCCGGAGCTCAAGCATGCCTTCGTGCTGCGGCCCTTGGCCGACATCGCGCCGGATGCGGTCATTGCCGGCACGGGTTCAAGCGTGATGGAGGTGTGGCGCGCCCATGCCGATTTCGGCACATCGGCGGACGTGGTCGAAGTCGAAGGCGGCGCCGGCTAAGGCGCGTCATCCCAGTGCGTTGCGGCCGCCGTCCAACCGCAGGATTTCGCCGGTCATGTAGGTCGCGTCCTGCAGCAGCCAGCGCACCGCTTCGGCGACTTCCTCCGCGCTGCCCGCGCGTGCCAGCGGCGTGCGCGCGAGGAGCCGCGACGACAACGCGGGATCGATGCCGTCTTCCGGCCACAGGATCGCGCCCGGCGCGATGCCGTTGACACGCACTTCAGGGGCCAGCTCGACGGCCAGCGCGCGCGTCGCGCCGGCCAGCGCCGCTTTGGAAGCGGCATGTGGGCTGATGTCGGCGCGTGGCTGCTCCGCATACGCATCGACCAGGTTCACGATGGCGCCGCCGCGATGCGCCAGGTGCGGCGCGGCGGCCTGCGCGAGGAAGAACGGTGCGCGCGCGTTGATCGCGAACAGGTCGTCCCATTGCGTCGGGGTGATCGTGCCGAAAGGCGTGGGGTAATAGACCGAGGCGTTGTTGACCAGGGCATCCAGCCGTCCGAAGTGGCCGACGGTGCGTGCGACGAGTTCCGGGATGCGGTCGAAGTCGCGCAGGTCGGCAGCGAGCGTGATGACGCTGCCGGGGCGATGCGATTCCAGCGTGTCGGCCAGCGTGCGGGCTTCGCGGGCGGAAGCGAGATGGTGCAGGGCGATGTCGTAGCCCGCCGCGTGCAGGCGCTGGGCGATGGCGGCGCCGATGCGCCGGGCGGCGCCGGTGACCAGGGCGACCGGGCGTTCGGCGGAGGCGGGGTCCTGATTCATGCGCCGATGCTAACCGAAGCGGCATCGCCATCATTTTCGGCGGATTTGAGCCGGATCAATAATCGCGCGCAGCGGCTGCGCGATGCTGAGCACATCCGGAAGGGAGAGGGGCCATGCATCCGATGTGGGTGGAAATGCTGCAGAAGCCGGTGGGCTGGCTGACGATCATCGGCGGGATCATCCTGATCGGCATGCCGTTCGTCGTGCGCGCCTTCATCCGCAAGCAGATGCGCGAGGAAGACAAGCGCGGCAAGTGAACGGGGCAGTGGCGGCGCGGGTATGCTGGGGGGCATGTCCCGCGTCGCTTTTTCGCATGACCGAAACCCTGCCGCCCCCCGATGCCGACGCCCGTGCTCACAGCGCGAAACTTGAAACGCTGATCCGGCAGGAAATCGCCGCGCAGGGCGGCGCGATCCCGTTTTCGCGCTTCATGGAGCTGGCGTTGTATGCGCCGGGCCTCGGCTATTACAGCGCCGGCGCGACCAAGTTCGGGCGTGCCGGCGATTTCGTCACTGCACCGGAGTTGGGCCCGCTGTACGCGGCCTGCGTGGCCGATGCCCTGGCGCCGGTGCTGCGGCAGATCGGCCCGCAGGCGCAATGGCTCGAGATCGGCGCCGGCAGCGGTGTCTTCGCCGAGGTCGCGATCAAGCGGTTGCTGTCGCAGGATGCGATGCCGGCGCGCTACGCCATCCTCGAACCCAGCGCCGACCTGCGCGCGCGCCAGCGCGAGTACCTGCGCGAACACCTGATCCCGCCGGCGTTCGACTGCGTGGAATGGCTGGATGGCCCGATCGAGGGCGAATGGGAAGGCGTGGTGTTCGCCAACGAGGTGATCGACGCGCTGCCGACCAGCCGCTTCGCGATCGGCGAAGAAGGCGAGGTGCGCGAGGAATACGTTGCCAGCTATGCCGACGGCGGCTTCCTCACCACCTTGCACGATGCCGACGCGATGCTGGTCGCGGCGGTGAAGCATGTGGAATCCGCACTCGCTGCGCCTTTCGCTTCCGGCTATCGCTCGGAGATCCTGCCGCAGCTGCCGTACTGGGTGCAGGCAGTGATCGGACGCCTGAAGCGCGGTGCGCTGCTGTTCTGCGACTACGGGTATCCGCGCGGCGAGTACTACGGCGCCTGGCGCACGGACGGCACGCTGCGCGCGTTCCGCCAACATCATGTGGTGGCCGACGTGATGCAGTACCCGGGCCTCCAGGACATCACCGCCTCGGTCGATTTCACCGCGCTGGCCGAGGCTGGGACCCATGCCGGCTTCGATCTTTCCGGCTACGTCACGCAGACCGGTTTCCTGCTCGGCAACGGGCTGGATGCGCGCCTGGCCGAAGCGGAGGACCACGCGAAGGACGAAGCCGCCCGGCTGCGCCTGCGCCATGAAGCCAAGCAGCTCACCCTGCCCGACGCGATGGGCGAGCGGTTCCAGTTCATCGGTTTCGAGCGCGACGTCGAATTCGAACATGCCTTCCTCGCCGGCGACATGAGCTGGCGGCTTTGATGCGCCTGGGACGGTCGCTCAAACCCTTCGGGCATCCGTTGCTGTGGTCGGTGCTGTGGATGCTTGCCGTGGCCGCGGTGGTTGCGGGCTCGCTGCTGCCGCCGGCCGACCTGCCGGCGCGGGCGATGGGCAACGACAAGCTGATGCATTTCCTCGGCTACTTCGCGTTGATGGCCGGGGCAGTGCAGCTACATGCGCGGCGCGCGTCATGGGTGGCGATGGCGATGCTGCTGGTCCTGATGGGGATCGGCCTGGAATGGCTGCAAGCCTGGATGCACGTCGGTCGCACCGCGGATCGCATGGACGCGCTCGCCAACACGTTGGGCGTGCTGGGCGGCTTCACCACCGGCTTCACGCCGCTGCACAACCTGCTGCTCCGGCTCGACGGCGGGCGCTGAGCGAAACGCTCAAGCCGCTTGGCGTGCCCGTTTGATGGCGTCGATGCGCGCCTTGTGCATCGCCTCGCCCACGGCCGGGCCATCGAGTCCGGGAGCGACATCGCCGGCCTTCACCGCCCGCGCGGCATCGAACAAGCGTACGAGCTCCGCGCCTTGCGGGTACGCCTGGTCCTGCAAGCCGGCGCGGCCGCGCTTGTCGGCCTCGCACACGATCGCCAGCTGGCCGATGCGCGCCGGTTGGCGGAACGCATCGCAACGCTCCAGCAGCGTGAGCACCGTCGTGTCCTTCAGTTCGAAGAGTCGATGCACGTTGAGATGCTCGCGGCAGGCGATATCGGCCAGTTGCCGGTGCGCATTGGGCACCTTCAGCCGCGCGCACAGCAGGCGCAGTGGAGGCAGGCCGCGTTGCTCGTGCATGAGGTGGCGTGGCAGTTCATCCGCCGGCGTCAGTGCCTTGCCGAGGTCATGGGTCAGCGCCGCGAAACCGATCAGGTCATCGCCGGGCGCGAGGCTAGCCGCCATGTCGCAGACCAGTTCGACGTGCACGCCGGCATCCACTTCCGGATGGTATTCGGCGCGTTGCGGCACGCCGTAGAGCGCATCGACCTCGGGCAACACCACGACCAGTGCGCCGCAATCGCGCAAGGTACTCAGGAAGGCGGAGGGCGCGTCGGAACGCAGCGCGCGGGCCAGTTCCTGCCAGACGCGCTCGGGTGTCAGCGCAGCCATCTCGCCGCTTTCCACAACCTCGCGCATCAGCGCCATCGTCTCGGGCGCGATGCGGAAGCCGAGCGGCGCGAAGCGGGCCATGAAGCGCGCCGCGCGCAGCACGCGCAGGGGATCCTCGACGAAGGCCGGGCCGACGTGGCGCAGCACGCGCGCCTGGATGTCGGCCACGCCGCCGAAGGGATCGATCAACTCGCCGCTGGCTTCATCGCGCGCGATCGCGTTGAGGGTGAAGTCGCGGCGGGCGAGATCATCCTCCAGCGCGACGTCGGGCGCGGCATGCACCACGAAGCCGGTGTAACCCTTGCCGGACTTGCGCTCGGTGCGCGCGAGCGCATGTTCCTCGCCGGTACCGGGATGCAGGAACACCGGGAAATCGCGGCCCACCTGGCGGAAGCCGGCAGCGAGCATCGCCTCGGGCGTCGCGCCGACGACGACGAAGTCGCGGTCACCCGGTGGCAGGCCGAGCAGCGCATCGCGCACCGCGCCACCGACGAGATAGGTGCGTTGCGGCATCGCGGCTCAGCGCGGCATGTGCTGCGAGAGCAGCGATACCAGCCGCGTCGCGGCTTCACCGCGGCTGAGCTTGAGTTCGATCGGCGCCGGTTGTCCCGAGAGCCAGAGCCTGAAGTCGGATTCCAGGTCGAAATGTCCCGCGGTCTCGATCGAATGCATGACGATGCTGCGATACGGGATGCTGCGGTACTCGACCTTCTTCGCGGTCACGCCCTGCTTGTTGATCAGGATGAGGCGGCGGTCGGTGAACACGATCATGTCGCGCACGAAGGCGAACGCAGCTTCGATGGCCTCGCCTTCGGCCATGAGTGGGCGCAATTCGGGTTCGAGCTTGGCGACCGGCGCTTCGCCGGCGTGGCCCAGCAGGCTGTCGATGAGGCCCATGGCGGGATCTCCTGGGGGGACGATGCGAGGAGTTTACGGTGCGCGTGATCAGTGCGCGGCCGGCTGCGGGCAGGCGAAGGCCGCGCGTTTAGCACCCGGCTTGCCGGCGATGCGGTCGGTGACGCGCAGCGCGTCGCCATCCATGCGCCAGTCGTAGATCACGCTGAAGGCCAGCACGCGCGCGACGTATTCGCGGGTTTCCTTGTAGCTGATCGTCTCGATCCACAGGTCGGGGTCGAAGTCAGGACGCTGGGTGCGCCAGCGCGTGGTCGGCGTCGGCCCGGCGTTGTAGGCGGCGATCGCGTGCGGCAGGTCGCCCCATTTGTCGTGCATCTCGCGCAGGTACGCGCTGCCGATGGCGATGTTGCTGTCGGGGTCGAACAAAGTCTGCTGCGCGCCGCGCCAGGGCAGGCCGATCCGCTGCGCGACCGCCTCGCCCGTGGCCGGCAACACCTGCATCAGGCCCATCGCGTTGGCGGGCGAGCGCGCCTGCGGATCGAACACGCTTTCGGCGCGGATCTCGGCGGCGATCCACGCCGGGTCGATGCCGTTGCGCTGCGCCTCGCGTCGGATGGCGTCGGTGTGATGCAGCGGGAAGCGCAGCGTGTACAGGCGCAGTTCCTCGGGTTTGCCGCGGCCGAGGTTGAACACCGCGCGGTCGAACCAGCCGCTGTCTTGCGCCTGTGCAACGGCGGTCTGGCGACCGGCGTCGTCCAGGTCCTTCAGCGCGTCGTTCCATTCGCGCAGCGCCCAGTCGCGCCGGCCGATGCGGTAGAGCGCCAGCGCACGCTGCAGTGCCGGCACGGCCGCGACCTGCTGCTGCAAGGCGGCGGTCGGCGCATACGGCCACGGGCATAGCGGATAAGGCGCGCCGATGCGGTCCGCGGCGAGGAAGCCGTGGAACTCTGGGGAGTTTGCCGCTTCGGCGTACTGCGTACGGGCTGCGTTCTTGTCGCCGCCGGTCAACTCGGTGAGGCGGGCATCAAAGTAGCGGTACTCCGTATCGCTTCGCATCGACGCCGGCATGCGATGGATCGCGTCGAGCGCCGCGGTCCAGTCGCTGCGCGCCATCGCCTCGCGCATCCGCAGGCCATGCAGGCGTTCGTCGTAGGCGCTGGCGGGCACCGCGGCCAGCCGTCGCGCGCCTTCGGGCTCGTACGAGGCGGCGGACTGCAAAGCGATCTCGTACAGCACGCGGCCGCGTGCGGCATCGTCCAGCGCGAGCATCGGCGCGAATTCCGCCAGCGCGGCCTCGCCATTGGCGGGCGATTTCCTGGACATCGCCACCAGGGCAGCCGTAGCCACCGCGCGGCTGCGCGAAGTGCGGGGCCATTGCGAAGCCTCATCGTCCAGCGCGCCGCCCATGGCGGTCGCATAGGCAATGGCCAGCGTGCGCTCGGTGTCCGGTAGCCCTTGGCCGATGTCGCGAACCAGCCCGGCCTGGCCTTCGGCGATGGCGAGGTCGATGCGTTGCCAGCGCAGCGCATCGTCCAGCGCGCCGGCGGCCTGCCAGGCGGCGAAGGGCGGATCGCATTCGGCGGACACCGGCTTGCCCGACAGCCATTGGCGGCGCACGTCCTGCATCCACGCGGCATTGTCCTGGCCGGTGCGGTGGCGCGCGTTCAGCGCCATGCAGCGCAGCGAGGCGCGCTCGATCGTCGGCCGCCACGCGGCGAGGAAGCGGGTCCAGTCCTCGCGGCGCGAGAGCGCGGCCAGCCAGTCCTCGCGGAAGCTGCGGCCCACGGCGTCGTCGGGGTGGGCGGCGAGGAAAGCGTCGGCTTCGCCCGGGGCGAGGATGTCGATGTCGCGGCGCATGCGCGCATATTCGACCCAGGCCTCGGCGGGCTGGCCGCGCACGCTGGCGCGCAGGGCATCGTCCAGTTCGCCGCGGCTGGCCGCGTCGATGGCCGCCTTCAGCGCGGCGTCGCCGCGTGCGCGCGGATCCTCCGCCTTCGGGCGCGGCGATTCGGCCTGCGGCGCACGCGACGAAGGCGGCGCCTCTCGGTGCCCGGCGCAAGCGGCACCGAGCATCGCGCAGACCAGCAGGGTGGACGTGTGCCATCGCATGCCTCGACTATAACGGCGGTTTTCTGAATCGGGATGACGCGATGACGCTGGATCCGCCGATGCTGCTGGCTTTCCTCGCCCTGGGCGCGGTGGCGGGGGTGATGGCCGGGCTGCTCGGGGTCGGCGGCGGGCTGGTGCTGGTCGCGGCATTGGCGTGGCTGCTGCCCGCGGAGGGCGTAGTGCCGATCGAGGCCGCCATGCACGCGGCGCTGGCCACATCCCTTGCCAGCATCGTGTTCACCGCGATGTCCTCGGCGCGCGCGCATGCCAGGCGTGGCAGCGTGCTGTGGCCGACGGTGGCGTGGATGGTGCCGGGCATCCTCATCGGCGGCTGGCTGGGCAGTTGGCTGGCAGTGGGGCTGGACGGGGCATGGTTGCGCTGGGGCGTGACGATCTACTGCCTGGCTGCTGCGGCGCAAATGCTGCTGTCCAAGCCGCGCGCAGCGGGTGATGCCGCGGTCGTGCCGCGCGGGCCGGGGATGACGGCGGCAGGCGGGGTGATCGGCGCGGTGTCGTCGCTGGTCGGCATCGGTGGCGGCAGCATGACGGTGCCGCTGCTGACCTGGCGCGGGGTGGCGCCGGTGCGCGCGGTGGGCACTTCCTCGGCCTGCGGGGTGTTCATCGGCCTCGCCAGCGCGCTCGGCTACGCCTTCAATGCGCCAGCGGGCGCGCTGCCGGCGCATGCCATCGGCTATGTGTACCTGCCGGCGGCGATCTGCGTGGCGATGGCCTCGGTGCTGGCGGCGCCGCTGGGCACCCGCATCGCCCATGCCATCAGCGGGCCGATGCTGAAACGGGTGTTCGCGCTGTTCCTGCTGGCGGTGGGGGCCAGCCTGCTGCTCTGAGCCTCAGCGCTGCAGCGCGGCTTCCGGCACGTCCAGCTCGACCGACAGCGCCAGGTGATCGGACGCGGCGGCCGGCACTGCGGCGCGGGTGGTGCTGTGGATGCTGTCGGTGGTCAGTACGTGGTCGATGGCGCGCTGAGGCTTCCACGCCGGGAAGGTGTGCACGTCGCAGTCGGGCGGCTGCAGGCGCGTGTTCTTGTAGAGCACTTCCATCTCCGGCTGCCGCGCGAGGCAGTTGAAATCGCCCATCAGCACCGCGTTGGGGGCATCGGACAGCACTTCGGCAATGAAGGCCAACTGTGCCAATCGCGACTGCGCGCCCAGCGACAGGTGCGCGACGGCGACCAGCAGGCCCTCGTCGCCGCGTCCGAAGCGCCCGACCAGCACGCCACGCCCCTTCACCCGGCCGGGCAGGGGATGATCAAAGACTTCGACCGGCTCCACCTGGCTCATCAGGCCGTTGGCGCTGGAGGCCACGCCGCCCACGCTGCGATTGGGCTGGTGCGTCCAGAACGCGAAGCCGGCGCGGTTGGCCAGGTAGTGGGTCTGGTTGGTGAAGCCGGAGCGGAAGCTGCCCGGATCGGCCTCCTGCAGGCCGACGATGTCGTGCTGGCCGGCGAGCTCGGCGATCGCGTCCAGCGCCCCCCGCTTGTTGCCGAGCGGGGTGACGTGGGACCAGCTGCGGGTCGCGTAGTCGCTGTAGCGGCGCGTGCTGGAGCCGGCCTGGATATTGGCCGACAACAACCGGAGCCGCTTGAAAGCCACGTGGGCGGGCGCTTACTTGCCGGCCGCTGCCGCGCGCTCCTGCGCGATCAGGCCGTTGGCGATCTGCAGGATGTCATCCTGGGTCTTGCCGAGGATGCGGTACTTGCCGTTGACCACCATGGTGGGCGTACCGGTCACGCCGCTGCGTTGCGAGAACTGCAGGGATTGGTTCAGTCGGGTGTTCATGGCGAAGCTTTCGACCGCAGCACCCAGCGTGCGCGTGTCGACGCCCTTGGTGCCCAGGTATTCCATGATCTGGTCGATGCTGGCGCTCGGCGGCAGGCTGCGCTCGGCGTGGATGGCGTGGAACATGGTGTCGTGCACCTTGTCCAGCATGCCGGTGGTCTCGGCGGCGAAGTAGACCTTGGCCAGGGTGTCGTTCGGGCCGCCCGCCATCGGCAGGAAGGTGAAGCGGACATCGGCCGGCAGCTTGGTCCTCCAGGCCTGGATCAGCGGCTCGAACTCGTTGCAGTGGCTGCACCAGTAGGCGAACACCTCGACCACCTCGATCTTGCCGTCCAGCGGCGCCAACGGCTGGCCGTTCGGGATCAGCTCGTAATCGACGCCTTCCACCAGATTGGTCTTGGCGGTGGTTTCGGCAGGTAGCGCGGGCTCGGCGGCCGGGGCCTGTGCCTGGGCATCGGCGGCTTCGGGCGTGGCGGCTGCTTCCGTGGCGGCCGGGGCCTCGCCGGTGGATTTGCTGCAGGCGGTCAGCATGGCCAGGGCGATGAAGAGGGGCGCAAGGGTGGGGAGTCGGCGCTGCATGGGATTCTCCGTGTCGGTGTGAGGAATGGGTCAGCGGCTGTTGCGCAGCTGCGCCAGCAGCCCGTCGACGATGCGCAATTGCGCATCGAAACTGCTGGCCGTGACGCGATAACGGCCGGCCACGATCAGGCTGGGCGTGCCGCTGATCCCGGAGCGTTGGGCGAACGTGCGTGCCCGCTGCACCTGTGCGGTGACGGCCGGCGAAGCCATCGTGGCGATGAAGCGCGGGGCAGGGATGCCGAAGCCTGCGTAGAACGAGGCCAGCTCGGATGCGCTGGCATTCATCGGCACGTCCCGGGTCGAGTGGACGGCGCGGAACAGCGCGTTGTGGGTGCGCGTGAGCAGCCCGAGCTGCTGCGCCGCGAAAAATCCGCGCGCGAAGGGATCGTCCAGGTCGAAGGCGGCCGGCACGTAGGTGAACTGGACGTCCGCAGGCAGCTTGCGCTTCCACGCATCCACGATGGGCTGGAAATCGTTGCAGAAATGGCACCAGTAGCCGAACACCTCGGCCACCTCGATCTTGCCCTTGGCATCGGCGAACGGCTTGCCATCGGCGATGAGCACATAGTCGCGGCCCTCCACCGGGGCGGGAGGCGGGGTGTTGGCGGCCGCATGGCCGGCGAAGACCGCGGCGGCGAGGCACAGGGCGAAAAAGCGGCGGAACGGGCGGATGATCATGGGAAACCTCGGCAGGGCAACGAGATTATGACAAGGCGGGTGAGTCGCGGATAAAGAAACGCCAGCCTGGAGGCTGGCGCAAGATCATGGAGCTTGTAGGGTAAGACCATCCGCCGCGGCGTGAGTTCCCTCAGCGTGCGGCGGGGGCGGGGGCCGCCGCCTCGGGTTGAGCGTCCGGCTGCGGGTTGATCGCCGGTGCCGGGATCAGTGCGGGCAGAGCGCCGGCGGCCTTGACCTGGGCCACCATCGCGGCCGGGGCCTGGTCGGCGCGGTCGTGCAGGCCGTGGAGATAGGTGGCCAGCGAACGGATTTCCTCGTCGCTCAGGCGGTTGGCGACCTGGGCCATCTGGTCGAACAGGTGGCGGTCGGGTTCTGCGGTCTGGCCGGCGCGATATTCCTGCAGGCGGCGCATCACGTAGGCCGGGTCCTGCCCGCCGATCTCCGGATAGGCCGGCCCGGGGTTGCCGGCACCGCTCGGGCCGTGACAGGCGAAACAGGCCGGAATGCCGCGCTGGCTGTCGCCGTTCTGGAACAGCTGCTGGCCCGGTTCGTACAGCTTCATGCCCTTGTACGGGCTGGAAGCATCGGCGATGACGGTATCGTCGGCGACGCCCGCGCCGGGGCGCTGGGCCGCGAAATGCGCGCCGACATCGCGCATGTCCTGCGCACTCAGGATATCGGCATAGGGTTTCATCAGCGCGGCCAACCCCGTGGTGCGATGACCACTCTTGAACAGGGCCAACTGGCGGGCCACGTAGCGCTCGGGCATGCCGGCGATGCGCGGCGCGCCCTGCTGCATGGCGTTGCCGTCCAGCCCGTGGCAGGCGGAACATGCGCCGGCCTTGTTGGCGCCATTCTGCGGATCGCCCCAATGGGTCTTGGCCAGTTCGGCGAGGGGATCGGCGGCGGCCGTGGCGGCCGCGTCGATCGGGGTGGTCTGCGCCGGCGCCGTTTCCGGCAGCGGATTGACGGTGGTCTGGGCGACGGCCACCGCGGCGGCGGCCAGGACGGCCAGACCGGCGATGCCATAAACGCGGGCGTAGCGCATGGGAAACTCCGAAGGGCGACGCGGGCGACAGGCGCGCGTCGAGCCACGGGATTATCGACGCGACGCAGGCGCACGGTCAAACGCCGGCCCGCGACCGGGGCGTGTCATCCTATGCCGATGTCGAACCCCTTCGCCCGTGCCCGCTATCTGCTGTCGGCCCACACCCCGCGCCAATTGCCGCCGGAAGGCGGGCGCGAGGTCGCCTTCGCCGGCCGTTCCAATGCTGGCAAGTCCAGCGCCCTCAACGCGATCTGCCAGCAGAATGCGCTGGCCCGCGTCTCCAAGACCCCCGGGCGCACGCAGCAGTTGGTGTATTTCGACCTGCCGCCCTACGCCGATATCCACCTGGTCGATTTGCCCGGCTACGGCTACGCCAAGGTTCCCAAGGAGATGCAGGAGCACTGGCAGGCCTTCATCGCCGATTATTTCGAGACAAGGCGCGCGCTGGCTGGCCTGGTGGTGGTGATGGACATCCGCCATCCGCTCAGGGAATACGACCAGCAGATGCTCGGCTACGCGGTCCGCCGCGGCATCCCCGCGCACGTGCTGTTGACCAAGGCCGACAAGCTTTCGCGCGGCGCGGCCGGCAGCGTGCTGCTGCAGGTGCGCCGGGACCTCGCTGCGATGTTCGGCGACACGGTCAGCGTGCAGACGTTCTCCGGCGAGTCCAAGCAGGGCGTCGAAGAGGCCCGCGCCGTACTGGATCGATGGCTGGAGCTGGCCACCGCCAGGCGCGCCGGCTGATTCCGGAACGGCCCACCGCCACGGCCGCGCACGCAGCGGGATGCGGACTGTCCATAATGTCGGCTCACCCCCCGCGAGCCGCCCATGTCCGGCCCTTCCGCAATCAATGACACGCTGATCACCGACCATCGCCAGCTGGTCGAGGTCATGGCCTCCGGCGAGAAGCCGCGCGCCGACTGGCGCATCGGCACCGAGCACGAGAAGTTCGGTTTCCGCCTCGACGACCTGCGCCCGCCGGAATTCGACGGCGAACGCGGCATCGAGGCGCTGCTGAAAGGTCTGGCCCGCTTCGGCTGGACGCCGTTCGAGGAACACGGGCGGGTGATCGCGCTGACCAAGGGCATGGCCTCGGTCACGCTGGAACCGGCCGGCCAGCTTGAACTCTCCGGCGCGCCGCTCGAAACCATCCACGACACCTGCAAGGAAGTCGGCGGCCACCTGCGCGAAGTGCGCGAAGTCGCCGACGACCTGCGCCTCGGCTTCCTCGGCATGGGCTTCCAGCCCAAGTGGCGGCGCGATGAGATGCCGTGGATGCCCAAGGGCCGCTACAAGATCATGCGCGACTACATGCCGAAGGTCGGCCAACTCGGCCTCGACATGATGACGCGCACCTGCACGGTGCAAGTCAACCTCGACTACGCATCCGAAGCGGACATGGTGAAGAAGTTCCGCGTCTCGCTGGCGCTGCAGCCGGTGGCGACCGCGCTGTTCGCCGATTCGCCCTTCACCGACGGCAAGCCCAACGGCTACCAGAGCTACCGCTCGCACATCTGGACGGATACCGACGGCGACCGCACCGGCATGCTCGATTTCGTGTTCGAGGACGGCTTCGGCTACGAGCGCTACGTCGATTACCTGCTCGACGTGCCGATGTATTTTTCCTATCGCAATGGCGAATACCTGGACCTGGCCGGCCGTTCCTTCCGCGACTTCCTCGCCGGTGAGCTGGATGGCCTGCGCGGCGAATTGCCGACGCTGCGCGACTGGAACGACCACATGACCACCGCCTTCCCGGAAGTGCGGATGAAGAAATTCCTGGAGATGCGCGGCGCCGATGGCGGCCCGTGGGGCCGGCTGTGCGCGCTACCGGCGTTCTGGGTCGGCCTGCTCTACGACGATGCCGCGCTCGATGCCGCCTGGGATCTGGTCAAGGATTTCTCGATGGCCGAGCGCCACGCCTTGCGCGACGGCGTGCCGATGCACGCGTTCCGGCTGCCCTTCCGCGGGGCCACGGTGCGCGAGCTGGCCATCGAAGCGTTGAAGATCTCGGTGGCGGGCTTGCGCCGGCGCGCGCGCCGCAACATCGGCGGCCAGGACGAATCCGCCTTCCTCGACCCGCTGATCGAGATGGCCGAGGCGGGCCAGACCGCGGCCGACCGCAAGCTGGCGCTGTTCCACGGCGAGTGGAACGGCGACATCGATCGCGTGTTCGGGGAGTTCGCGTACTGAGGCAGCGTTTCAGCCGGCCGCGGCCAGCTGCGGCCGGATTTCCTGCGCGACCTTGCCGCCGTGCACGACCGGAAAGCCTCAGGTTGTCCGGCCATTCAATGCGGCAAACGATATAGAGGGACTCCCTTGCAATCGTGTTTTCCAAAGCAAGCAAGGGCACCGGTTTCAGCATTTAAGGCGAAGGACATGTAATCCGTTATTTCAGTATCGAGTTGGTCCGTTCTGAGGGTGGCATCGTAATATCGATCTATGCTGGGTACATACAGAACGATGTGATTGAAATAATTTGGCATGGGAATATCTGGGTCAAACAAATATAGTTTTTCTGGGTCGCCCAGACGCGTATATGCCGGTTGGGAATTGATGCCTGCAGCGGCCAGAAGCGATTGAAGAAGAAGCACCATGCCCTTGCAATCGGCTTCCTTGCTGGAGAGTGTTTGCCGTAGATCCGCAGGCTGCTGCATTTCCAAAACAGTCTGTCGCCGATTGGCGTACTTTATGTTTCCGGAAATCCATTCCTGAGCAATTCTTGCCGCAGCAGCGGGCTTGACGCCCGGAGGAAAAATTTGTTTGGCAATTTCCTCCACCGTCTTGACATCGACACGCCCTGCCCAGGCGCTGGCACGTGTATGCAACGCATAAGATTTCCACGACGGCACTTGGGAAAAAATCAGGAAGCCATTGTCGCTAGATTCAAAAACTATTTTATCCGCAGAATATTTTATTCTTGTGCCCTCCGATAAAAACCCTCCTTGAAACCCCTTCAAAACCACTTTCGAGGCAAGTCCTGGCTGAAAAGCGAAGTCGAACATTTTTTCGGTTTCTGGCATGGTTTTGTTTTGACGAAAAAAAACGAGCGTTAAAACATCCCCGTTTCTCAAGGTTCTTCCAGTCGACGGCAGGAAGCATCGCTCTTTTCGCGCGATACAATCATTTATCTCGGAAATCTCCTTCTCGGTGAGTACATAGTCTGTATCGGAGTCGACCGAAATCGACACGTATTTTTGCGTGAAGGCTGGTGGGTAGAGGGCTGGAATAGGCACCTTGTCCCACGGCGTATCGGTGCCGCTGAACTTGATTACATGAGTAGATCGGTGAGATTCCAGAGTATTTCTTGTGAGGTCAACTTCTTCCAAAGTACAACCATGCGTGCCTTTGCACGCCTCGCCAAATGATGATTGGCTGAATAGGCTTATGACAGCCAGCATTAGCGCCAAATGCAATTTCATAGAATATCGATCCGGGTCAGACTGATGCGCAACGATCGCCGCGCATCGGGGGTTAAAACCGTTAAGTGCCTGGAGTAATGGTGGCTTCTATTTCTTTCTTAGTGTTATTGTTTTCGTTATCGATGATATCGGCTGCCTTATTTCCTTGAGCAACTGCAGTGTCACATATCATTGCAAAATAGCCCCCATATTTTGGGAACATATCTATGACATTGCATGCAATATCCATCATGCCCAATGCTTCTTTGCCGGCTTCATTGGCGTCAGTTATCGCTTTATCTTCAGGCGAAGGTTGCGGCTGTTGATCCGCCTGCGCAATCCCTACGCGGATCCGATCAGCCTGCTGCAGGTCGAACTGCTGCAGCGCTGGCGCGGCGGAGAACGCGCGGACGAAGACCTGCTGCGCGCGCTAGTCGCCACCGTCAACGGGATCTCCGCGGGCATCCAGAACACCGGTTGATCCCGCCGCATCCGGCGGCGGGATTTTCCTTGCCGATCAGCTCGCGATTGCTTCGGCGATGACATCGGCCATCGCTGTCGTGGGTCGCCCAAGCAACCGGCCGAGCGTGCCGCTGTCGTCGAACAGGGCGCCCTTGGCGGCACCGGCGTCCGAATCGGACAGCATCTCGGCGACGAAGTCGGGCAGCCCGGCCGCCAGCAACGCATCGCGATAGTCCTGCTGCGGCAGATCCTGGTAGGCGATCGGCGTGCCGGTCTGGCGCGCGAGTTCTGCGGCGAAACCAGCGAGCGTGATCGCGTCGTCGCCGGCGAGTTCGTACACCTTGCCGGCCTGGGCGTCGTCGCTGGCGATGACGATGGCAGCGGCCTCGGCATAGTCGGCACGCGCGGCGATGGACAGGCGTCCATCGCCGGCGCTGCCCAGCAAGGTGCCGTGCTGGAGGACGCCGGGAATGCCGGCCGTGGAGTTCTCCGCGTACCAGCCGTTGCGCAGCAGCACGTGCGGCAGGCCGGACGCTTGCAGCGCCTGCTCGGTCTGCACGTGTTCAGCGGCCAGCCCAAGCGGGGACGTGTCCGCGTGCAGCAGGCTGGTGTACGCGAGCAGGCCGACGCCGGCGCGCACGGCGGCATCGATCACCGCCTGGTGTTGCGCGGCACGTTTGCCGACTTCGCTGGACGAGACCAGCAGCAGGCGATCGACGCCGGCAAGCGCGGCATCAAGGGTGTTGGGGCGGTCGTAGTCGCCCTGGCGGACCTGCACGCCACGCGCGGCAAGGTCGGCGACCTTGGCCGGGTCACGGGCGATGGCGGCGATGCGATCGGCAGGCGTGTCGCGGGCGAGCAGGGACTGGATGGCCAGCCGGCCGAGCTGGCCGCTGGCGCCGGTGACGCCGATGAGGGGGAGATTGCTCATGGATTGCCTCGAGGTGGGGATGGGCGCATCGATCGGATCGGTGCGGGAAGGGCAGTCTGGACCCTATACTTACTTTTCGTAAGTACGCACCTAAAGGTAAGTGCCATGGCCGAGCAATCGCAGGTCGATTCCCTGTCCAACCGCCTGCGCCGTGGCGACTTGCTGGCGGCGGAGTGCCCTTCGCGCGATGTGCTGCGGCATGTCACCAGTCGCTGGGGCGTGCTGGTGCTGCTGGTGCTGGCCGAAGGCACGCAGCGCTTCAGTGGCCTGCGCCGGCGGATCGGTGGCGTCAGCGAGAAGATGCTGGCGCAGACCCTGCAATGGCTGGAAGACGATGGCCTGGTCGACCGGCATGAATTCCCGGTGGTGCCGCCACACGTGGAATACACCCTGACCCCGCTGGGTGCGGAGGCTGCCGAGCGGGTGCGCGGGCTGGCCGACTGGATCGAGCTCAACCTGCATCGCATCGCGGCAAAGCGAGACGTGGCCGGCTGACCGGCTGACGCAACGCAGCGTGCCTCCCGAGGCGCATCGGCTTATACTCCCCTCCAGTATCGAGTGAGAGGTGTTCGTGCCGCATTCGCCGGAAGAGAAGAAGCGCGCCATCGCCCGCCTGCGCCGCATCCGCGGGCAGGTGGACGGGCTGGAGCGGGCGATCGCGGCCGGCACCGATTGCGGGCCGGTCCTGCAGCAGATCGCCGCGCTGCGCGGTGCGGTGAATGGCCTGATGGCCGGCATCCTGGACAGCCATCTGCGCGAGGAATTCACCCAGGTCGCCACCGACCCGAAGATCCAAAAACAGCACCAGCAGAGCATCGACGAAGTGATCGCGCTGGTGCGTTCCTATCTGAAATAAGCAAGGAGTCCTGCCCATGAAATCCCGTGCCGCCGTTGCCTTCGCCGCAGGCGAACCGCTGCAGATCGTCGAGATCGACGTCGCCCCGCCCAAGGCCGGCGAAGTGCTGGTCAGGATCACCCATACCGGCGTTTGCCACACCGATGCGTTCACTCTCAGCGGCGACGATCCGGAAGGTCTGTTCCCGGTGGTGCTGGGGCACGAGGGCGCCGGCATCGTGGTGGAAGTGGGCGAGGGCGTGACCAGCGTTGCGCCTGGCGACCACGTGATCCCGCTGTACACGGCGGAATGCGGTGAATGCCTGTTCTGCAAATCGGGCAAGACCAACCTGTGCACCTCGGTGCGCGCGACCCAGGGCAAGGGCGTGATGCCGGACGGCACCTCGCGCTTTTCCTACAACGGCCAGCCGCTGTACCACTACATGGGCTGCTCGACCTTCAGTGAATACACCGTGGTCGCCGAAGTGTCGCTGGCCAAGGTCAATCCCGATGCCAACCCGGAGCACGTCTGCCTGCTGGGCTGTGGCGTGACCACCGGCATTGGCGCCGTGCACAACACGGCGAAGGTGCAGGCGGGCGACAGCGTCGCGGTGTTCGGGCTGGGCGGGATCGGGCTGGCGGTGATCCAGGGCGCGCGCCAGGCCAAGGCCGGCCGCATCATCGCCATCGACACCAATCCGTCCAAGTTCGAGATGGCGAAGCAATTCGGCGCGACCGACTGCGTCAACCCGAAGGACCACGACAAACCGGTCCAGGAAGTCATCGTGGAGATGACCGGTTGGGGCGTGGATCATTCGTTCGAGTGCATCGGCAACGTCAACGTGATGCGCGCGGCGCTGGAATGCGCGCATCGCGGCTGGGGCCAGAGCGTGATCATCGGCGTGGCCGGTGCGGGCCAGGAAATTTCCACGCGGCCGTTTCAGCTGGTGACCGGGCGCAAATGGATGGGCACCGCGTTCGGTGGAGTGAAGGGTCGCACGCAGCTGCCGGGCATGGTGGAAGACGCGATGAAGGGCGATATCGAGCTGGCGCCGTTCGTCACCCACACCATGCCGCTGGATGGCATCAACGATGCCTTCGACCTGATGCACGAAGGCAAGTCGATCCGCAGCGTGGTGCATTTCTGATGCAGCGCGTCGAACATCGCGCCTGCTTTGGCGGATGGCAGGACGTGTACGAACACGCATCCAGCACGCTGGGCTGCACGATGCGGTTCGCGGTGTACCTGCCGCCGCAGGCCGAGCACGGCCCGGTGCCGGTGCTGTACTGGCTGTCGGGGCTGACCTGCACCGAGCAGAACTTCATCACCAAGGCCGGCGCGCAGCGTTATGCCGCCGAGCACGGCATCGCCATCGTCGCGCCGGACACCAGTCCGCGCGGCGACGGCGTGGCCGATGCGGACGGCTACGACCTCGGCAAGGGCGCGGGCTTCTACCTCAACGCCACCCGCGCGCCTTGGGCCGCGCATTACCGCATGTACGACTACGTGGTCGATGAACTGCCGGCGCTGGTCGAGGCCAACTTCCCGGTCACCGACGCGCGCGCGATCAGCGGGCATTCGATGGGCGGGCACGGCGCGCTGGTGATCGCGCTGCGCAATCCGGGGCGCTACCGCAGCGTGTCGGCGTTTTCGCCGATCGTGGCGCCGTCGCAGGTGCCGTGGGGCGAGAAGGCGTTCGCCGCCTATCTTGGCGAGGACCGCGAGACGTGGCTGGCGTATGACGCCACCGCGCTGGTGTCCGGCGATCTGGCAGAACGCCTGCCGCTGCTGGTCGAGCAGGGTGGTGCCGATGAATTCCTCGCCAGCCAGCTCAAGCCCGAACTACTGCAACGGGCTGCGGAAACCCAAGGGCATCCGTTGACGCTGCGCATGCGGCCCGGCTACGACCACAGCTATTACTTCATCGCCAGCTTCATCGGCGACCACATCGGCCACCACGCGCGCGCGTTGAAATCCTGAAAGGGCAGTGGTGGCGCTTGCCGCCACTGCCTGACGGACTCATTCCTCGGCGAACGCCTTCAATTCGTCCAGCCTGCGTTGCGCGCGTGCCAGGCTATGGCCAGTCACCGCGTCGTCCATGGCACGTGCCAGCCGTGGACGCGACGGGTTGCGCGACCAGCGATGGAACCACCACGTTGCCAGCAGGCCGAATGTGCCCACGGCCAGCATGATGGCGATGGATGCCCCCATGTTGGCGTAGAAATCCACGTGCGCCAGCCAGTAGAACAAGGTGGCCATGAAGGGAATCCAGAACAACCACCAAACCAGGCCGACCGCCATGCCGCCAACCACGTAAACCCTGCGCAAATTCGCCAGCTTGAATTGAGTCTGGGTCAGGGATTCCGCGCGATCGATGCGGGCCAGCATCCCCAGGACGATGCCGCCCAGAATGATGCACAACACGCCATAGACGTGCACGAGGATGGCGGAATAGAAAAGCGCGCCGCCATCCCTGAGCGCACTCCACACCGACACGCCCAGAGCAATGCACAACAAGCCGAACAGGACCTGCAAGGTTTGCCCGAGCCACAAGGGCCACATGCCGAGCTGGATGCGGGCGATGCCGCGCCGGCGTTCGTTCCGCAGCAGCAAGCTGTCCTGCGTGGCCATGCGGGCTTCAAGGCGGCGGAGGCCGGTTTTGAGAGTGTCGAAATCAAGGTCGGGGGCGGTCATGGCGTGGTGTCCCGTGGTCATGTGGAGGCCAGCGTGTTGCGCAGGCGTTCCTTCAAACGATTCAGTTTGGTGCCGACGTTGCTTTCGGATATCCCCAGTACCTCGGCGATATCCCGATGGCTGCACTCGTCCAGGTGCAGCATCAACAACGCGCGGTTCAGGGGATCCAGGCTGTGCATCGCCCGTTGCAGAAGGACGAGTTGCTCGTCCTCTTCGAGGTCGCGGGCGGGCGCCTCGGCATCGTGCAGGTCGGCGTCGTAGGCGACATGGTGCCGGCGCCGCCGGGTTTCACCACGGACTTGAGAGATCGCGGTGTTGAGGGCCACGCGGTACATCCACGTGGAGAATGGACGCGTGGGGTCGTAACGAGGCCAGGCTTGCCAGAGTGCCGCCACGATGTCCTGCATCAGGTCGTCGCGGTCGTGCGAAGTCCATGCATAGCTGCCCGCGACCTTGCGCACGATGCCGGCGTGCGCGCGCAGTCGCGCCTCGAAACCGGCTTCGGTGACGGGACGATCCATGGCGGAGGTGGAAGGCATGGGCGATACGGTGTTCGAGAGGGTGTCGGAGAGGTGATTCGCCCGGCGCCTGCAAACATCACACCGCGGCCCGCATCCGGCATTGCCGATGCAAGGGAGTCAGTCGCTGGCGTCCAGCCGCCAGTCCGTGTAGGCGAAGCGGCCATCGCGCAGCACGGTTTCACCCCGAACAATGCCGATGGGATGCGCGAACATCGGCCCGTCGGACACGCAGGTGTGGAACTCGCCGTGCTCGCCACAGGGGTCGGCGCGCGGCGGCAGGTCATCCAGCAGGGCATCGTCGAAAGCGCGGCCGCAGAAGCCGCCGTCCAGTTGCGTCGTGTCCACGCAACACAGGTGCGCGCGCAGGCCACCTGAGACCATGCTGCGTGACAGCCGTGCCGTGTCGCTGCCGAACAGGGGCGTGACGATGTCCCAGCTCGAACGCGCGAGGTTCTGCGCGCGATAGGCGCGGATGTCCTCGAGGAAAAGGTCGCCGAACGCCATCGTGCGCAGGCCGGGCCAGCGTGCGGCCGCTTCCCCGAGCGCTGCTGCCATCGCCTGTTCGTAGTCGGCGTTCGAGCACTCCGCCGGGATCATCGTTTCCTGCAGGGGCAACCCGGTCGCGCGCGCCTGCGCATGCAGGACATCGCGGCGGATGCCCTGCATCGAGACGCGGTCGAAGTCTTCCGTGAGCGTGGTCAGCAACCCGACGACTTCGACATCATCGCGTTGGCGCAGTGCGTGCAAGGCCCAGGCGGCGTCCTTGCCACCGCTCCAGGCCAGCAGCACCGGTACGGGAGCCGGCATCTCAGGCCGCGGTGACGTCCCTGAGCTGCCAGTGCGAGCCGGCCAGCAGGCGCAACCGGTGCTTGAGCGCATCGCCGTTGAGCCGGGTCACCACGATCAGGTCCACGTGCAAATCGTCCATCTGGCCGGTGACGGTGGCTTCCGGATCGACGGCCGCCAGTTTCGGATCGATCTCGTCCGGGTCGTCCTGGGTGGCCGCCCACCTGCGGTAGAGCCCGTCCTCGCGCAACGCGGCCTGCAGCTCCTCGGCGAAGCCTTCGGCGCCATGCGAACGGAAGCCGAAATCGCCGCCGATGCGGGCGAGATCGGGTTGCGGGAGGGTGATGTAGTAGCGGGTCGGCATGCGGGATCCTTGCAACGGGGTTTGCGAAGGATAGCCGGCCCGCCCGGTGCCGGGGTCAGGACAGCGTGACGGGGTTTTCGGTCGCGTAGGCGATGGTGACCGTTCCCGGCCCCATGTTGACCGCACCGGTCATGCTCATCTGGGACTCCAGCAGGGTGACGGAACTCTCGCGGCAGGCTTCGGCCAGTTGCTCGTAGCCAGGGAACGCACGCATCTTCTCCAGCGGCCCGCCATAGCTCATGTTCACCACCGACACGATCAGCCCGCGGCGGATCTGCGCGGCGGCATCGGCGAACAGCTTCTCGACCGCGTTTTCGAAGCCGCGGACCTTGGCGATCGGCCGGGTGACGCCCTGGTTGCAGTACAGGATCGGCTTGATGTCGAGGGCGCTTCCGAGCATCGCGCCGAACAGCCCGACGCTGCGGTCGCCCTTCTTCCGGGCCCGGTTGCGCACGTAGTAGAGGTCGGGGACGACCGCGAAGGCCTGGGTGCGCTTGGCGATGTGCTCCAGCCGCGCGCGGATCAACGGTGGTTGTTCGCCCTGCTCGCGCATTCGCAGGCCGGCGATCAGGGGGATGCCGACGCCGGTGAACAGGTTCCCGGTGTCGATCACGCGCAGCGAGAACGGTGAACGGTTGCCGGCCGCCTCGCGGATCGGGCGGTATTCGTTGAGGATGCTGTAGCTGGCCTGGGTTGCGTTGTCGAAGATTTCGCTGCGGGTGCGGGTGACGGTGAGGCAGAACACGTAGTCGTACTCGATCACCAGCCGCTCGAGGAACAGCGTGCTGATCTGCTCCACGGTATAGGCGCTGGTCTCAGCCTCGGTTCCCTCGCTCGCGAGGTCGCTTTCGAGGTATTGCCGGGTGGCTTCCTCGTCGCGGGTGTCGCTAACGGTGTAGTCCTTGATCCGCACCGCGATGGGCATGATCAGGACATCGCCCGATTCGTAGTAGGAACGCGGCAGATCGCAAGTCGCGTCGACCAGGAATCCAATACGCATGGCAGCTACCCCCTGTGGAGCGTTGGCGCGAAGCGCGTCGAAGGGCGGTTCCGGTGGATCGGTGCGGCGGCGCAGTGCGGCGGATGGAACGCCCGCGTTCGTCCGATTCTGCCCGAAAACGCCCGCTGCTGCAGGGTCAGCGAGAGTAGGCGGGCGGCAGCGCGGATTCGGCCCGGTGCAGGTAGCGGTCGCGCAGCTCGGTCTGGCGCGATTTCATCGGCACGGCGCGGCCGTCCAGCCACAGCTGCGAAGCCGTCTGCGCGACATCCAGCGGGTCCCCGCTCCACAGCGCGAGGTCGGCGCGGCGGCCCACCGCGATGCCGCCGATCTGGTCGCCCACGCCGAAGGCCTGCGCGGGCACGCGGGTGAGGCCGGCCAGCGCGGCCTCCCACGGCATCCCGTAGGACACGGCGTTGCCGGCCAGCTGGCGCATCTTGCGCGCGTAGTGCGAACCATCGCTGCCCATCGCGAAACCCACGTCCACGCCCGCCTGGTTCATGCGCGCGGCGTTCTCCAGCGTCGCGCCGATCTGGTCGAAGTCGGCCGGCAGGTTGGCGAGGGTGTCGACGAACACCGGCACCTTGGCCGCGGCGATCTCGTCGGCGACCTTCCAGCCTTCGCTGGCGCCGACCAGCGCGATGCGGACATTGCGCGCCTTGGCCCAGCGCAGCACGCGGCGGATGTCCGATGCGCGATGCACGCCGACCGCGACGCGCCCGCCGCCGCCGAAGTACTTCGCCAGCGTCGTGCGGCCGGCGGGCGTCAGCAGCGCGAATTGCGAATCAGGCGCGATGCGGCCGCGCACTTCATCGACCAGCTGGTCGAGGATCATCCATTGGCCCGCGCGCGAGCCGCCGGTCAGGTTGGCGCCATCCGCGCCCAGACTGATGAACAGCACCTTCGGGCCGAACGGATCGAGGCTGCCGTCGAAGCGCACAGGCGCGCCCTGGCCGCCGATGAACGAACCGCCCGAGGTCGAAGTGGCTGTCAACAGCGTCCAGCCGAAGCCTTCCACGCGCGCGACCGGGATCAGCACCGACTCCGGGTTGTAGGCGGTGGTGACGTCGAATTCCGGACGCACCTGCATGTCCTTGCTGCCGCTGCCCAGCGCGAGGTGGCTATCGACGGTCGCGGATTCGCCGCTGACTTCTTCGGCGCCGATGTCGTTGATGCCGGCGAACAATGCGGGGGTCAACGGCTTGCCCTTCGCATCCAGCACGGGCGCGTTGCCGCCGTCCAGTCCGCGTCCGATCGCCGCGATGCGGCCGTTGCGGACCAGCACGTCGGCACCCTGCAGCGTGCCCTGTGCCGTGGCGGTGTGCACGGTGGCATTGCGGATCAACAGGTCCTGCGCCAGGGCGCCGGCAGAGATCAGGCACAGTGCGCCGGCGGCGGCAAGTTGCTTCATCGACGGGCGCTTCATTTCGCCTCTCCCTGCATCAGGTCCTGGCCGAGCATGAAGTCCGACCTGGGTTGCAGCTTCGGGTCGTTGCGGTCGTACAACCGGGTGCCATCGATGTAGACCTGCTCGGCGCGCGCGTAGCTGGAGAACGGGTTGCCGTTCCACACCACCACGTCGGCCATCTTGCCGGGCTCGAGCGAGCCGGTCATCTTCTCGATGCCCATCGACTTCGCGGCGTTGATGGTGAGCCAGCGGATCGCGTGCTCGGGCGTGGTGTCGATGCCGATGCGCCGGCCGTTCGCCATCACCTTCGCGGCTTCCTGGTTCAGGCGCTGGATGCCTTCCCCCGAATCGCTGTGGACGATCGCGCAACCGCCGGGCGCGCGATCGACCATCAGCAGGTTCTCCTGGATGCCGTCGAAACTCTCCATCTTGAAGCCCCACCAGTCGGCCCAGAGCGCGCCACAGACACCTTCGGCACCGAGGCGATCGGCGATCTTGTAGGCTTCGACGCCGTGGTGGAAGGCGCTGATCTTGAAGCCGAACTCCTTGGCAAGATCCAGCATGATCGCCATTTCGTCGGCGCGGTAGCAGTGGTTGTGCACGCGGATGTCGCCGTTGATCGCGCCGGCCAGCGAATCCATCTTCAGGTCGCGCTTGCCGCCGCCGTCCTTACCGGAATCCTGGCCGCCCTTGCGCTTCTTCATGTATTCGGCCGCATCGGCGAAGGCCGCGCGGAAGCCGGCGATGTTGCCCATGCGTGTCGACGGGCCGCCACGGCTGCCGTACACGCGTTTGGGGTTCTCGCCGCAGGCCATCTTCAGGCCCCAAGGGGCGCCCGGGAACTTCATCCCCTGGTAGGTGGTGCTGTAGACGTTCTTCAAGGTGACGCCGCGGCCGCCGATCAGGTTGGCGGAGCCGGGCAGGATCTGCAGGGAAGTGATGCCGCCGGCGAGCGCGGCGGCGAAGCCCGGGTCCTGAGGCCAGATCGAATGCTCGGCCCAGACCTGCGCGGTGACGGGGGAGGTCATCTCGTTGCCGTCGCTGTGCGCCGAGGCCGCCGGGCTGGGATACACGCCGAGGTGCGAATGCACGTCGATGATGCCGGGCGTCACCCACTTGCCGCGCGCATCGACGCGGACCGCGTCGGCCGGGACTTCGAGCTTGGCGCCGACGGCGACGATCTTGCCGTCCAGCATCAGCACGTCGGCGCTCTCCAGCCGCTTGCCGGTGCCGTCGAGCACGGTCGCACCGGCCAGCAGCACGGGTGCGGACGGGATGCGCTGATAGGTGCTGGGATACGGATCCTCGATGTACGAGTACGGCTTGGCAGCCGGTCCGGCACTCTCCGGTTTCTTTCCCGGCGTGGTGGCGCAGGCGGCCAGCACCAAGGCCGCGCAGGCGGCAAGGGTCGTCTTGTGCATGTGGTCCATCCCCGTGTGGATTCGCAAACCTAGCCCGATCGGGCGTCCGTGCCAACCCTGCCGGAAGTCCGGGGGGCTAGACTGGCTTCACGTTTCCACGCAGGGCCATGCAATGACCGACGCGAATGCCGCCGTGATCGTCGCCTTCTGGCGCGAGGCCGGGATGGCCAAGTGGTTCAACGGTGGGCCGGTGTTCGATGCGGAATGCCGCGAGCGCTTCAGGGACGAACACCTGTCGGCCTCGCGCGGCGAGTTGGCCGATTGGCTGAATGATGCCGAATCTTCGCTGGCGCTGTTGATCCTGCTGGACCAGATCCCGCGCAACATCTACCGCGGCAGCGGCCATGCCTTCGCCACCGACGGGCTGGCGCGCCGCTACGCGCTTGAGGCGATCAAGGCGGGACGCGATGGCGAGTGCGAGGCGGCCTTGCGCGGCTTCTTCTACCTGCCGCTGGAGCATTCCGAATCGATGGCCGACCAGCATCGCTCGGTCGAGCTGTTCGCCGCGCTTGGCAACGACACCATGTACCAGTACGCGCTCAAGCATCGCGAAGTGATCGGGAAATTCGGTCGCTTCCCGCATCGCAATGCCGCGCTCGGCCGCACCAGCACGCCCGATGAGCAGGCGTGGTTGGACGCGGGCGGCGGGTTCTAGGCGCGCTGCTCAGTAACGCGGTACGGACGGATCGAACGCCGCCCAGGCATCGATGCCGCCGACGACGTTGTAGACCTCGCCGAAGCCTTGCTGGCGGAAATGTTCCGCTGCCTGCGCGCTGCGCCCACCGTGGTGGCACAGGAAGGCGATCGGCGTGCCTTTGGCCAGGGCTTCAACCGCTGCGCCGCCGTCATCCAGCGTGAGGTGCGCGACCGGGGCCGAGGCCAACCCGCGCTCATCGAGCGGGCGCACGTCCACCAGCGTCAGCGTGCCCGCGTGCACGCGCGCCTCGGCTTCGGCGGGCGTCAGGTTGCGCACGGGCCTGGGCGCATTCGGGTTGTCGATGACCAGGCCCTTGCCGCGCACGTCATCGGCGAAATCGAGCGTCAGCCCGTCTGCGCGACGCAGGTCGCCGACCGGGAACTGCAGGACCACGCCATCGGCATCCACTCGCACGGCATGTTCGTCGGGTTGCACCAGGTGCAGGCGCGTGCGGTAGTTCGGGTCGATGGCGATTTCCACCACCATTCCGCCTTCCCCCGCATCGGCCATGGCCCGCTTGAGCATGGCTTGCGCAGCCGGGGTCACGGTGACCTTGGGTGGCGTGCGATCCGGCGGCGGCAAACCGAGCGCCGCCTGCAGTTCGCCGGTCGCGGCCATCTGCACGATGATGTCGCTGCCGCCGACCAGTTCGCCGCCGATGTAGAGCTGCGGGATGGTCGGCCAGTCGCCGTACTGCTTGATGCCGTCGCGGATCTCGGCGTCCGAGAGTACGTCGACGTGCGCGAACGCCACGCCCAGACCCTGCAGGGTGCCGGCGGCCTGCGCCGAGAACCCGCATTGCGGCGCATCGGGTTGGCCCTTCATGAACAGCACCACGGGATGCACGGCGAGGAGGTCGTCGATGCGCTGGCGCAGCGCGGGATCGAGGGACATGGCGATGACTCCGGGGGAATGCGCGGATTCTACGCCGTGGCATGATCCGTCGATGCCCGACGCCGTGATCCATCGCCCACCCACGCATCCGCACCTCTGCTGGTTCTGGCTTGTCGCAAGCCAGTTGCTGGTGGTGATCGTGTGGTGGCGGTTGGGTTGGCAGGTCGGCCTGCCGCTGATGGTGGCGACGCACCTGCCGCTCTGGTGGGGCGTGCTGTGGCCGTATTCGCGCTTCTACGGCCCAGTGCTGAACCGGCTGCCGGGCGATGCGCCGCGCGTGTGGCTGACCATCGACGATGGTCCCTCCGACGACACGCTGGAACTGCTCGACGTGCTGGATGCGCATCAGGCGAAGGCGACGTTCTTCCTGGTCGCCCAGCGTGCGGCAGCGCGCCCGGAGCTGGTGCGTGCGGTCATCGAACGCGGCCACGACGTCGGCAACCACAGCGACAGCCATCCGCAGGCGTGGTTCTGGGTGCTCGGGCCCCGGCGCATGCGGCGCGAGATCACCCATGCGCAGGACACGCTCACGCGGTTGTCCGGACGCGCGCCGCGCTGGTTCCGCGCGGTGGTGGGGATGTCGAATCCGTTCGTGCAGGCGCCGCTGCGCGACCTTGGTTTGGCACGGGTGGCATGGAGCGTGCGCGGTTTCGATGGCGTGGATCGCAGCGCGGATGCGGTGGTGGCGCGCATCGGGCCCGGCCTGGTGCCCGGCGCGATCGTGCTGCTGCACGAAGGCGGGCGCGATGGCCGACATGTGGAGATCCTGCGGCGGGTGCTTGCCGCGCTGAGCGAGCGCGGCCTCAGCGCCCCGTTGCCGGAAGCCTGATCCGTCAACCCCTTCAGGGACCGGCGCGTTCCGCGACCACCAGCCAGTTGTTGAACGGCGTCCTGCCGTGCAGCGGTTCTAAGGTCGCGCGCAACCCGAGTGCGTGGAACCGCGATTCGAAGCCGTCGCGGGTCGGGAAGTGCATCGGCGTGGCCTTCATCCAGCCGATGCGGTGGGCGAGGAAATCGGCCATGCGGGTCACCTGGCTGCGCGCGCCTTGTTCGCGCAGTCCGCTACGGATCACCATGCGTCCATGCGGCACCAGCATCCGCGCGCAGGCGTCGATGACCGCGGCCTGCGCATCGGGGTCGAGGTACTGCAGTACGTCGAGAATGGCTACCGAGCCGCGGTGTCTCTCGGGCAGGGCGGTGGCGATGTCGCCGGCCTCGAAGCGGGCATCGCGCCAGCCGGCCCGGTCCCGTGCCCGCGAGGCCTGCGCGATCTTTGCCGCATCCAGGTCGATGCCGAGGTAGCGCCTGTCGTCGCCATGCCCCCGCAGCGCATGCAGCAGCAACCCGATCCCGCAGCCCACGTCGAGCAGCGGGCCGTCGGCATCGGCCAGCGCCTGCAACGCACCGCGGTACACGGGGTCGCTGGCCAGCTTGCCGGCCGCGTAGTAGTAGAGGTAGCGATCGAACGGTCGCGCGGGATCGAGATATGCCCGAGCGATGGCGCGATGGTCCGCCTTCATGCGCCCTGCAGGGCCGCGCGCGCGACCGGCAGCGCGATACGCGTCCATTCCGCGTATTGGGCGGCAGAAGGATGCAGGCCGTCTTCGACCAGCATGCCGGGTGCCTCGCCGAGGCGCCGGCTGGCGGCGGTCACGTCGACGAAGGCCGCGCCATGCGCCTCGCACATGGTGTGGATGTGGGTGTTGTAGGCATCCAGCGCGTGCGCGACATGGGCCGTATCGCGCCCTTCCTTCGCGGCGAAAGGCGTGACGCCCCAGTCCGGGATCGACAGCACCAGCAGGCCGGCGGTCCCGCGCCTCGACAGCAGCGTGGCGCGATGAAACAGGGCGTCGAAGCCGGTGGCGAACTCGGGCAGTTCGCGTTGGCGGTACTGGTCGTTGACGCCGATGAGCAGGCTGACGAAATCCCACTCGCCATCGGCCAGGGCCGCATCGTCCATCGCATGCGCGAGTTCGTCGGTGGTCCATCCGGTGGTGGCGATGATGTGCGGGTCGCGCAGCGGGATCCGGAGTTGCCGCAGCGCGCCGGCGAGCTGCACCGGCCAGCGGCCGTCCTCATCCACGCCTTCGCCGATGGTGTAACTGTCGCCAAGCGCGAGGTAACCGAGCGTCGTCATCGCGTCCGTTCCGTCGGGGTTGCCGCTACCCTGCCACAGTCGCGTGTCAGGCGCTCGCGCTTTGCCGGTCCGCTGCGTCCGCCCAGCGCGAGAGCACGCGGTCGATGCGCTTGAACACGTCGCGCAGGACATCGGCCTCCGGCAGCAGCGTCACGCGGAAATGGTCGCGATAGGGCACGTTGAAGCTTGAGCCAGGCACGATCAGCACGTCCTCGTTTTCCAGCAGTTCCAGTGCGAAGGCATGGTCGTCGAAATCCCGTGCGGCCGCTCCCGCGACCCGCGGGAAACCGTACAGCGCACCCTGCGGCGCCACCAGTGACAGGTGCGGGCTGGCTTCGCAGCATTCGATCAGGGCGCGCCGGGTTTCGTACAGGCGTCCACCGGGTGCGGTCAGCGCGCTGACCGTATCGCCGCCATGCAGCGCCGCGCGGATGGCGAACTGACCGGGCACGTTGGCGCACAGGCGCAAGGCGCCGAGCAGGTCGAGTGCGTGGTGGTAGGGACCGATCACGGTCGGGTCGCCGGAGAGCATCAGCCAACCCACGCGCCAACCGCAGGCACGATGCACCTTCGACAGCCCGCCGAACGACAGGCAGGGCAGCTCGCCGGCCAGCGGGGCGAGCGGCTGGAAGGTCGCGTCGTCGTAGAGGATGTGGTCGTAGATTTCGTCGGACATCAACACCAGGCGGTGCTTGCGGGCGATGGCCACGATCCGTTCCAGCAGTTCTCGCGGGTAACTGGCACCGGTCGGGTTGTTGGGGTTGATCAGCACCAGCGCACGGGTGCGACTGGATACCAGCTTCTCGATCTCGGCCGGATCGGGCAGGAAGCCGTTTTCCGCCCGGCACGGGTAATACACCGGACGTCCATCGTTGAGGATGGTCGCCGCCGACCACAGCGGATAATCCGGCGAGGGCAGCAGCACTTCGTCGCCCGGGTTGAGCAGGGCACGCAGCGCGATGTCGATCAGTTCGCTGACGCCGTTTCCGATGAACACCCGCTCCGGCGAGGCGTTCGGGGTGCCGCGGTCGCGATGGAACTCGGCGACGGCTTCGCGTGCATCCGGCAGGCCCTGCTGGTGGGTGTAGGGATCGGTATCGTGGATGTGGCTGGTGATCGCCCGCTGCAGGTGTTCCGGCGCCCGGAAGCCGAATGCGCCGGGGTTGCCGATGTTCAGCTTCACCAGCCTGCGCCCCTGCATCTCCAGCTCGCGGGCGCGTCGGGCCAGTTCGCCGCGGATCTCGTAACGGACTTCGGACAGGCGGTGGCGGGTGGCGAGGCTGGGCGGGGACATGGCGGGCGGGCGGGAGGCGAAACAGGCCGCGAGGGTAACGCAAAGCGCGTATTCACGCCGCCCCGCGGCCCCCCGGTTCACCAGTTCATTAGAATCCCGGTCATGATGACTGCACGCGCTCACGCTTGACCCCCGAGGTCCATGCCCTGATCGGCATCGGCTGGCCCGCGCGCGAGGCCTGGCCGGCAGGCTGGGAAGCCGTGATCACCGCCCATCCGGATGCGCGTCCGGCCCGAGTGACGGAGCAGCACCGTTCCGGCTACGTGGTCGCCGAATCGATCGATGACGCGCAATCGGCCGAATCCCTGCCCGACTGGCAACGGCCTCGTTGCGAGCCGATCCATCGCGCTGCCGTGGGTGACTGGGTGCTGGTGGAAGGCGTGCCGGGCAAGCTGCGTATCGTCGCCTTGCTGCCGCGCATCAGCGTGATCAAGCGAGCCGCGGCGGGCGAGCACTACAAGCAGCAGCTGATCGCCGCCAACGTGGACACCGCGTTCGTGGTCACCGGCCTGGACGCCGATTTCAACGTCCGCCGCATCGAGCGCTACCTGTTGCTGCTCAAGGGCGGCGGCGTGCAGCCGGTGGTCGTGCTGACCAAGCAGGACATCGCCGAGGATGCGCCGGGCGCGGTCGCCGCGCTCGCCATGCTGGCCGAACAGGACATCCCCGTGCGCAGCGTCAACGCGCGCGAGGCCGACAGCGTGGCGGCGCTGCACCCGTGGCTGGGGCCCGGGCAGACCGTGGTGCTGGTGGGCTCCTCCGGCGCGGGCAAGTCCACGCTCACCAACACCTTGCTGGGCCGGACCCGGATGAAAACCGCCGCCGTGCGCGAACACGATGCGCGCGGCCGCCACACCACGACGCATCGTGCGTTGATCGCGATGCCGCAGGGTGCCTGCCTGATCGATACGCCCGGCATGCGCGAGCTCAAACCCACCGGCGAGGAACAGCTGGACGAAGCCGCCTTCGCCGACATCGAGGCGCTGGCAGCGCAATGCCGGTTCCGCGATTGCCGACATGACCAGGAGCCGGGTTGCGCCTTGCGAGTGGCAGTCGAGCGCGGCGAACTGGACCCCGGCCGCTTCGCCAACTACCTGAAGCTGCGCGATGAACTGGCTGCCGCCGCGCAGGTGCTGGAAGCGCGACAGGCGGCGAAGAAGTCGGATGCCAAGGGGCAGGCGCGGGCCTTGCATCGGCGGCCCGAGGACAAGTACGGTCGGCATTGATGGGCGACGTGCACGACATCGACCACTTCGCCGCACTCGATGCGCGCATGGTCGCGGCCGCGCGCAACCTGCGCATCCTCAGCCTGATGAGCTGGCCGGCGCGCTTCCAGCAGCCCTTCCTCGAAAGCTGGCATGCCGGCAGCCCCATGCTTCCGCAGGTCGAATATCCGAAGCATGATTTTTCCGAGGTGCGCCGCGAGCTGGATGCGGTGGCCGGGGAAGCCGACCCGACGCATCCCCTTGGCTTGTATCTGTGCGAGTCCGCGCGAAGCTGGTCGGTGGCCGCGCGCATGCTGGAGGCCTTGGGCACGCCCGCGGTCGCCCCTCTCTCGATCGAGCTGTACGGCCAGCCGGACGACCCGTTGCCGGGCGACGGGCCGACCACGCGCGAGGCCGCGCGGCATTTCATCGGTATCGCCGGCGAACTCGATCACGAGTTGCTGTCGCCGGCCGAAACCGTGCCGATCTCCGCCACCGCGCTGCAGCTGCAGTTGCAGCAGGCGCTGGACGATTTCTTCGATGAACGCGTGATCACGGTCGAACTGGACCCTGACCTGATCGCCAAGGCGGCGGCCGGGGCCACCCGTATCCGCCTGCGGTCGAGCGCGGTATTCACCGACTACGACCACGACCAGCTGTTGCAGCACGAGGCCTTCGTGCATTCGCTGACGGCGCTCAACGGCCGCCTGCAGCCCTCGCTGAAGAGCCTGGAGCTGCCCTCGCCGCGCACCACCGCGACCCAGGAGGGCCTGGCGACCTTCGCCGAGCAGATCACCGGCAGCACCGACATCGAGCGCATGAAACGGGTCAGCCTGCGCATCGAGGCGGTGGCGATGGCATTGGCGGGTGCGGATTTCATCGAGGTGTTCCGCTATTTCCTCGAGACCGGGGGGCAAAGCGAACCCGAGAGCTTCGCTTCCGCGCAGCGCGTGTTCCGTGGCGTGCCGACCACGGGTGGCGCGGCCTTCACCAAGGACACGGTGTACCTGCGCGGGCTGGTCGGGGTGCACACCTTCTTCCGCTGGTCGTTGCGGCAGGATCGCCTGCGGCTGGGGCGTTTCCTGTTCGCCGGCAAGATGACCGTCGAGGACGTCCAGCGCTTCGAGCCACTGTTCGATGCCGGGGTGCTCGTCGCGCCACGCTGGTTGCCGCGCTGGGCGGCCCGGGCCAACGGGCTGGCCGGGATGCTGGCGTTCTCGCTGTTCGCCAACCGCATCCGCCTTGACCAGATCTCCGACCGGTTGGCCTTGCACGACGTCTGAAATCGGCAGGGGGGGGCGAGGCGGAGCGGCGGTACAATCCCAAGACCCGAATGCATGGAATCGGCGCGATGTCGCAGCAGGAAGACCTGAAGAAAGCCGCCCTCGAGTACCACCGCCAGCACCCGCCGGGCAAGATCAAGATCAGCGCGACCAAGCCGATGGTGACCCAGCGCGACCTGTCGCTGGCCTATTCGCCGGGCGTGGCCTACGCCTGCGAGGCGATCGTCGAGGATCCCAACGCCGCCAGCGAGATGACCGCGCGCGGCAACCTGGTCGCGGTGATCACCAACGGCACCGCGGTGCTGGGCCTGGGCGACATCGGTCCGCTCGCCGGCAAGCCGGTGATGGAAGGCAAGGGCGTGCTGTTCAAGAAGTTCGCCGGCATCGACGTGTTCGACATCGAGATCGACGAGCGCGACCCGGACAAGCTGGTCGAGATCATCGCCTCGCTGGAGCCGACCTTCGGCGGCATTAACCTCGAGGACATCAAAGCGCCCGAGTGCTTCATCGTCGAGCGCAGGCTGCGCGAGCGGATGAACATCCCGGTGTTCCACGACGACCAGCACGGCACCGCGATCATCGTCGGTGCCGCGGTGCTGAACGCGCTGGAAGTCGCCGGCAAGGACATCGGCCAGGTGAAGCTGGCGACCACCGGCGCCGGCGCGGCCGGCATCGCCTGTCTCGACATGCTGGTGGCGCTGGGCATGAAGCCAGACAACATCGTCGCCTACGATCGCAGCGGCGTGATCCATGCCGGGCGCGATGACCTCGACCCGGACAAGCGCCGATACGCGCGACCGACCGACAAGCGCACGCTGGAAGACATCCTCGATGGCGCCGACCTGTTCCTCGGCCTGTCCGCGGGCGGCATCCTCAAGCCCGGGATGGTCGCGACGATGGCCGAGCGACCGATCATCCTCGCGCTGGCCAACCCGTACCCGGAGATCCTGCCGGAGGATGCGAAGGCCGTGCGCCCGGACGCGATCATCGCCACCGGCCGCAGCGACTATCCGAACCAGGTCAACAACGCGCTGTGCTTCCCCTACATTTTCCGCGGCGCGCTGGATGCCGGCGCCAGCGAGATCAACGAGGCGATGAAGCTCGCTTGCGTCCGCGCGATCGCCGCGCTGGCGCGGATGGAAGCCAGCGACCTCGGCAACGCCTATGCCGGTGAAGTACCCAAGTTCGGCCCCGAATACCTGATCCCGCGTCCGTTCGACCCGCGCCTGATCCAGGTGATCGCACCGGCCGTGGCACAGGCCGCGATGGATTCGGGCGTGGCCGCGCGCCCGATCACCGACATGCCGGCCTACGAGGAAAAGCTCGGCCAGTTCGTGCACAAGACCGGCTTGATGATGAAGCCGGTGTACGAGCGAGCGCGCTCCGAGATCAAGCGCATCGTCTATGCCGAGGGCGAGGAATACACCGTGCTGCGCGCGGTGCAGACGGTGATCGACGAGAAGCTGGCGTACCCGGTGCTGATCGGTCGCCCGGAAGTGATCGAGCGCCGCATCGCCAAGCTGGGCCTGCGGATGCGTCCGGGCATCGATTTCGAGCTGACCAACATCAACGACGACCCGCGTTTCAACGAATACTGGCAGACCTACCACGCGCGCAACGCGCGCAAGGGCATCACCGAGGACGCGGCCAAGAACCTGATCCGCTCGCGCCCGACGCTGGTCGCCGCGTTGATGGTGGAGCGCGGCGAAGCCGATGCATTGATCTGCGGCATCGTCGGCCGTTACCACAAGAAACTGGGCTACCTGCTCAGCGTGTTCGACTTCGAGCCGGGCGTGACCGGCACTGCGGCGATGACCGGCGTCATCAACGACCACGGCGCGTGGTTCTTCGTCGATACGCACGTGCAAGTGGACCCGTCCGCCGAGCAGATCGCGCAGTCGGCGATGCAGGCCAGCTGGCGGCTCAAGCTGTTTGGCATCGAACCCAAGGTCGCGCTGCTGTCGCACTCCAATTTCGGCAGCCATCAGGATGCCTCGGCGGCGAAGATGCGCCGCGCGCGCGAGCTGATCGCCGAAAAGGTGCCGAAGCTGGAGATGGACGGCGAGATGATGGCCGACACCGCCTGGGACGAGGCGCTGCGACAGCGCATCTTCCCGAGCACCTCGCTCAGTGGCCGCGCCAACCTGTTGGTGATGCCGAACCTGGATGCCGCCAACATCGGCTACAACCTGATCCGCGTGGCGACCGGCGGCGTGGCGATCGGTCCGATCCTGATGGGCCTGGACAAGCCGGCGCACGTGCTGACCCCGGCCGCGACGCCGCGCCGCGTGGTCAACATGACCGCGATCGCGGCGGTGGATGCGCAACTGCGGGCAGCCCGTCGGGGACGCTGAGGTGACGGCCGCCGCCGGGACATACGGCGCGGTCGAAGCTCCCGCTGGCGGCTGGCCGGCGACATTTCTCGTCATCGCCTACCGGATGCTGGACACGCTGCCGCAGGCGGTGGCCGGCGCGCTGGCGCAGACCGTGCCCTGCGAGATCATCGTTTCCGATGACAGCTCGGGCGACGGGGCTCTCGAAGCGGTGCACCCGATGCTGCAAGGCTATGCCGGTCCGCATCGCGTGATCCTGCGCAGCACCGCACGCAACCTCGGCCTGTGCCCGCACATGCAGGAGCTTGCCGCGTTGGCGAGTGCGCCCATTCTGTTCAATTCGGCGGGTGATGATGTCTCGAAGCCACATCGAGTGGCGGATGCACTGGCGGAATTCGCCGCGCACCCGGAAGCGCAGATCGTCGGTTCCAGCGTGGATGACATCGATGTTGATGGGAACCTGATCAAGCCCGTGACGCGCGGGTTGCCGCGGCGCGTCGATCAAGATTGGCTGCTCGCGCAAGGCAAGATGGCGACGATCCTGGGTGCATCGATGGCACTGCGCCGTGAGCTGTTCACCATGTTTCCGCCATTGCTCGGCCGGGTGGAGGACAACATGCTGATGTTGCGGGGCGCGCTACTCGGCGAATGTCGATGCCTGCCACAGTCGCTGGTGGACTACCGGCGTCACGACAACAACCTCGGTGACTGGGTGTTCGACCGCAGCGAGAGCGGTTATGAGGGCTGGAAGCGGCGGCAATCCCGCGTCGCGGAGATGTATCTGCAGATCGCCGACGACCAGCTGCGCTGCGTCGAGGCGCGCCCCGACATCGCAACCGAGCGCCGCGAGAAAGGCCTTCGGCTGCAAGCCTTGTATCGATTGGAAGCCGAACAGCGCATCGCCATGATCGACCGCCCACGCAGCGAATGGCTTGGCCCGATCTGGCGCGGGCTCAACATGTCCGGCCTGCGCCGCAAGAGCGCGGAGCGCGCGCTGAAACTGCTGCTTCCGCGCCGCCTTTATGGCCGCTGAGCATCATCACCTGAAGATCGGTGCCGGCGATTCGCCTTCGAGCTGGGCGCGGCCGAACTTGCGACGGCAGCGGAAGTAGAATTTCAGCGCGTTCCACGTCCTGCAGCCGGCCCATGGCGGTACCGATGCGCGGTCCCGCCAGATGGTGCGCCAGATCGCGGGATGCCCGCCGGCCAGCGTGGCCTCGAATATCCGTGCCCAGTCGGCGGCGCGCGCACTGCCTCTCCAAGGCATCGCGGCATACTGCCGGGCGACATAGGCGCGTTCGGCGATCCACTTGCGGTTCCTGGCTGTCGCCAACCGTTCGCGCCGCCTCGCCTCGCGGCTGAGATCGACCGCTCGATCGTCCTGCTTGCCGAGTGCCGAACAGGCCTCGATATGGCGCCGGAAGTCGACCAAGGGCTTATCGACATAGGCCACGCCGCGCCCGGTGGCGGCACGAATCGCCAGCCACCAGTCGTGGAACAGCTGTGGGGGAAACGGCAGCGTGTCCGCCAGCAAGGTCCGTCGCAACAGACTGGCATGCCCGGACACCGTGTTCTGGAAGATATAGCGCAGCGGATCGCCACCACGATGCATCTGCAGATCGTCCGAAACCTTGCGTCCGGTGGGCAGGCCGTCGCAATCGATGTAAGCCGAGTCGCAATAGGCCAGATCGGCGTCGCCGATCGCATCGAGCAAGGTGCGCAGCTTGCGTGGATGCCAGATGTCGTCCTGGTCAGCGGGCGCGATGAAGTCGCCCTTGCACATGCCCATGCATTTCTCGAAGCTGCGCAGGTGGCCCAGGTTCGCCGGGTTGGCGTGCAGCCGGATGCGGTCGTCGCGCTCTGCGTACTCGCGCAGCAAGGCCAGCGTGCCGTCGGAGGAGGCATCGTCGAGGACGACCACTTCCAGCAGCACGTCTTCCTGGGCCAGGATCGAGTCCAGCTGCCGTCGTAGCCAGCGCTCGCCGTTCCAGGAGCACAGTGCCACGCTGACCAATGGGATTTCGGGACGCATGAGGGCATCCTAGCGTCTGCCACGCGCGGCAAGACTGTATTCCCCATGACGTTTCGACGAACGGATTCGTTGGACAGTCGAGCGGCCTGTATTTAATTTACCCGTATCAAAAATATCCGCATACGCTTGCGTCTGTGGCCGCTTGCTAGACTCGTTGGCAACCGAACGAACCGATGGCGGAAATCCATGAGCTGGTTGAACGAGTTGCTC
>DAIRVA010000011.1:0-40514 GCA_036803045.1 Lysobacter sp. | reverse complement strand
CGGATGCGCTGGGCGTGGGCCGCAACACGCTGACGCGCAAGCTGGGGGCATCGCGTCGGCGGCGGCGCAACGACGCGCCGGAAGCCTGATTCCAACGCGAATCACGGGGTTTCATCGGCCGTCCACCGCTGTTTGGCTACGGTGATGCGACTTCCCCAGGAGAAAGCGACATGAACCTGCGTCTTCCGCTCGTCGCCGCGACCACCTTGATGCTCGGGGCCTGTGCCGCCGTCCCGGCCACCGACGCGACGATGGCCAACGCCGCCCTGGCTTCGCGCTCGGGCAGCAACGCAGTCGGCGTCTTGCACGTGATGTGGGCGGGCGATGGCGTGCGCGTGACCGGTCAGGTCAGCGGCCTCGCGCCCGGCAGCATCCATGCCTTCCACATCCACGAAAAGGGCGATTGCAGCGCCGCCGATGCCAGCAGCGCGGGCGGCCATTTCAACCCGACCAGCCAGCCGCACGGCAACGCACAGGCCGGCGGCGCGCACCACCTTGGAGACCAGGCCAACCTGCAGGCCGATGCCGGCGGCACCGCGCGCGTCGACGCGCACTTCGGCGGGGTAAGCCTCGGCACCGGCACCGATACCGACGTGATGGGCAAGGCGATCGTGATCCATGCCGATGCGGACGATTACACCTCGCAGCCCTCCGGCAACGCGGGCAAGCGGATTGCCTGTGGCGTGATTCGGATCGTGCGCTAGCGATTCCGGGCGACGTGGCTGGTTTTGCGGCCGTTTTCCGCTTAATGAGGAAACGGCCATCGGAAACCGCCATGCACCCCTCGCTTCGCAATTGCCTCCTGCTCGCCCTGCTGGCGCTAACCTCCTGCTCGGGCGATCGCGAACCGGGGCAGTCCAAGACGTCCGCGCCCGCCAGTCGATCGGCGCCGTTCACGCAGGCGGAATTCGAGGCCTTCAAGGCGCAAGGCCCGGAACAGGCCACCCGCAGGATGGCGCCGTACGACTATTGGCTGCACTACAAGTTGATGGAAGCCACCGGGATGGTGGACGCGTTGGGGGGCGAGGACGGGGCCGTCGCCGCGCTGATGGCGCTCGGCACCGCCTATGAACGACGTGCGAAGGGTTTCGTGAGCGACGATGCGCCCAAGATGATCCCCGTTGGCTTCGACGGCTCCGGCACCGATGCCGGTTTTGCGGGACTGGGGATGGGTGGCTTCGCCGGCCTGCTGACCGGCGGCATGATGAGCGGCGCGGCGTCACAGGCATCCGACGAACAATTGCGTGAAATCGCCAGCCATGGACCGATCAAGTTCGACGGCGCCGGCGGCAGCGCGGAATGGCGGATGGGCGAAGACGGCAGCATCGACCAGACCATGGAATTCCCCGTCGATGAGGTCGAGGGGATAGACGGCAAGGTCAAGGTGACGATGAAGATGGAAGCCTGCCCGGATCCGCAGGGCAAGGTCGACATCGACCTCGAGATCGAATCGCGGATGAGCGTCAGCGGCCAGCCGGGAACCGGAGGCGCGATCAAGTCCACCCTGCACTACAGCCGCTACCTGGATGACGACGCGCACCTGATCGATGGCGACGGCGGATCGGAATCCGACATCAACATCGACATCAGCGGCACCGGCAAGGGCGGCGACAAGCACGTGAACGTCTCTCAGCGATGGACCCGCGACGGCAAGGGCAGCGGCCGAAGCAACGCCGAAAGCGGCTACAGCGTCTTCCGCCCCGACGAGGCCCGGCACACGGAGGCGATGCTGGATGGCATCTCCTCGTACATGAGCATGATCGCCGAGATAATGCTGCGCGGCACCGGCGGCCAGGCGCCGTGGGAATCCGGCCATTGCGTGAAACTGGACGTGCGCACCAGCCCGGAGAAGCGCACCGGTGCTAAACCCAACACTGCCTACACCTTGTTCGCCGAACCACGCGCGAAATCCGACGGTGCGCCGACCCGCGGCACGGTCAAGGCCACGCTCGGCGGCGAACACATGCTCAATCCGCGCGACAGGAAAGTGCCCGCCGATGCGCAGTTCGACTACCAGAACCCGCAGGAGAAGGACCAGAGCGCGAGCATCGACTTCGAGGCGCGCAGCAAGCGCGGCGTCGGGAGGGCGACGTTGCAGTTCGACACCAAGAAGAAGGGTTATCGCGTGACGGGTGGCGGCGGCGATCCGGTCAACCAGGTGGTGTGCGCCATCGACAAGCCCTTTGTGCTGAACGGAAAATTGTTCGGCGTGGAATTCAGCGGCGGCCTCAACGGCAGCTACAAATTCGTGCGCACGCCGAACATTCCCGGCTTGCACTGGAAGGCGCAGGGCAGTTACGGCATCGTGTTCCCGAACGGCGAGGACAAACCGGGCACGATGACCACCAACGGCGGCGGCACCACCACTGCAGGCAGCCAGTCGCGCACCACCCAAGGCGGCGAGCAGTTCACCCTCACGCCGGTCGAGGATTGCGGGGGCTCGCCATGAACAGGTGCCCGCTTGCGAACGTGCCGCGGCGATCCGCCTGGCATCGGATCGACGCCACGATGTGGCGTAGGGCGATGGCGGTGGCATGTAGCGCCCTGTTCTGTGCATGCACCGTCATGCCCGTCGCGGCACAAGATCTGGGCGGCATGTTCAAGCAGGCGGTGAAGAAGGCGGTGAAGCAGGCGGCAAGCCAGGCCGAAGAGCATGCCGAAAGCGCCACAGGGCAAGTGGACGACGCTGCGCGCAGCCGCATCGGCGAACCCGCCATCGGCATGCCGGACGATTCGCCGGCCGCACGCGATGCGGCGATCGCGCGCCTGCGCGGTGCCGGTCGCGGCGAAGTGTGCGACGACCCGGGTGCGATGGGCCGGGTCTACGGCACCACCTGCAACAGCCGCGAATTCCCGGCGCCACCCATCCTGTCCGCGCCGAAGATCGCCTGGCAGACCAAACCCGGCTGGTGGGGGGCATGGTCGCCGTTCCTGGTCGACAAGCGGGTCCTGACCGGCAGCTGCAACAACGACGACAACGCCGGCATTTCCGCGCTGGACATGCAGACCGGCAAGCCCCTGTGGCGGATCGCCGATGTCTGCGCAGTCGGTAACCGCCGGGGCACCAGCGGCAACGTCGCGTTCCACGAACTGCCGTCCGGCCGCGTCCTGCTGGTCTATGCGCGCAATGACGGCAAGCCGGCGGATTACTACATCATCGATCCGGCGGCCGGGCGCATCGTGGGCAGCCTCACGCCCGCGGCCAACGTCGCCTTGCGCGGGCTCGGCGGGACCTTCACCGGGGTCAACCAGTCGATACAGGACGGCGTGAGCAACCTGATCGGCTTCAACGCGGCGCTGGATCAGGTGCTGTGGCGCAACCGCGATTTCCAGCTGGCGATGGAGAAGGACGATCCCCGCTATCTGCCGACGTTCAGCCCTGCCGCCCTCACCGACGGCATCCTGCTGCTGACCGCGCGCAGCAAGGACCAGGCCGATCCGTCGACGCGGCAGCTGCAGGCCATCGACATGCAGAGCGGACAGACCTTGTGGCGCAACACCGCGCAACCGGTGGCCGAGCGCGGCAACGGCAAGACCCGGCGCTCCGACGACGGCACCCCGATCGTCGCCGGCGGAAAGGCCATCATCCGCGTGCAGGGGCTGTCCGGTGCCGCCGCCTATGGGCATGTGCCGACCGGCGATGCCTTGCGGGCCTTCGATCCGCGCAGCGGGAATGTCGCATGGACGACGCAACCGATTCGCGACGGCATCATCGGCGATCGCGTCGGCGCGGGGGACATGCTGGTGGTGGATGTCGCGCGTGGCGGTGTGCATGAGCTGCGCGCACTCCGCTTGGGCGACGGAAGATCGGAATGGCGGCGCCCGATTGGCGCGAATGCGCGCTTGCTGGCGTCGTCGGGCGGCGTCTTCTACCTGTCCGAACGCATTCCGGCCGCCGACGGCAAGGGCGGCAGCGATTTCCGCCTCCAGGGGCTGGACGCACGTACCGGCACCCTGCTGTGGAGCACGGTCCTGCCCGGCCACAACCTGGACTTCGACGGTGGCTGGGGCATCGAGCCCGACCTGCGCCGCGGCGGTTCGCAAGGCCCGTCCTGGCGGATTGGCCGCGATGGCGCGATCTACGGCGTGACCTTGACCGGGGCGTTCAAGCTGCAGTGAATGTCACTTCCAAAGCCGGGCTGGACCAATGAGCGCGCTTCATGCCGATTTGCCGTCTTCTTGCGGGTCCTGTCCGCAAAGCCCGGTAACGTCTGGAGATCGGGTTCAGCAGCAGACTGATGGATGTGGAATCGCCGGCACTGGCGGCGATGTTGTAAATGTCAGCTGGCGGGAGCCGTAGCCGCGGCGGTGATCCTGCGCTTCGGCGCGAGCAGCGGCACGCTGTCGGTCGTATCCAGCGAGGTCAACGCACGGTGCTCCCCCGCCGCGAGGCGTTAGTGCCGATCCGTGGACAGGCTGTCCAATGCCGCCTGGATGTTGCGCAACATCTGCTGCAGGCGTGGTGTGTCGGCGTTATCAATGCTCGCCAGCGCGCGCCGGTAGCAGTCCACAGCTTTGGCTCTGTTGCCTTGCTTCTGCCAAGCGATGCCCATGCCATGGTACGCGGTCGCTAATTGTCCTGGCGAAGCTCTTCCGCCGATCAGGATCCTTTCCGCGTGGGAGTAGGCGTCCAGCGCGGCCGCATATTGCCCCATGTCGTTCAACGCATCGCCGAGTTGGACATAGTTCGAACCGATGAGCGGGCTGTCCGCGCCATGCAGTTTCTCTCCGAGCGCGATGGCTTGCCGCATGACCGCTTCCAGACCCTCATAGCGACCCAGCTTGCGCTGCGCGATGGCCCTCCAGATTAGCAAGTCGACCCGATCGGCATCGAGTCCGGCATCGCCTTGCGCATCGGCATAGGCCAAGCCTTTCGCGGCGCACTCCAGTACACGCCCGGGACGTTTGAGTTCGGTCAGGACCTTGCACAGGCCGCTGTACGCGCCGATCGTGTGGTAGCGCACCTGTTCGTCCGGTGCGGGCAGATGGGTCAGAACGGCCAGGCTCTTTTCGTAGTTGGCCGCTGCACCGGTGTAGTCGCCGATCAGGCCTTGCACGTCCGCCAGGTTCTTCTGCGATGCCGCCTGCAGGAAGGTGTCGTCGGGGGCGTAGCGCTTGCGCAACTGGAAGGCCTGGTCCGCGGCGGCCACGGCCTCCTTTCGCTTGCCCACCATGCCAAGGACGCCCGAGTAGTTGCCGAAATGGATGGCCAATTCCAGCGCGTCCTTACGGTTGAACGGTGTCACATCGCGCATCCCCGGCGTATACATCGCTTCTGAATCGAGATAGCCGCCGTTCATGGCATACAGGATCGCCAGGCTGCGCTGCACCGCCTTGCGTACTTGCGGATCCAGATCCTTGTTTTGATCCAGCAATGTGCGCGAATAGGCGAGCAACTGCTTCAGCGAAAACTTGCTGTCCAGCTGGTGGTTTGGGGAGGCGCCGTTCAGCGCTTCCTCAAGGAACGCCATCGCGCCTTGCGCGCGCTCGGCTTGTTGCTCGGCCAGACGGGCTTGTTCCCGTGCAATGCGGGCCTGCGCTCGCGCCTCATTCGCCTGCCACAATGCCACGCCGGTGCCGGCGAGCAGGGCCACGCTCACCGCGCCGATGGATGCGGCCAGCAGGCGATTGCGCCGCAGCCACAATTTCGCGCGTTCGCCGCGCGACAGCGGCACCGCGGCGATCGGGCGGTCGTCCAGCCAGGCCTTGAGGTCGTTGCCCAGCGCATCGGCGGAGGCATAGCGCTGTTCGGGATCGCGGCGCAGGCAGGCCTGCACGATGTCGGCCAGGCTGCCGCGCAAGGCGCGCGATAATCCGGCCGGGGTCAGCCCGCCGCGCTGTGCGGCCTGTTCCGGCGTGGCCTGCGCGGCGGCGCGGGTCAGCGGTTCCGGCTCGCGTTCCAGCTGCTGCAGTTGGCTGGCCACCGGGGTGTCGCGGGTCAGCCCGAACGGATGCGCGCCGGACAGCAGCCGGTGCAGGACCACGCCGAGCTGCCACAGGTCGGTGGCGGTGGTGATCGGCGCGTCGTGCAGCTGTTCCGGGCTGGCGTATTCGAAGGTCAGCACGCGGTCGTGGGTGGCGGTGACGTCGCTGCCTTCCAGCTGCTTGGCGATCCCGAAGTCCAGCAGCTTGACCCGGCCATCGGCATCGACCAGCAAATTCGACGGTTTCAGGTCGCGGTGCACGACCAGGTTGCGATGTGCGTAACGCACGGCATCCAGGACCTGCAGGAACAGCACGATGCGTTCGCGCAACCCCAGCTTGCGCGCGTCGCACCAGCGGTCGATGGGTACGCCGTCGATGCGCTCCATCACGAAGTACGGTTCGCCGTCGGCGGTGATGCCGCCGTCAAGCAGGCGGGCGATGCTCGGATGCTGCAACCCGGCCAGGATCTGCCGTTCTCGGAGGAAGCGTTCGCGCGCGGCCGGCGAGTCGGCGCTGGCGCGGATCAGCTTGAGCGCGGCCTGCTGCGCATAGGCGCCGTCGCCGCGTTCGACCGCGTACACCGCGCCCATGCCGCCGCGGCCGATCACCCCGACCAGGTTCCAGGCGCCAATGCTGGGGCCAATCATCGGGTCGCGCGCCGGGTCGGCGGCGTCGCGCGCAAGCGCCTCGCCCCAGGCCGCGGCATCGCCTTTGAATGGCTGGCCCTCACGGGCGTCCGCCGCTAGCATCGCGCGCACTTCGGCGAGCAGCTCGGGATCGTTGCCGCAGAGTTCGCGCAGGCGCTGCTCGCGCGCTTCGCCTTCCAGTTCCACCACGGCATCGAAGGCTGCCATCGCGCGCCGTTGGCGCGCCATCGAGGTCTCGGTCATGCCGCCATTTCCTTCATCAGGAACGCGCGGGCGCGCCGCCAGTCGCGGCGCAGGGTGCTCTCGCTGATGTCGAGCATCCGGGCGACTTCCACCTCGGTGTAGCCGCCGAAATAGCGCAACTCGACGACTCGTGCGGCGCGTTCGTCCAGCCTGTGCAGCGATTCCAGCAATCCGTCCAGCTTCAGCACCTCGAGCGCCGCGGCGTCGCCGGCATCGGCGACCGCGCCGAGGGTGAGTGCGGACTGGCCGCCGCCGCGTTTGTCGGCCTTGCGCGCGCGCGCATCATCCACCAGCACCTGCCGCATCGCCCGCGCCGACAGCGCCAGCAGGTGGTTGCGGTCCTGCGCGGCCAGCTGCGCACCGCCCAGTTTCAGGTAGGCCTCGTGGACCAGCGCGGTGGTCTCGAAATTGTCCTGCATGCGCCGCAGCTGCAGGCGGGCGGCGCGCTTGAGTTCGCCATACACGGCCGAATAGACCGCACCCATGGCATCCGCGTCGCCGTCGCGCGCACGCGCCAGCAGGCGGGTCACATCGGGCAGTTGGGCGGGCTCCATGGCGCCTCGTTCGGCATGCATCGCGACGGGCGGAGTGTGGCATAAGCGCGGTCGGCCGAAACCGGCACGAACGGCCAGAATTCGGCGTGCCTGCCCATCGCCAGCACCTTCCGGCATCCCGGACGACGCGCGTCAGTCCATGCAGGCGTGGCGCGCGTCTCGGCCAGTGGGGCAATCGACGAAAGTGACCGGAATGCCGTGCGCTTCCAGCACGGCCGCCAGCTGGCGCAGGCGCGCCTCGAAATAGCCGCGTCGACGCGCGAGGCGCTCGGGATCGGTTTCCTCGGGCGCGTAACGCTCGCGCCAGGCATCGTCGGAGAACAGCGCGACGCGCGCCTCGCCGCCGATGAGGTGGATGAGGGGCTCCGGCGGCGCATCCAGCCAGGCGTCCCCACCCGGCGCGAGCAAGGCCGTCTCGATGAGCGGCCACAGCGTGTCCAGGCCCATGTGACGGTACTGCAGCGCGGTCATCGCGGCGAGGTCATGCACGGTGAGATAGCGCGCGTGCTCGATGCGGGCGGCGAAGGATTCCTGTGCCAGCAGCGCGGTCTCCGCGCGCGCCATGCCGCGATCCACGAGCACGTTTTCCAGCTGCTCGCCGACCATCGCGGCGTTGTCGCCGGACAACAGGATCGGCAGCACGCGCAGCAGGCCGCCCTGCAATGCGGGTTCGGCCTGCAGCGGTTGCGGGATGTCGCCGTGCGCATCCGAGCCCAGGGCAATGATGCGCGGACCGCCGCCGCGTCCCGGCGCACGCAGGCGCAATTCATGCAGGCGCCGATGCACTGGCCAACCCGCGCGCAAGACCTCCGCCGGATCGAAATGCGCGCCCATCGCGATGAGATCGAGCGAGGCGGCATCCGGCACCAGCAGGGCCAGGTCGTGGCCTATGCGCTCGAGCAGCAGCCCGGCCTCGTCCTGCGTGAGTGCCGTGCGCGGCGCGGGTCCGTCGGGCATCCACTCCAGCGCCATCACGGCCATCACGGACGGGTCGTTTGCGGCTTCGGTCATCGCGTGCGCGTCATCGGGGTGGACGGTAGACTCGTATTCTAGCCGTGCGCCACCGCACGGCACCCGAGGAGCCTTCGATGTCGCAGTCCCGTCGTGTCGCCGTATTGGGCGGCGTGCGCATTCCCTTCTGCCGCCAGAACACCGCTTATGCCGATGTCGGCAACATGGGCATGTCGGTGCGCACGCTGGGCGCCCTGGTCGAGAAATTCGGCCTGCAGGGCAAGGAACTGGGCGAAGTCGCGATGGGCGCGGTGATCAAGCATTCCAGCGATTGGAACCTGGGCCGCGAGGCCGCGCTGTCGTCCGGCCTCTCGCCGTTGACGCCCGGCATCACCCTGCAGCGCGCCTGCGGCACCTCGCTCGACACCATCGCGCACATCGGCAACAAGATCGCGCAGGGACAGATCGAGGCGGGCATCGGCGGCGGCTCGGACACCACCTCCGACGTGCCGATCGTCTATGGCGACAAGTTGCGCCGCCGATTGCTGAAGGCGAACGCAGCCAAGACCTTCGGACAGAAGCTGGCGGCGTTCAAGGGCTTCCGCTTTGGGGAACTCAAACCTTCGTTCCCGGGCGTGGCCGAGCCGCGCACCGGCAAGTCGATGGGCCAGCACTGCGAGGACATGGCCAAGGAATGGAACATCAGTCGCGAAGCGCAGGACGAGCTCGCGGTTTCCTCGCACAAGAAACTGGCGGCCGCCTACGACCGCGGCTTCTTCGATGATCTGGTCGTGCCGTTCCGCGGCGTGTCGCGCGACAACAACCTGCGCCCCGATACCAGCATCGAGAAACTGGCGACGCTCAAACCGGCCTTCGACAGGACCTCCGGCCGTGGCACGCTGACCGCCGGCAACTCCACGCCGCTCACCGATGGGGCATCGGCATGCCTCCTGGCGAGCGAGGAATGGGCCGCCGAGCACGGCCTGAAGCCGCTGGCGTATCTGTTGGATTCGCAGGTGGCGGCCGTCGATTTCGTGCACGGCGAAGGCCTGCTGATGGCGCCGACCGTGGCCGTGCCGCAGATGCTCGCGCGTCATGGCCTCACCCTGCAGGACTTCGATTTCTACGAAATCCACGAAGCCTTCGCCGCGCAGGTGCTGTGCACGCTGAAGGCGTGGGAGAGCGACGAGTACTGTCGCAACCGTCTCGGCCTGCCGGGTGCGCTGGGCAGCATCGATCCGGCCAAGCTCAATCCGAATGGTTCGTCTCTCGCCGCGGGCCACCCCTTCGCCGCGACCGGCGCGCGCATCGTCGCCACCGCCGCCAAGGAACTGGCGCAGCGCGGCGGCGGCCGCTGCCTCATCAGCATCTGCACGGCGGGCGGCATGGGCGTGGTGGCGATCCTGGAACGCTGAGCCGGAACAAGCCCGCACGCCGGCGACAATGATCATGCCGGCAACACGGTTGCGAGGACGATGAACCAACCCCTGCCCGAGGCCTGGCAGACGCCGCCACCGCCGCACTGGCGGCGCAAGCTGGGCGCTTACCTGCGGCTGATGCGCGCGGACCGGCCGATTGGCTGGCTGCTGTTGCTGTGGCCAACCTGGTGGGGCCTGTGGCTGGCCGCCGGCGGGGTGCCGGATTGGCATCCGCTGATCGTGTTCACGCTGGGCGTGTGGCTGACTCGGGGCGCTGGCTGCGTGATCAACGATTACGCCGACCGCTGGCTGGACGGCAACGTGGAACGCACCCGCGGCCGACCGCTGGTCACCGGGGAAGTCAGCCCGCGCGAGGCGCTCATCCTGTTCGTGGTGCTGATGCTGATCGCCTTCGCGTTGGTGCTCACGCTCAACCGGCTGGCGATCTGGATGAGCGTGATCGGCGTGCTGCTGGCGGCAAGCTATCCCTTCCTCAAGCGCTACACCTACCTGCCGCAGGTCTACCTCGGCATGGCGTTCGGCTGGGGCATCCCGATGGCCTTCGCCGCGATCCAGGGCGCGGTGCCGCCGATCGCCTGGCTGCTATACCTCGCCAATATCCTCTGGGCCACCGCCTACGACACCTGGTATGCGATGGTCGACCGCGACGACGACCTGCGCATGGGTTCGAAATCCACCGCCATCCTGTTCGGTGAGCTCGACCTCGTCGCCCAGGGCGTGCTGTACGCGCTGACGTTTTCGGCGCTTGCCCTGGTCGGCCAGCGCGCCGGGACGGGTCTGTATTACTGGATCGGCTTGGGCGTGGCCGCGATGCTGGTGGCGTGGGAGTTCCGTCTCGTCCAGCGCAGTGGCCGCGGCCGCGACGCCTGCTTCCGCGCCTTCCTGCACAACAACTGGGTGGGGATGGCGGTCTTCGCCGGCATCGTGGCGGACTTCGCCCTGCGCAAGGGGGGCTGAAACGCGTGGCGTCCATGGCGCCGGGCAGCCCCCGACGCCATGGCGCGAAGGCATCAGACCGATGCCAGCTTGCGGACGCGGAAGGCCGCGAAGATCTGGAACAGGCCGTAGGCCACCGCGATGATGCCGATCCACAGCGAGGTGGTGACGATGCCGGCCAGCGGCTGCGCGAGGAACATCACGCCCAGCAGGATGCCCAGCACGCCGCCGAGGATCAGCCACCATTCGCCATCGATGACCTTGCGCACGCGGATGGCGAAGACGATGCGGTAGATGCCGGCGACGATCAGCCAGATCCCCAGCACCAGCACCAGACTGCCGGCCATCGCCAGCGGGTACATCACCGCCATCACGCCGAACACCAGCGAGATGAGGGCATAGAACGCCAGCCAGCCCTTGGAGACCGGCGTCTCCTTGCCGAACAATGCGATCACGCTGATGCCGGCCTCGACCAAGGCCATGACGCCGGCCGCCCAGGCCATGGCCGCCGCGGCCTCGACCGGCCGCATGATCGCGATCACGCCGAACACCAGCGCGACGATGCCGTACAACAACAAGACCCACCAGCCGCGCCCGATCTCGCGCGCGACGCCTGAAACCGATTCCTGGAACGTGCTCATGAATAGCTTCCCCTGAGAATGGTCATGGAGCACATGCAGCGTGCTCCACGTCATCCTATGCCGTTTGGCGGAAGGTGTCGCATCAGGGGACCCGGGCGCAGACCCAGGCATCCACCCGCGTCGCCCCGGCCGCGCGCAATGCGCATGCCGCGGCCTCCAACGTGGCGCCCGTGGTCATTACGTCGTCGACCAGCACGATCCGGGCGGGCAATGCGCCGTGTCCGCGGACGCTGAATGCGCCGTCGAGATTGCGCCGGCGGGCCGTCTTGTCGAGCCGGGATTGCGCGGCGGTGGCCTTCGGGCGCGAGAGCAGCGTCGGATCGCAACGCAGGTGGAGCCGGCGCGCCAGCGATGTGGCCAATTCCAGCGCCTGGTCGTAGCCGCGCTGGCGCAAACGTGCGCGATGCAGCGGAATCGGCACCAGCACCGCGTCCGGCACCGCGGCGCCGATCAGCGTATCGGCCATCAGGCCGGAGAGCAGGCGACCGGTGGCCAGCGACTGGTGGAACTTGAACATCGGCAGCAGACGATCGAGCGGCGCCGTGTAGGCGAATGCCGCCCGTACCGTTTCCAGCGGCGAGGCACGGGACAGGCATTCGCCGCATGCCATGCCGGCATCGTGCGGAGGCAGCGGCAGGGCGCAGCGCCGGCAGGCGTGGAGGTTCCACGGCAGTGCGGCAAGGCAGGCCGGGCACAGGTCGCGGTCGCTGTCGCCATCCCCCGGCAGGCCGCAGGCCAGGCAAGAGGGCGGCCATGCCTGCCGCAGGACATGGTCAACCAGGGAGCCCCATGAAAAGTTGACAGGTCCGGACATGCTTTCCAGACTGGCCGCTTGCCCGCTTCAGGCCTGTCAGAGATGTCCGAAATATTCATCGGTCCCGCACTCGTTCGCCACGATTGGACGCGCCCGGAAATCGGCGCGCTGTTCGCGCTGCCCTTCACCGAGCTGCTGTACCGCGCGGCCACCGTGCATCGCCAATATTTCAATGCGGATGAGGTCCAGGTCTCGACGCTGCTGTCGGTCAAGACCGGCGGCTGTCCGGAGGACTGCGGCTACTGCCCGCAGGCGCAGCGCTACCACACCGGTGTCGATGCCACGAAGTTGATGGCCTGCGACGACGTGCTGGTCAAGGCGCGCGCGGCCAAGGACGCCGGCGCCTCGCGCTTCTGCATGGGCGCCGCATGGCGCAGCCCGAAGGACCGCGACATCCCGAAGGTCGCCGAGATGATCGCCGGGGTGAAGGCGATGGGGCTTGAGACCTGCGCGACGCTCGGCATGCTGAGCGACACGCAGGCGCAGGCGCTGAAAGACGCCGGCCTCGACTACTACAACCACAACCTCGACACCGCACCGGACTTCTACGGCGACGTGATCACCACGCGCGAATACCAGGACCGTCTCGACACGCTGTCGAACGTGCGCGATGCCGGCCTCAAGACCTGCTGTGGCGGCATCGTCGGCATGGGCGAGTCGCGCGACCAGCGCGCGGGCCTGCTGCATACACTCGCCACCTTGCCGGCGCATCCCGATTCGGTGCCGATCAACCGCCTCGTGCGAGTGGCCGGCACGCCGCTGGCCGAAGAGAAGGAGCTCGATCCGTTCGAGTTCGTGCGCACGATCGCCGTCGCCCGCATCGTCATGCCCAAATCCATGGTGCGCCTGTCCGCCGGCCGCGAGACGATGGGCGACGAGTTGCAGGCGCTGTGCTTCCTGGCCGGGGCGAACTCGATCTTCCACGGCGAGAAATTGCTCACCACCGGCAACCCGGATACCGCCAGGGACGACGCGCTGTTCGCGCGGCTGGGCCTGAAGCCGATGCCCTACGACGGCGCGGACCTCGACGCCTGCGGAGACACCGTGCACGTCGACATCGTCGCGCCCGCCTCCGAAGCGGTCGCCCGGGTGGCCTGATGCGGCCATCCCCGTACGAGCGCATCGCGGAGGCGCGCGATCGCCGCGACGAAAAGCGCCGGCGGCGCCAGCGCCTGACGGTGCAGCGTCGCGATGGCGTGCGGATCGATGTCGAAGGCCGTTGGCTGACCGGGTTCTGCAGCAACGACTATCTCGGGCTGGCGCAGCATTTCGCGGTCGTTGGCGCACTGCAGGACGAAGCCGCGCGGACCGGTGCCGGCGGCGTCGCCTCGCAACTGGTCTGTGGCCACACCGAGATCCATGCCGCGCTGGAGCGGGAGCTGGCCGAGTGGCTGCAGGTGCCGCGCGCTCTGCTGTTCTCGACCGGCTACATGGCCAATCTCGCCGCCATCCAGTCGTTGCTGGGCGAAGGCGACGTCTGCGTGCAGGACCGGCTGAACCACGCCAGCCTGATCGATGCAGCCCGGCTAGCCGGCTGCCGCTTGCGACGCTACCCGCATGGCGATGCCGAGGGTGCGTTGCGGCAATTGCGCGCGCAGCCGGACGGAGCGGCCGTGCTCGCGACCGATGGCGTGTTCAGCATGGATGGCGACCAGGCACCCTTGCCCGACCTGGCGTTGGCGGCGCACGTCGAAGGCGCGATCCTCTACGTCGACGACGCGCACGGCATCGGCGTGCTGGGGCCGGAAGGACGCGGCAGCGTGGCGGCGGCGCGGCTGGGCGTGCGCGAAGCGCCGCTGCAGCTGGCGACCTTCGGCAAGGCGCTGGGCAGCTTCGGCGCGGCGCTTGCAGGGGATGCCGATCTGATCGGGCATCTGGAGGAAACCGCCCGTCCTCACCTGTACACGACGGCGCTACCGCCGGCACAGGCAGCGGCCACCCGCGCCGCGATCCGGCTGGCTCGGCGCGAGCACTGGCGCCGGGAAAAGCTGCTCGGGCTGGTGCTGCGCTTTCGCGGCGCGGCGATGCGACAGGGGTTCCGGCTGCCGGAATCGCTTACGCCGATCCAGCCCCTGCCGTGCGGCGACGATGCGCATGCGGAGGCGATGTCCCGTTCCTTGCGCGAACAGGGCTTTCTGGTCGCGTCGATCCGCCCGCCGACGGTGCCCGAGAACGGCGCGCGGCTGCGCATCGCCTTCTCGGCCCTGCACGCCACTGCCGACGTGGATGCGCTGGTCGATGCGCTGGCCCGCGCCCGCGACGAAACCCGCCGGCGCATCGGCAGCGCGCCATGAGCCCGTCGGCATCGCACCGCCGCATCGTGCTGGCCGCGGTGCTGATCGCGCTGGTCTCCGCGCTGTTCTTCACCTTCACCTACGTGCTCAACCGCGCCACCGCCACCGGCGGCGGCCACTGGGCGTGGACGGCGGCCTTGCGCTACTTCATCACCCTGCCGCTGATGATTCCGCTGATGCGCGGGCGCTGGCGCTCGCTGTGGTCGGCGATGCGCGCGCATCCGGGCGCGTGGCTGGGCTGCAGCGCATTGGGCTTCGTGCTGTTCTACCTGTTGCTGGCTTTCGCCGCCGACAGCGGGCCCTCGTGGCTGGTCGCCGGCAGTTTCCAGTTCACCGTGATCGCCGGGATGCTGTGCGCGCCGTTCCTGTACCGCGATGAGCGCCGCCACGTGCCGCTGGCGGCCTGGGGCGTGGGCCTGTTGATCCTGGCCGGGGTGATGCTGATGCAGTACGCGCATGCCGATGGCGGGCTGGATCGCGCCGCGTGGATCGCGCTGGCCTGCGTGCTGGGCTCGGCCATCCTGTATCCGCTCGGCAATCGCCTGTTGCTGCTGCATCTGGAGCGCAGCGGCGAGCCACTCGACGCCACCCAGCGCGTGTTCGGCATGACCCTCGCCAGCCAGCCGCTGTGGCTGCTGGTGTCGGTGTATGCGTTCTCGCAGGCCGGCGTGCCTTCCGCCTCGCAGGTGTGGATGGCCGCGGGCGTGGCGCTGTCGGCCGGCGTCATCGCCACCATCCTGTTCTTCAAGGCGACCGGCCTCGTCCGCGACAACCCCACCGCGCTCGCCGCCGCCGAGGCGATGCAGGCCGCGGAACTGATCTTTGCCAGCCTGCTCGGCGTGCTGTTCCTGCACGAGGCCTGGCCGCAGGGCGGCGCGTTGCTGGGCGGTGCGATGATCATCGTCGGCATCGTGCTGTTCGCCTGGGTCGCCGCGCGCTCGCACCTCAACGATGCGCGCCAGGTGCAGGCGATGCGCACGGAGCAAAGCCCGTGAGCCTGCACGTCGAAGTCACCGGCAGCGGCCCCGACATCGTCCTGCTGCATGGCTGGGCGATGCACGGCGGCGTGTTCGCGCCGCTGGTCGAGCGCCTGCGTGATCGCTGCACCCTGCATGTCGTGGACCTGCCCGGACACGGTGCGTCGCGCGCGGCGGACATTCCGCTCACGCTGGCCGACAGTGCGCGCGCCATCGCACGCCTCGTGCCCCACGACGCGCTCTGGTGCGGCTGGTCGCTGGGTGGCCTCGTGGCCCTGCACGCCGCCGCACACGGCATACCAATGCGCGCGCTGGCGATGCTGTGCGCGACGCCCTGCTTCGTGCGCAAGGACGACTGGCGATGGGGGATGTCGCCGGAGATCTTCCGCGATTTCGCCAGCGGCTTGCGCGATGACTGGCGCGGCACGCTCGACCGCTTCCTCGCGCTGGAAGCCTTCGGCTCCGACCACGCCAAGGAGGAACTGCGCAGCCTGCGCGATGCGGTGCTGGCGCGCGGCGAACCGGCCGGCTCGGTATTGGCCGATGGCCTGGAGTTGCTCGAAACCAGTGACCTGCGCGATGCGCTGCCGGGGCTGGCTGTTCCGAGCGCGTGGATCGCCGGCCGACGCGACCGCCTGGTCGACCCGCGCGCGATGCAAGCCGCCGCATCCCTTGCGCCGGATGCGCGCTTCGCCGTGATCGACCACGCCGGCCACGCGCCCTTCCTCACCCACGCCGATGCGGTGGTCGACGCCTTGCAGCCCTTGCTGGAAGCGCGGGGATGATGGGTGATTCCTTCCCCGCGCGAGTGTTCGACAGCCGCCAGGTGTGGCGCGCCTTCGGCCGCGCGGCCGCCGGTTACGACGCCGCATCGCGCGTGCAGCGCGAGATCGAATCGCGGCTGCTGGAATCGCTCGATCACTACGCCCTGCGCCACGGCGATGCCGAGCCCGGCGTGGTGCTGGATGTCGCCTGCGGGCCAGCGCGCGCGGCGAATGCGCTGCGCGCGCGCTGGCCAAAGTCCCGGGTGATCGCGCTGGACGCGGCGATGCCGATGCTGCGCGCCGCCCGCGACAACACCCGCGGCCGTTTCCTGCGCGAGCGCGAGATTCCGTGCCTGAATGCCGACCTGCGCGCCTTGCCGCTGGCGGGCGGCAGCGTGGACGTGTTGTTCTGCAACCTCGCGCTGCAATGGATCGAGGATTTGCCGGCTGCGTTCGCCGAGTTCCGCCGGGTGATGAAAGCGGGCGGGATGCTGCTGCTCTCCACCTTCGGCAGCGAGACGCTGGCCGACCTGCGTGAAGCCTTCGCCGCCGCCGACGATCATCCGCACGTCAGCCCGTTCACTGCCATCGCGCCGTTCGGCGATGCACTGGTTGCTGCCGGCTTCCGCGAGCCGGTGCTCGACCGCGACGTCTTCGTCGAATACAAGTCCGCCTTCGGCGACATCCTGCGCAGCCTGCGCGCGATGGGCGCGACCAATGCGCTGACCGCACGCCGCCACGCGCTGTCCGGGCGCGCGCGCTTTGCCGCCGCCGAGGCCGCGCATCCGCGCGAGCCGCAAGGCCTGCCGATGCGTTGGGAGGCGATCTACGCGCAAGCCTGGGCACCGGAGCCGGGCACGCCGATGCGGGATGCGCACGGCGAACTGGCGCAGATGCCGGTGTCGAGCATTCCGATCCGCCGCCGGCGGTAGCGCGCGACTTCAATCGCCGGGTGGCGGAGCGCCGCGCAGGACCCGGAAGACGACGCGACCCTGGTAAGGCGCCCCGAGGACGCGGGCATGCGCACCGCGGGCATGCAGCGCCGCCGCGACGTGCGGCCACGCCGCTTGCCTGGTCACCCAGAGCGCGGAAGGATCGTCGGCGGATTCGGCGATCCCGGCGTCCAGCGTTTGGTCGTAGGACGGGTTGAAGCGCGGTTGCAGGTAGGGCGTCACCACGATCCGCTCGATCCGGGCCGGAATGCCGAGGTGGAGATGCAGGCCGTAACGCGCCATGTCATCGACGAAGAGCACGCGACGGACCGGGGCATCGCTGCGGGCGCGCAGGGTTTCGGCCCAGGCCCCGGCATCCTTGTGGCTGGGCGCCATCGACATGCCGATCTTGACCGCCAGCAGCAGGGCGATCCACGCGGCCATCCACGGCCAGCGCGGGAACGGCTTGCCGGCGTCGCGGCGGCGCATCGCCACCAGCAGCGCAATCGGCACGAACAGCGGCAGCAGGTACAGCGGCATCCGCGAACGCGAGACGCAGAACACCAGCAGCGGCAACGCGATCCACAGCCAGAGCAGCAGGCGCGGCGCGTCGTCGCGGCGCCCGGCGGGATTCTTCCACCAGGCGCGGACGGGCAGGTCGCGCACCGCGCCGATCAGTTCGCGCGTCCAGGGCAGGGTGCCCAGCAGCAGCACGGGCAGGTACACCGCCAGCCATCCGCACCACTGGCCATTGCGGTCGTGGGCGTCGCTGGCGATGCGGCTCATCACCTCATCGCCCAGGAAATAGGCGAACAGCCCTGGCGTTCGGGCAGTGACCGCGGCATACCAGGGCAACGCGAGCAGGAGGAATGCGGCCAATCCGGCCGGGCTGAAAACCCGGCGCCGCCGCCCATCGCGAACCGCCCAGTCGAAGGCGAGCATCGCCAGCAGCGGCAGCAGTCCCGGCGGCCCCTTGGTCAGGAATGCCAGCGCGAATGCAGCCCACATCATGAGGTTCCAGCGGCGCGCATGCGCGTCGTCGCCGAAGCGCGCCTCGACGAAGGCGAGCATCGCCAGCGTCTCGAACAGCATCAGCAGGCTGTCGGTGTTGATGACCTGCGAGGCGGCGAACGGCACCAGCATGCTCATGAAGGCGAGCGCGGACATGTCCTCGCCACCGGGCAGCAGCCGCCGGGCCAATCGCCAGGCCAGCCAGGCGGTGAGCAGGTAGGCCAGCGCGGACGGCAGGCGCGCGGCCCAGGGCTGCGGGCCGAACGCGGCCACGCTGCCGGCGATGGCCCAGTAGGTGAGCGGCGGCTTGGTCCAGTGCGCGACTACATCGTTGCGGCGCGGCGTGAGCCAGTCGCCGCTGTCGAGCATGTTCAGCGCGACGTTGCTGTAGCGCCCCTCGTCCGGGTCCCACAGCCCGCGCACGCCGAGGAAGCCGAAGGCCAGCACTAGTGCGGAAAGCGCGACCAGCCAGCGGCGACGGATGGCGGTCGGCATCGCGTTCGGTCAGCCCGCGACCTGCGAGATCCAGTCCTGGAGGTTGTAGTAGTTGGTCACGCGGGCGATGCGCAGCGTGCCGTCCGCCGCATCGGCAATCTCGAAGAAGGCACCGCCCGGCAGCACGTAGCGCTGGCCGTTCGCCTCCGGCAGGCCGATGTCGGTGGCGAGGTATTCGCCATGCACGGTGTATTCGGCACCGGCGCGGCGACCACCGTCGCCGACCGTCACGACGATGTCGTGCAGGCGTTCGCGGTAGTGGCGATCCATCCGCGCCATGAACGCGGCGAAGGCCGGCTTGCCGGTCTCGCGCGCGCCCTGGTTGAGGTCGTGTGCGATGTCGTCGCTGAGCAATGCCAGCATGGCTTCGCGATCGCCGCGGTTGAAGGCGTCGTAGTAGGCCTCGATCAGCGCCAGGCTGCGGTCGCGGTCAGGCATCGATCCGCCCCCAGGCCGGCGCGAGCGCTGCGGGATCGACATTGCCGCCGCTGAGGACGATGCCGACCCGCTTGCCGCCGAACACTTCGGGCGTGGCGAGCACCACGGCCAGCGCGACTGCGGAGGATGGCTCGATCACGATCTTGAGATGGCGCCATGCCAGGAGCGTTGCCGCGCGGATGGCATCCTCGCCGGCCAGCAGGATGCCGTCGGCATGTCGCGCCAGCAGCGCGAACGTGCGCGGCGAGAGATGGCCGCGCAAGCCGTCGCAGATCGTCTGCGGCACGCGGTCGTCGATCAGCCGCCCGGCGGCGAGGGAATCGTGCGCATCGCGTGCGGCCTCCGGCTCCGCGCCCCAGACCGCCGTCGCGGGCGACAGCGCCCGGCAGGCGAGGGCGGTGCCCGAAAGCAGGCCGCCGCCGCCCACGGGCGCGACCACGGCCTCCAAGGCAGGCGCCTGCTGCATCAGCTCGAGCGCGGCCGTGGCCTGGCCGGCGATGACGTGGGGGTGGTCGAAGGGATGGATCAGGGTCGCTCCGGACTCGGCCACCACTTCGGCTACCGCGGCGTCGCGGGCGCGCATGTTGGGCGCGCAACGGACGATGCGCGCGCCTTCGCCGGCGATGTTGTCTAGCTTCACCTGCGGCGCGCCCTCAGGCACCACCACGATCGCCTCGATGCCGCGCAGGCGGCAGGCCAGCGCGATGGCGGCGCCGTGGTTGCCCGAACTCTGGGTCGCCACGCCGCGTGCGGCGACCGCGTCCGGCAGGGCGAATACCGCATTGCAGGCGCCACGGAACTTGAATGCGCCGCTGCGCTGGAAGTTTTCGCACTTGAAATGCAGGGATGCCCCCGCCAGCGCATCCAGCGCGGCATTGCGCATGGCCGGCGTGGCGGCGACCCACGGGCGGATGCGCGCGGCAGCGTCCAGCACGTCGGTCCAGCCGGGCAGCAGCGGGACTGCTTCGATGTCGAGGGCGGAATGTGCCGGCATCCTGCCAGCGTAGCGCAGCGCACGAACCGGTACATGACAATGAATGCTTCAGTCTGGAGATGCGGTTTCCATGGAAATTAAGGAGGGATTCAACGCCGGACCCCGATGGTGGTGGAGCCATCCACCACGAACGCCATGTTGCCCCGATGATCCGCAAAACCGCACTGCTCGCGATCGCCGCCGCCGCCCTCACGGCCGGATGCATGGTTCCCGGCGTCTACGTTTCCGGCGGTGTCGGCGTGGGCGGCGGGCGCGGCTATGTCAGCGGCGGCATCGGCGGCTATTCCTCCTACGGTTACAGCCGTTACGGCTATCCCTATGGTTACCGCAGCTACGGGAATTACGGTTACGGCGGTGCCGTCCCTTACGGGCAATACGGCTATCGCGCGCCGCTTTACCGCCTGCCGGACGGCAGGTGGATCCGCGGCTACGACGGATATCGCAGCGCCTACCCGTATTACGGGCGGCCGGGCTATCCCGGCATTTCCCACCGCTATCCGCCCGGATACGGCCACCGCATCCCGAGGCCCGGACCGGGCCTGCGTCCGATGCCGGGCACGGGCGTGACGGCTCCGACCACGCCTTCGGTGACGCCAGCGCCTCCTGCAATGCGTCCGCCGGCGAGGACAGGGGACCGACGCCCCGTGCACAAGAACGTGGAGCCGAACGAGGCCGTCGAGCCCTGACCCGCAGTGGGCGTGCTCAGGCGGTTTCCGCCGGACAGGCCCCGCACCTCTTGCGACGCCCGGTTCCGGCAGCTTTGCGGATCCCCCTGTTCCGGCCGGACCGGGCGTCCACTTTCCCTGAAGCCGCGCGTGGAAGCCGCTTGGCAGGCATGAACGGAATCGGGCCCGGCCCGATCCCGGTAACATGCCGCCCTGTCTCCTTGGCAGCATCCGCGCCGGACGAGTCCGGCTGGCCATTGCGCACGCATCGGAATCGAGAATGCAGAGCGATTTCCACCAATTCGACGTGATCGTGATCGGCGGTGGCCATGCCGGCACCGAGGCCGCGCTGGCGTCGGCGCGGGCCGGCGCGCGCACGCTGCTGCTGACCCACAGCATCGAGACCGTAGGCGCGATGAGCTGCAACCCGGCCATCGGTGGCATCGGCAAGGGCCATCTGGTCAAGGAGATCGACGCGCTGGGCGGGGTGATGGCCAAGGCCGCCGATGCCGCCGGCATCCAGTGGCGCACCTTGAATGCATCGAAAGGGCCTGCCGTGCGTGCCACGCGCGCACAGGCGGATCGCGCGCTGTATCGCAGCCACATCCGCCGCGCGGTGGAAACGCAGCCGAACCTCACCCTGTTCCAGGCAGCCGTGGATGACCTGCTGATCGAAGGCGATGCGGTGCGCGGCGTGATGACCCACACCGGGCTGACCTTCGAGGCGCCGGCCATCGTGCTCACCGCCGGGACCTTCCTCGCCGGCAAGATCCACATCGGCGAGACGCAGTATGCCGCCGGCCGCATGGGCGATCCGCCTTCCACCGCGCTCGCGCACAAGCTGCGCGAAGGGCGCTTCGTGGTGGATCGGCTCAAGACCGGCACGCCGCCGCGCATCGATGGCCGCACGCTGGATTATTCGGTGATGACCGAACAACCCGGTGATACGCCGCGCCCGGTGTTCTCGTTCATGGGCAGCGATGCAGACCACCCCGCGCAGGTGAGCTGCTGGATCACCCACACCACCGAGCGCACCCACCAGATCATCCGCGACGCGTTGCATCGCTCGCCGCTGTATTCAGGCCAGATTGAAGGCATCGGCCCGCGTTACTGCCCGAGCATCGAAGACAAGGTAGTGCGCTTCGCCGAGAAGGCCTCGCACCAGATATTCGTCGAGCCCGAAGGATTGGATGTCGTCGAGATCTATCCCAACGGCATCAGCACCTCGCTGCCGTTCGACGTGCAACTGGCGCTGGTGCGTTCGATCACCGGTTTCGAGCGCGCGCACATCACGCGCCCCGGTTACGCCATCGAATACGACTTCTTCGACCCGCGCGGGCTGAAGGCCTCGCTGGAAACCAAGGCGGTCGCCGGGCTGTTCTTTGCTGGACAGATCAACGGCACCACCGGTTACGAGGAAGCCGCCGCGCAAGGTCTGCTGGCGGGCGTCAACGCCGCGCGCTTCGTGCAAGAGAAGGATGCCTGGTCGCCGCGCCGCGACGAGGCCTACCTGGGCGTGCTGGTCGATGACCTGATCACGCAAGGCACGCTGGAGCCGTACCGCATGTTCACCAGCCGCGCCGAATACCGGCTGCAGCTGCGCGAGGACAATGCCGATGCGCGGCTCACGCCGGTCGGGCGCGAATTAGGCTTGGTCGATGACGCGCGCTGGGCCGCGTTCTCACGCAAGCGCGAGGCGGTGGAAGCCGAAACCGTGCGCCTGAAGGCGCTGTGGGCGGCACCGAACAACGCGCTGGGCGATGCCCTGGTCCGTGATATCGGCGTCGAGGTCAGCCGCGAGACCAGTGCGATGGACCTGCTGCGCCGCCCGGAGATCGACTACGCGCGATTGATGCAGGTGGCCGAACTCGGGCCCGCCGTGGCAGACGCAAAGGTCGCCGAGCAGGTGGAAATCGAAGCCAAGTATTCCGGCTACCTCGATCGCCAGCGCGAGGAGATCGCGCGCGCGCGCCGCAACGAGGACACCGCGATCCCGGATGGTTTCGATTACACCGGCGTGCGCGGCCTGTCCGCCGAAGTGCTGCAAAAGCTTGAGCGCGTGCGCCCGCAGACACTCGGGCAGGCGCAGCGCATCCCCGGCGTGACGCCCGCGGCGGTACAACTCCTGATCGTCCACCTCGCCCGCGCGCGGCGCGAACGCGCGGCCTGACGGATGCGCGTCGGCCTCGGCATCGCCGCGTTCTGCCTGCTGCTGCCGGCGTGCAGACCGCAACAAACCGAAGCACCGAACACTGAAGCCACGCCGCCCCAATCCCGCGTCATCCCGTGGGACCTGCCAACCGGCGCCGGCGCGGCATCGCCCGACCTGCGCATTGCTCCCGATGGCCGCCTGCTGCTGGGCTGGCTGCAGGCCGACGGCAAGGACGCGCATCGCTTCGTGTTCGCCACTGCCGATGCGAAAGGGACGTGGCTGCACGAGCCCCGCGTCATCGCGGGCGACCGTCCACTGTTCGCCAACTGGGCCGACACGCCGCACCTGATCGCCACCGCCGATGGCGCGCTATGGGCGCACTGGCTGCAGCGCACGGGCAAGGGCGGCGGCACCTATGACGTGGTGCTGGCGCGTTCGCTGGACCAAGGTCGTAGCTGGTCGGCCGATGTCACCGTCAACGACGACGGCACCGGGACCGAGCACGGCTTCGCGACGCTATGGCCTGAAGGCCGCGACCGCATCGGCATCGCCTGGCTGGATGGCCGCAACACTGCGGGCCACGGCCATCATGGCGGCGGGCGGATGACGCTGCGCACGGCGACCTTCGACGGCAGCCTCGCGCGCAGCGACGAGCGCGAACTGGATGCATCGACCTGCGACTGCTGCCAGACCACTTCGGCGGTGATCGCCGGCGTGCCGATGCTGGCCTGGCGCGATCGCAGCGACGATGAAATCCGCGACATCGTCACCGCCCGCCGCGAAGGCGGTACATGGCAAGCGGAGCAGCCCGTGCACACGGATGGCTGGCATATCGCCGGCTGCCCGGTGAACGGCCCGTCGCTGGCCGCGCACGATGGCCGCGTGTTGATCGGTTGGTACACCGGCGCCGGCGACGTGCCGCGCGTGCGCATCGCGATGGGAGATGGCAAGGTCTTCGGCGCGATGCACGAGGTCGAAACCGGCCCGGCCGTTCTCGGTCGCGTCGCGGTCGCGCTGGATGCGAAGCAGGCGTGGGTCGCGTGGCTGCAGGAAACCGATGGTCGGCAATCGCTGATGCTGGCGCGCTACGCGCCCGATCTCGGCCGCGAAATCGAACGCATCAAGGTAGCGGGATTGCAGTCGCGCGGACGTGCCAGCGGTTTCCCGAAGCTGGTGAGTGATGGCCGTGCGGCATCGCTGGTGTGGACCGATGTCGAGAACGGCGCCGCCGTCCTACGTGGCGCGCGCATCCGCGCGGACTGATCAGCGTTCGGTGCGCCAGTTCACCGAGCCCTTGTTCTCCACCGTGCTCGATTCGATGGTGATGTCGAAACCCTTGCGCAGCAGGTACTTGAACGTCAGCACCTGGCCGGTGCCGAGCAGCGAGACGCCGTAACCGACATACAGCCGGGGCGACAGGTACTTGCCGACGCCGAACACGCTGCCGCCCAGCGCGCTGGATTGCATCACGCCGGCATCGTCCAGGCCGATGCGGCTGCCCAGTTGCGACGCCAGCAGGCTGCCACCGGCGGACAGCGCGGCCGATGCCGCGTTCAGTTGCCGCCCCTCCGATGCGGAAGCGGACGACAGCGGGCGCCCCAGTGCGAGATAGGCCAGCGCCTGCGACTGGTCGGTTTCCGGACGAGTGTAGACATCCGCCTGCGGAGCCGTGGCGCGGCCGCTGACGCGGATGCCGGCGGTCACCTCGCCCACTTCGCGTTCGGCGCGGATGTCCAGCAACGGATTGGCGATGGCGTCGTTGCTCCAGACCAGCCGGCCGGTCCTGATTTCCAGCTTCTGGCCGTAGGCGGCATAGCGCCCGGCGACGGTCAGGGTGCCGCTGGCGGTCATTTCGCGGCCCGGGCGCGCCAGCACGCGGATGCCACCCCCGAGCTCCCCATCCAGTCCGAAGCCGCGCAGGCGCACGTCATCGCCGACCGCCAGCCGCAGGTCCAGGTCGAGGCCGCTGCCCGGCGTGGTCTCGGGATTCTCCGGATCCAGCACCACCACGTCGTCCGAGCGGGCGACGCCGCTGTCCAGGCGCTCCAGGTCCACGCGAGCGGACGGCACCGCCACGGTGCCGGTCACCCGCATCGGCTGGCCGGGCTGGATCCGGACCACGACATCGGGATCGACCACCGCGCGAAGGTCGCGGGTATCGGAGAGCAGGACGTTGTCGCCGCGGATGTTGAGCACCACCGGCGTGTCCTGGCCGCGCCAACCCAGCGTGCCATCGATATTGAGGATGCCGTCGCCCGAACGCACGCTGCCGGCCAGGCGCGCATTGCCATCGGCTTGCGCGCGCAGCGTGAGGTTGCCCTGCGTCAGCACCAGGCCATACGCCGGCACCTCCGCGCGCAGGTTGGCCAGTTGCGCGTTGCCGCCGATCACGGGGTTGCCGCGCGTGCCCGACAGCAGGATCTGTCCGTCGATGGTGCCGCTTGGATCGACGATGTCGGGGATGAAGACTTCCAGCCACGACAGATCGCGCATGTCCAGGCCGATGTTGCCCGCGAGCGGCGCGAACTCGTCCCAGCCGGTATCGATGCGGGCATCGACGCGGCCATCGCCGCTGATGCCCGAAGCGAGCGTGGCACTGATGCGACGCGGATCGAAGCGCGCATCGAGCGTCAACGCGCGATAGCTCATCAAACCATCGGTGCGGCGATCGCCCAAACGCAAGCCGCCCGATGCCGAGCGCAATTGCGCGGTGCCGGCCCAGCTTTGGCCCAGCGGACGCACGCTGGCGTCGATATCGAGCAGGCCATCCAGCTGCCAGCTCTTGCCGTCCCGGCGCGGCGGCAACCAGGGCTGCGCCAGGGCCAGCGGCAAGCCATTGCCGCGGATGTCGATGCCCCGCCCCGGCCACTGGCCACCGGCGCACAACTGCCCGCCCGCGCTTGATGCAAAGCAGCCCTGCGTCAGCGTCCAGGCATTGCCGCGCTGCGCATATCCCATCGGCGCTTGAAGTCGCCATGCCGCGCCCTTGGGCGGGTCGAATTGCAGCGAGGCCAACTGGCCCGACCAGGCCTGTCCGCGACGCAGTGCGGTGCCATTGAGCTGCAGCGTGCCTATCCCGCCTGAGGCCTGCGCATCGAGCCGCAGGTTTTCCATCGCGCCGGTGGCATGCGCCTGCAGGCGATCGAAGGCGACGCCGGCCTGGATGCCGTTGGCATCGATGCGCAGGTCACCGCCGCCACCCTGCCAAGGCAGGCGACCCCGCGCGGTCAACGCATCCGCGCGATAGTCGCCATAACGGATGCCGTGGCCCGAAATGTTCGCGTCGATGTCGAACGCGTTGCGCGGCCCGCTGATCTTGACCGTGCCGTTCAACAGGCCTTGGGCGTCCGGCAGCAGGTCGTCCAACTGCAGTGGGCTGAAGCGCGCATCGACATCGATGCGCTGGCCGATGCGCCCACGCGCATCCAGCCGGCTCGCGCCGAGCGCCAGGGCCACATCGCCCGAATATTCCTCGCCGCGCACTTGCAACTGCCCGCGCCCGCCGAGCGCGCGACCGCGCAAGCGCCCGCCGAGGTCGCGCACGTCCACATCCGCGCTCAGGCGATTGTGGGCATCGATGCTGCCGCTCGTCTTGATGTTGCCGTTCACCGCGCCCGGCCAATCCGGCAGGAAATAGCCGGGATCGAACCCCGCCAGCCGTGCATCGGCCTGCCATTTCAGGTCGGGCGTGACATCGACGCGGCCGGTCGCGGTCAGGCGGCCTTCCGGCATCGAGGCTTCGAGATTCCTGATCGTCAGCCCGCGCGCATCGCCGCGACCCTCCAGCCTGAGATCCGCGCGCTGGTCGCCGCGTTGCAAATTCCCCTTGCCGATCACCGCCCAGGCCTCGCGCGTGCCGGCGATGCCGAAATCGCCATCGCCCGCGATTTGCGTGTTGCCTGCCGCATCGCTCCAACTCAGCCCGCGCGCGTTCGCGGCGAAATCGAATCGCGCCATGTCCTGCTTGAAGGTCCCGCTGCCATTCAAGGTCACGCGGCCGTCCAATACATCCACCACCAGGGGCCGGGCGTGCAGCGTCTTGTCTTCCAGGCGCAATTTCGATGGCTGGATGACGACGCGATTCTCGCCCTGCGTCCATGTGCCCCGCAGGTTGGCACTGCCGCCGACGCCATCGGCTTTCGCATCGAACACCATCAATTCGGCATCCGTACGTTCGCCGGTGAAGACCGCCGGGTCCAGGCCTTCGCTGCGGGCATTCAAGGACCAGCGGGCATTGTCCTGCTCGGCATCGCCGTCTCCGGGCGCGCGCAAGGTCAGCGCGGCACGCAAGGGCGCCGGCGCGCGGCCACCGATGAAGACGTCCATGCTTTCCAGATCGCCGCGCGCGATCAGGCCAAGACGGCCTGCCGTGCGGCCCGCGGGTGCGGGAAACACCGCCGTGGCGGTGAGGTCGGTCGCGTAGTTCTCGGCGGGCGCATAGTCGCCATCGATGCGAAAGCGGCCACGATCGCTGTCCACGTCGACCGATTCCACCGACAGACGGCCGGATTCCGCACGCAAGCCGCCTTGCAGTTGCCTGATGTCGATGGCCGGCTCGCCCGCGCTGCTGATGACGAGGCCGTTGATGCGGATGTCGTCGGCCTGCAACGCGATGGGCGGCTCGATGCGCGGCAAGACTTCGGGCCACTCGGGCAATTCGAAAGGCTTGTCGTCTTTGGCCAGATCAAGCGTGGCCTGCCGGATGTCGAGCGCATCGAGCAGCAACTTGCGCCCCAGCAGCGGGCGCACGCTGGGGTCCAGCGTCACCGTCTTGGCGGTGAATACCGTCGTGCGGCGATCCTTGCAGGTCGCGAAGGTCGCATTGACCGGCCGGTCCTTGTCGGCGCATGCAGCCCAGGTGAAGCGCACATCGTGGAGGTTGAGCGGCCCGCGAGCCGGGCCTTCGGCCGAGGCCCAGGCGAGCGACGCGTTCGCCGGAAGCATCGCGACGATGCGCGCCAGCAGCACATCGCGGCCGCCGATGGTGCTGAACAGCCACCACAGCAACGCCACGCCCGCCGCCGCGAGAAACAGCACGCCCATGCCGCTGCGCATCGCCAGCCTGCGTTGGCGCCGGCGGCGCAGCGTCTTCAGTTCCGCCAGTCGCGCCTCGCGCTGCGCCTGGGTCGCGTCCGCCGGCAGCGGATCGAGCCCGTAGCGCCGGTGGCGCGCATAGCGCTCGCGCCAGGTCGGACGCGGATTCACAGTTCGGCTCCCAGCCCGATGTAGATCTGGAAGGAGGAATCGGGCCGGTTGAGTCCGCGCGCGATGTCGATCCGCACGGGGCCGACCGGCGAGCGCCAACGCGCGCCGATGCCGACGCCGGTATGCCAGTCCGGCGTGTCGTCGAAGGCGCTGCCGCTGTCGACGAAGATCGCCGCGCCCCAGGCCGGGGTGAAGTAGCGCTCGAACTCGATGCTGCCGGTGACGACGTTCTTGGCGCCGATCGCGTAGCGGCGGCCCTGGATCGTGCCGGCAATGCGCGGCCCGACCTCGCGCCAGCCGTAGCCGCGGATGCTGCGGTCGCCGCCAGCGTAGAAGCGCAGCGAGGGCGGGATCTGCACCAGCGCATTGGTCCACGTTTGTCCCAGTTCGCCGCGAACCAGCAGCCGGTTCCGCGGCCCGAGACCCTTGAACCAGCGCGCGCTTGCGTGCGCTTGCGCGAAGCTTGCATCGGAGCCGGCGCCTTCGGCCCCGCCGCGCAGCATCAGCGTGCCTCCCAGTCCGTTGCGCGGGAACAGCGGGTCGTCGGCATCGATGTATTCCGCGCGCAGCGAAGGAAAGACATAGGTGGCATAGGCGTAGAGTGGGTTGCCCCTGCCGTTCTGGGTTCCTGCATAGGCCCAGCGCTCGCGCAGCGCGTGCATCGAAGCGATCGCGGTGAGATAGCGGTTGATCTGGCCGCTGCGGCTGGCGACGAATTCCAGCCGGCGGGTATCGATGTAGTCGGTCTGCTCGTCGGCGGCCTGCAGGCTGGCGGTATACCAGCCGTCCAGCCACATGAAGGCCGGCACGCGGTATTGCAGGGTCAGTGTCTTGCGCTTCTGCGCGTAATCGAGCTGCACCAGCGCCTTGTGACCGCGGCGGTTGAGGTAGCGCCGCTCGGCACCGGCGGTGAGGCCGGCGCCGCTGTCGGTCCCGTAGGAGGCGCCGAGGTTGTAGACGCTGCGCTTGGCCGGTGTCAGCGTCACCTGCACCGGCACGCGCAGATCGGCGGCCTTGTCCGGTTGCGGGTCGATGTCGATGCGGCTGAAGTAATCCAGTGCCACCAGCGACTGGCGCAGGCGGTCCAGGCGGCCCTGATGGTAGTAGTCGCCTTCCTCCCAGTAGACCAGCTTGTCCAGCAGCTGCGGGCGGATGATGGTCGCCGGCTCCTGCACGAAGGAGACCTTGCCCATGTCGTAGCGGTCGCCGCTGGCCCAGCTGAGGTCGATGTCGGCGGCGAGGTCCGCGCGCGTCACCTCGACGCGCCGGCTGAGGAAATCGGCGTCGAAGTAGCCGCGTTCGGCCAATCGCCGGGTGATGCGGGCCTTGCTCGCCTCGTATTGCGGATGGGTGAAGACGTCGCCGGGAGCAGGCAGGAACCCCTCCAGCTCGTCGCGCAGGTAACGGTCGGCCGCGCCTTCGCCGCTGATGAACACGTCCTCGCGACGGACCCGCACCGGCTCGCCGGGCGCGACATCGACGACGACCACGATGGCATCGTCGCCGCCGCTGCGGCTGACGCCGATCTTCGGCGAGTAATAGCCGAACGGCTCCAGCGCCTCGCGGGTCTCCTCTTCGGCGACGTCCAGCAGGTAGTCGAGGCGGCGGTCGCCGACGGTCTTGCCAATGGCGTCCCCGAGCGAGAGGGCGATCCGCACGTTCTCGGTCATGGCCTCGTCCAGACCGCGGATCTCCACCCGCGATACGGTTCCCGCCTGTACCGCGAAGGCGGGAAACGCGAGCGCGAGTACGGCGCAACGGGGCGACAAGCGTGGCATCCGGGGGGTCATCCGGGAAGGATACCGGCCAGCCGTATCGGTTCCGGTGATGTCGGCTGAATCGCGCAGCCGCGCCTCAGGCCGACAGGTGCTCGATCGCCGCCACGCTGCCCAGGCGCCCGGCCAGCCGCTTGAGCAGGGCCAGACGGTTGGCGCGGATCGCCGGATCGTCCACGTTGACCATCACCGCGTCGAAGAACGCGTCCACCTGCGGGCGCAGCCGCGCCAGCCGGGCCAGCACCGCCACGTAATCGGCGTGCGCCAGCGCGTGGCCGGTTTCGCCGTAGGCCGCCTCCACCGCCTCGGCCAGCGCCAGCTCCGCCGCCTCGTGCAGCAGCGCCGGGTCTTCCATCGACGGGATGGCGATGTCGGCTTTCTTGAGGATGTTGCCGATGCGCTTGTTGGCCGCGGCCAGCGCGGCGGCCTCCGGCAATTGCGCGAAGGTGCCGATGGCGCCGATGCGGCGGTCGAAATCGTACAGCGATGCGGGCTTCAGCTCGGCGACGGCATTGAAGTGCGAGGCGGGCACACCCTTGTCCGCGTAATAGCCGCGCAGGCGGTCGAGGATGAAGTCGTAGAGGTCCTTGAGATCGCCACCCGGGATATGAACACGCAATCCGAGATTGCTGTCGTCCAACAATTCGAAGCCATTGGCTTCGGCAATAGCAGCGATTTTTTCTCGTTGGGTCAGATCAACCTTGCCAATCGCGACATGCGCCGCGAACACCGCCTTGGCGAGCAGATTCAAAATATCGAGATCGACACCTGACTCGATGACCGTCCGCGCTAGGCCCAGCGCATTGCGCCGCAGCGCGAACGGATCCTTGTTGCCGGTCGGCTTCAGCCCCGCGGCGAAACCGCCGGCCAGCGTGTCCAGGCGCTCGGCGATCGCCAGCACCTTGCCCACGCCGGAGAGCGCGATGTCGTCTCCGGCGAAGCGCGGCTGGTAGGCCTCGTCGATGGCGGAAGAAATTTCCCCCGGCTCGCCCATCGCGCTGGCGTAGTAGCGGCCGGCGACGCCTTGCAGCTCGGGGAACTCGTTGACCATGCGCGACTGCAGGTCCGCCTTGGACAGCTCCGCGGCGCGGCGCGCCAGCGCCGGATCCACGCCGACCTGCGGGGCGAGGGATGCGGCCAGCGCGGCTACCCGCGCCACCTTGTCGGCCACCGTGCCCAGCTTGTCCTGGTACTTCACGCTGGCGAGCCTTTCGTTCATCGACGCCAGCCCCTGCTTCAGATCCTCGTCGAAGAAGAACTTGGCGTCGGCGAAGCGCGGGCGGATGACGCGCTCGTAACCCTTGCGGACCTCGGCCACGTCCTTCGATTCGATGTTGGCGATGCCGATGAAACGCTCGGTCAGGCGATGGTCGCCGTCGAGCACCGGGAAGAACTTCTGGTTCGACTCCATCGTCGAGATCAGCGCTTCCTGCGGCACCTGCAGGAACTCGCGCTCGAACGCGCAGCACACGGCCACGGGCCATTCGACCAGACCGTTCACTTCCTCCAGTAAGTCGGCGCCGATGTGCACGTTGCCGTCCACGCCGCGTGCGGCGGCCTCTGCCTGCTCGACGATGCGGGCGCGGCGTTCGTCGGCATCGACCAGCACGCTGGCACCACGCAGCGTTTCCACATAGGCCCCGGGCGAAACGATCTCCACCTCACTCGCATGCATGAAGCGATGTCCGTGCGTCTTGCGGCCGGCGCGGATCTCCATCACCTCGCCTTCGACGACCTCGTTGCCCAGCAGCATCACCAGCCAGTGCACGGGGCGCGCGAAGGCGTAAGCATGATTGCCCCAGCGCATCGGCTTGGGAATCGGCATCGCGGCGACCGCCTCGTTGACGATTTCGGGCAGCAGCGCCGCGGTCGCCACGCCCGGCTTCACCGCACGGTGGACAAAACGTTCGCCCTTGGCGTCGCTGGTTTTCTCAAGCGCATCCCATTCCACGCCCGCCTTGGCCGCGAAGCCTTGCAGCGCCTTGGTCGGCTGGCCTTCGGCATCAAGCGCGATGTTGAGATACGGGCCCAGCACTTCGCTTCTTTGCTCGGGCTGCTCGCTCGCCACGCCCGGCAGCAGCACGGCGAGGCGGCGCGGTGTGTAGAGCGGTTTCGCATCGCCCAGGTCGATGGCGACGCCGCGCTTCTCCAGACCGGCAACGACACCATCGAAGAACGCCTGCGCCAGGCCCGGCAAGGCCTTGACCGGCAATTCGTCGGTACCCAATTCAATCAGCAGTGGCTGCATGTTCATCGCGCGGCCTCCTGCTTCAGGCCTGGATTTTTCAAACCGGGAAAGCCGAGCTTTTCTCGCTGCGCGTAATAGCTTTCCGCCACCGCACGCGACAGGTTCCGCACGCGCAGGATGTAGCGCTGGCGCTCGGTCACGCTGATCGCGCGACGCGCATCCAGCAGATTGAAGCTGTGCGAGGCCTTCATCACTTGTTCGTACGCGGGCAGCGGCAGGTTGGCTTCGACCAGCTTGAGGGCTTCGCGCTCGCACGCATCGAAACGATGGAAGAGCTCATCGACATCGGCATATTCGAAGTTGTAGGTGCTCTGCTCGACTTCGTTCTGGTGGTAGACATCGCGGTAATGCACCGGCGTGCCGTCCGGGCCGTAGGTCCAGACCAGGTCAAACACGTTGTCCACGTTTTGCAGGTACATGCACAGGCGCTCGAGGCCGTAGGTGATCTCGCCCAGCACCGGCCTGCACTCCAGGCCGCCGGCCTGCTGGAACCAGGTGAACTGGGTGACCTCCATGCCGTTCAGCCACACCTCCCAGCCCAGGCCCCAGGCGCCCAGCGTCGGCGATTCCCAGTTGTCCTCGACCAGGCGCAGGTCGTGAACTTCGGGATCCACGCCCAACGATTTCAGCGAATCGAAATACAGCTCGACGATGTTGTCGGGCGAAGGCTTCATCACCACCTGGTACTGGTAGTAGCGCTGCAGGCGGTTGGGGTTCTCGCCGTAACGGCCGTCGGTCGGTCGGCGCGAAGGCTGCACATAGGCCGCGTTCCACGGCTCCGGGCCCAGCGCGCGCAGGAAGGTGGCGGGGTGGAAGGTGCCGGCACCGACTTCGAGGTCGAGCGGCTGGATCAGCACGCAGCCCTGTCCACCCCAATAGGCGTTGAGGCGCTGGATGAGTTCCTGGAAGGTGATGGACACGCGGTCGGCGGGCATTTCGGTGGCCGGCAATTCGATTTCATTAGTATAAATGCGGTCTCACCATGGCTCTGACGTCGATGTCGCTTCCGTTCCTCATCCTGCAGACCGGCACGCCGGTGGCGCCGATGCGCCGCCGCGGCGGTTTTCCGCACTGGATCCGCGTGGCCGCCGGGCTGCGTGCCGGGGAGGTGGTGGAGGTGGATGTCGAATCCGGCATCGCTCCACCGCCGTTCCGGGCCTTTGCCGGCGTGCTGGTCACCGGCTCGGGCGCGATGGTCAGCGATCGCCGGCCCTGGAGCGAAGCGACCGCCGGATGGCTGCGCGATGCCATCCATGCCGGCACGCCGACCTTCGGCATCTGTTACGGGCACCAGTTGATCGCGCATGCGCTGGGCGGGACCGTGGGCGACAATCCGGCCGGCCGCGAGATGGGTACGGTCGAATTGCGTTGCAACGCCGCTGCCGCCGGCGATCCATTGTTCGCCGGTGCGCCGGTCGTTTTCCCGGTGCAGATGACCCACCTGCAAAGCGTGCTGGTCGCGCCCGCCGGTGCTGAAGTGCTGGCCGCCACGGACCTTGACGTCTGCGCCGCCCTGCGTTTCTCGGACAGGGCCTGGGGCGTGCAGTTCCATCCCGAGTTCTCCGCCCGCCACATGCGGGGCTATATCGCCGCCCGCGCGCCGGCGTTGCGCCGGGAGGGGCGAAACCCGCGGGTCGTGCATGCGGCGGTGCGGGCGACTCCCTCGGCGCGCGGCATCCTGCGACAATTCGTGCGTCTGGCCCGGCGCAACGCCGGCTGACGCCCGCCCTCCACACTCCCTGGAATCCACATGCAGATTCGACCGCAACCGCCCGCCCGTGGCTGGGCTTGGTTCGTGCAAGCCATCAACCTGGGCGCGCGCAACCCGCGGGCGATCTTCGGCGCCGCGTTGCTGCTGATTGGCACTCTCTATCTCGTGATGATGGCAGCCGGCCTTCTGATGACGCTGATGTCCGCAGGCCAGGCGATGGAAGCCGGGCAGCTGAGTGTCGCCCAGATGGCGACGATGTTGCTGTTGATGATCGCGCTGTTCGCGTTGATCCCGATGCTGGTCGGCGGCCTGATGCACGTCATCCGCGAGGTGGAAGCCGGGCGGCCGGCGCGCGCGCGCGACCTGTTCCAGCCGATCCGCGACGGCAAGGCAGGGCGGCTGGCCGCGTTCGGGGCGCTGCAGGTGGGCTTCATGTGGATCGGCGGCCTGGTCGCCAATGCCCTGGTCGGCGAGGAGTTCATGCATGGTTATTCGCAGTTCGCCGACGCGGTGATGCAGCAGCAGACGCCGCCGGCGCTGCCGCCGGTCGCGCACCCGTTCGCGCTGTTCGCCTGGCAGGCGCTGTACAACTACGTGACCGTGACGGTGCTGCTGTTGGGGATCGCCTGCGTGGCGCTGTCCGGGCGCTCTTTCGCCGATGCCGCGCGCGCGGCGTTCAGCGCGACCTGGCGCAACCTGTTGCCGAACCTGCTGGCCGCCGCGCTGTTCCTCACGGCGACGGCGCTGGCGGCGATCGTCGTCACCCTGGTCGGCAGCGTGGTGCTGGTCGCGTTGGGGATGGTGTCCAGCGCCCTGGCGCTGGCGGTCGGCCTGCTGGCCGGGTTCGCGTTCGTCTCGGCGGTGCTGGTGGTGGTCTGCGGCGGCGGCTACCTGATCTGGCGCGACACCTTCGGCGATAGCGGCGACAGCACCGTGCCGCCGCCTGCGCCGATGCACCAGCTGGAAGCCTGAGCGCGGCCGTCAGGCCGCGGGCGCATCGTTCCCGCCACGCCGCAGCAACGAGGCGGCGAGGATCCCGGCCTCGTACAGCAGGCACATGGGGATGGCCATCATCACCATCGACACGCCGTCGCCGGGGGTGATGATCATGGCGATGGTGAAGATCACGATGATCGCGTAGCCGCGCGCGTTGGCGAGCTGTTTCGGCGTCACCCAGCCCATCAGGACCAGGATCACGGTCGCCACCGGCACCTCGAAGCTCAGCCCGGACGCCAGCGAAATCACCGCGACGAAGTCCAGGTAGCGGGCGATGTCCGGCATGATCGTAACGCCTTCGGGTCGCGTCATCGCGAGGAACTTGAACATCGCCGGCAACAGCGCGAAATAGGCGAAGGCGCACCCGGCGTAGAACAGCAGCATCGACGACACCAGCAGCGGCGCGGCCACGCGCCGCTCGCGCCGGTACAGGCCCGGCGCGATGAAGGCCCACGCCTGGTACAGCAGCACCGGCGCCGCCCCCAGTAGCGCCAGGTACAGGGCCAGCCGCAGCGGGGTGGAGAAGGGCGTCAGCGGATCGATCGCGACCAGTTGGCTGCCGGCCGGCAGCACGTCCAGCATCGGCGCGGCCAGCAGGCTGTAGAGGCGGTCGCTGAGGGCCGCGAACACGGCAAACAGCACGATCACGGCGACGGTGGCCTTCAACAGCCGTGCGCGCAGTTCGACCAGATGCGACAGCCAGCTGCTGCCGGCCCCGTGTTCTCCGGCCGCGTCACGCATCGTGCGCATCCGCGGGTCCGGGCGTGCGGTCGTCCGGCGCCGCGGCATCCGTCGCTGTCGTCGGCTCGGCCGCAGCGGGCGCTGCCAGCGCCTCGCGGCCGACGGCGTCCGCCCGGGCGATGCCGTCGCGCAGCGCGGTCTCGGCGTCCTGCATGGCTTCGCGGGTCGCGGCCAGGCTGCGGCGCAGTTCCTCGTCGGCCAGCTCGCGCTCGAACTCGCTCTTCACCGCATGCCAGTGCGCGCGCGCGCGGCGCACCCACAGGCCGGCGAACTGCGCGGCGCGCGGCAGGCGCTCGGGGCCCAGCACCAGCAGCGCCACCACGGCGAGGATGATGAGTTCGGGGAAGCTGATTTCGAACATCGTGGTCGGCGGGCGACGCGCGTCGCCGCCCGGTCAGGCGTCGCGCGGCGGAACGCGGTCTTGCGATGCGTCTTCGCGGCGTGCCGGGTCGTCATGCCCGTCACGGGCATCGGGCAGGCGATCGGGTTCCTGCATGCCTTTCTTGAAGCCCTTGACGGCGCTGCCGAGGTCTTCGCCGATGTTGCGCAGCCGCTTGGCGCCGAACACCAGCAACACGATCACCAGGAGGATGAGGAGTTCGCGCCAACCAATCATGGCCAGGATTCCAGCGGGAAACGAAGGGAATGCGAAGGATAGCGCACGCCCGCGCCGCGGTTACGGCAGCGGAGTGGTCTTGACCTCGCCCGCTTCCCCGGCAGGGGCGGGCGCGGCCGGGCTTGCCGCCGGCGCAGCGGGCTGCTGCGCGGCGGGAGCGGATTCGCCTCGACGTGCGCGCGCAGTGGCGGTGGCTTCCTCCAGCGCATCGCGGACGGCAGCGGCCTGTGCCCCGCCCGATTGCGGCGCGCGGCCCTCGAAGATCATGCGCGGTGTGGCCCCTTGCCCGTACATGGCCTGGTTGGCCTCGTCGTCGATCTTCAGCATCGCGCCATCCAGCGCGATGCCGGCGAAAAGCCCGCGGGCCCGCGACCAGGACCAGATCTCGGCCTTGAGCTGGCCATCGGTGGCGGTGGCGGCGTTGCGGCCGACCGGGCCGGCGGCGACGGCCGCATCCGCGCCGAGGGTGAACTTGCCGTTGACGATGTCGGCCACGCCGCGATCGCTGCGGAACACCAGGATCACGTCCGCGGCCTGCACGCCCGCCTGAAGGCCCACGCTGCCACCGACCAGCTTGACGAACGCGGGATTGGACCAGGTGTTGTCGGGATTCTTCACCGACATCAGCCCCAGTCCGCGACGGCCGCCGAAGACCAGCCCGGCCTTGATCGTGTCGGGGACGATGACGATCGCGCGCGCCTCGTCGAGCAGCTTGTCGGGAATCGCCGATTCCGGGATCGCCAGGCTGTCGTTGAGCACGCGGATCGCATTGGCGGCCCGTGCGTCCTCTTCCTGCCCGGCGAAGGCGGGCGCCACGGCGAACACGAGGGCAAGGGCCAGGGCGGCACGGCGCATGGCTAGACTCCGGTCTGCAGAACTGATGACCGCAGGATAGCCGCAGTGCATCGATGCAAACCGGCCGGCGCATGAACCGCCGCTCCGCACGCCATCGCACGGTATCCTGCGCGACCATGCCATCCGACACGCCAGCCGTCTCGCCCCGCGGCCTCGTCATCGCCAACCTCGGCACGCCTGCGGCCCCGACCGCGGAAGCCGTGCGCGCCTACCTGCGCGAATTCCTCACCGACAAGCGCGTCGTGCAGATCCCGCACCTGCTGTGGAAGCCGCTGCTGGACTGGGTGATCCTGCCGCGCCGCAGCCCGGTGGTCGCGCACAAGTACGCCGAGATCTGGATGGACGGGGAAGGCTCGCCGCTGCTCGCCTACACGCTGCGCCTCGCGCAAGCGCTGCAGGCGCAATTGCCGGACTGGCGCGTGCTGCCGGCGATGCGCTACGGACGGCCGGCATTGGGCGAGGCCATCGCCCGGCTGCACGACGAGGGCATCCGCGACATCACCGTGCTGCCGCTGTATCCGCAGTATTCGACGACGACCACCGCCTCGATGGAGGACGTCGCGGAGGCGATGCGCACACGCCTGCCCGATGCGCGCATCGAGGTCATCCGTGATTACCACCGCGATCCGCGTTGGGTGCAGGCCATCGCCACCAGCATCCGCGCGCACTGGGCCACGCACGGTCGCGGCGATCGTCTGATGCTCTCCTTCCACGGCCTGCCCGAGCGGCTGGTGAAGGGCGGCGATCCCTACGCCGCGCAATGCGAGGCGGGCACGCAGGCCATCGCCGACGCGCTCGGCATCGCCCGCGACGAGATCCTGCTCACCTACCAGTCGCGCTTCGGGCGCGAACGCTGGCTGCAGCCCTACACGCTGCAGACCGTCGAGCAACTGGCGCGCGATGGCGTGCGCACGCTGGATGTCGCCTGCCCCGGCTTCGCGGTGGACTGCCTGGAGACGCTGGAGGAAATCGCGATGCAGAACGCCGATGCCTTCCGCGCCGCCGGCGGCAAGGAGTTCCGCTACATCCCCTGCCTCAACGACGATCCATCGCACGTCGCGGCCCTGGCCGGCATCGCAACCGGGCTGGAGGCGCGCGCATGAGCATCGCGCTCCGGGAAACCACCATCGACATCGCGCTGGGCCGCCTGCACGCGCTGCGCGGCGGCCGCGAAGGCGCGCCGAAGGTGTTGGCGCTGCACGGCTGGCTGGACAACGCGGCGAGCTTCGTGCCGCTGGCGGAGCATCTGGACGGCATCGAGCTGGTGGCGCTCGACCTGCCTGGCCACGGCCAGAGCGCGCACCTGCCGCAGGGCGCGCACTACACCTTCGAGGTCGCCGTGCACCATGCGCTGGACGTGGCCGATGCGTTGGGCTGGGAGGCGTTCCGTCTGCTCGGGCATTCGATGGGCGCGGGCATCGCCAGCCTCGTGGCGGCCTCGGCGCCGGAACGCATCGAAAGGCTGGTGTGCATCGAGGCCCTCGGCGGCCTGTCGGACACGCCGGAAAACACCGCGCGGCGCATGCGCGAATCGATCGCCGCCACCCGCGCCCTGCGCGACAAGCCGATGCGCGTGTTCGAGTCGGCCGAACCGGCCATCCACGCCCGCATGCGCGCCAACCACATGAGTGAGCCGGTGGCGCGGCTGATCGTCGAACGCGGCATCCGCGCGACCGAAGGCGGATGGGCATGGTCCAGCGACCAGCGCCTGACCGTGCCGACCTTCGTGCGCCCGGTCGATGCGCAGATCGAGGACGTCGTGGCCGGCATCCCATGCCCGACCCGGGTGATCTTCGCCGATCCCGCGCAGGCCTACCTGCCCGACGACATCCGCCGTCGCTATGCGGCCTGCCTGCCTAACGGCGAACTGTTCGTGATGCCGGGCACGCACCACCTGCACATGGAAGCGCCGGCCGACATCGCCGCGATCGTCGGCGGATTTCTGGGCGGCTGAGACCGGGTCAGCTGCGGTCGACGATCCGGATGATCCGGCCGTCGCGGAACTCGAATTCGCTCTTGCCGGTCAGCGCGATCCCGCTGCCGGCGGCGGGCCCGTCTTCGATGCCGCGCGCCAGCGTGCCGCGGAAATCCACCACGGCGATGGCGCGGCCGGGTTCCATGCGGACCGAGACCAGCCGCTGTTCGCGTGAGGCGAAGAGATCGGCGGAATCCTCGGCAATCCGGCGGAATTCGTCGATCCCCCTCGCCGACACGGTCAGCTGGTCGTTGCTGTAGTTCTCGAACACCACCGCCGGGTCCAGCAGCGCGCACATGCCGGCCACGTCGAACGCCATGTATGCCGCCAGGTAACGATCGATCAGTTCGCGCGGGGGCTGGCTGGCGCCCACGACTTGCTCGGCTTCGTCCGGCGGCGCGACCACGCTGTCCGGGTCCACCGCCAGCCTGCCCGCGATCAGCACGGCCTGGGTGCGGTTGCTCGCGCCCAGCTTGCGCAGGATCGCGGTCATGTGGGCCTTGATGGTGGCCTCGGACACGCCGAGCTCGTAGGCGATCTGCTTGTTCAGCAGTCCCGTCGAGAGCATCTGCAGCACGCGGAACTGCTGCGGCGTCAATTCGCCGATGCGTCGGGCGATGTCGCGTTCGGACGCGTCCGCGGTCTGCGCCGCCTGCATCGCCGCGGCCGGCATCCAGCGTTCGCCGTCCAGCACCTGCCGGATCGCCTCGCCGATGCCCGCCGCGTCGGTCGACTTGGGAATGAAGCCGGCGGCGCCGTGGTCGAGCGCGCGTCGCATGAGCGAGGGTTCTTCGCGCGCGGAGACCATCACCACCGGAAGCTGCGGGTGCTGCGCGCGCAGGTGCGCCAGCGCGGAAAGCCCCTGCACGCCGGGCATGTTGAGGTCCAGCAGCAGCAGGTCGGCGTCGGGTGCGGCATCGACCATGGCGTAGAGGCCGGTGGCATCCTGCGCCTCGTGCAGTTCGGCATCCGGCAGCAAGCGGGCGATGGCGCCGCGCATCGCCTCGCGGAACAGCGGATGGTCGTCGGCGATCAGGATCAGCGGCATCGCTCCATCATGCACCAGCGGCCGATGGGCTGCCGGCGATCAACGATCGCCGGCACCGTGGCGCTCGCGCACCAGCGCATCGACGACCGAAGGGTCGGCCAGCGTGCTGATGTCGCCCAGCTGGTCCGGCGCGTCCTCGGCGATCTTGCGCAGGATGCGGCGCATGATCTTGCCGCTGCGGGTCTTCGGAAGGCCCGGCGCCCACTGCAGGTGGTCGATGCTGGCGATCGGCCCGATCTCCTTGCGCACGGTCGCGTTGAGTTCCTTGCCCAGCTCGTCGCTGGGTACCTGGCCTTGCTTGAGGGTGACGTAGGCGTAGATGCCCTGGCCCTTGATGTCGTGCGGGAAGCCGACCACCGCCGCTTCCGCCACGGCGGGGTGCGAGACCAGCGCGCTTTCGAGTTCCGCGGTGCCGATCCGGTGGCCGCTGACGTTGATCACGTCGTCGACGCGGCCGGTGATCCAGTAATAG
>DAIRVA010000010.1:0-43829 GCA_036803045.1 Lysobacter sp. | reverse complement strand
GTTTGGAGCGGGTGAAGGGAATCGAACCCTCGTCGTAAGCTTGGGAAGCTTCTGCTCTGCCATTGAGCTACACCCGCGCGGCAGGCAGTCTATGTCCCCTCCCGTGCGGCGCGCAAATGCTTTCTCAGAAACGCTTGCCCACGGTGACGTAGGTGCTCGCGTTGTTGCCGCCCGACTGCCCGACGGTGAGGCTGCTGCCGGTCATCAGGTCCATGCCCCACAGCGTGCTGCGGATGCCGAAACTCAGCGTGCCGTAGCTGCGGTCGAACTCCGGTGCCGGGACGGCGTACGGCAGGCTGGACGGCACCGTGGTCATGTGCGCGAACGCCTGCTTCGGCTCGTCGCCGTACTCGCGATCCACCGTCGCCCGCAGGAACGGGGTCAGGTTGTCGTTGATCTTGAGGTTCGCCTCCCAGCCCGCCGAAGCCAGCAGTGAATCGTGCTTCTGCTCCGGGAACGCCAGCGCGGTGGCGAGCTGAGGATCGGATTCGGTGAACCCATCGACCTGGATGTTCTGCGAGGTGACCCGCAGCACCGGACCATGGGTCAGATGATCACCGGCCGTGAAGGTCCAGCCTGCAGCCAGCGCACCGGTGATGTTGCGGCCCTTGGCGCTGCCGCGATGGGTGCGCGTCGCGATGCCCAGCGGCACCTCACGGTCGATGTCGAAATCCAGGTGCGTGTAGGCCAGTTGCGCGCCGATCCAGCCGGCACCGGCCTGCCACTTCGCGACACCGCCGATCCCCGCCTCGTTCTGCCGGAAATCGCCGCGACGCATGCCGAAATCGATGCGCTGCTGTCCCAGGGTGGCATAACCGCCGAAGCGCCATGCGCCCATGCCCTGGTCGAAGCCGATGGTCAGGCCCGGACCGCCGCCATCGAAGCCCTCGCCCGCCATGCCGCGATCGAAGCGCTGCGAGTCGTAGCGCACATCGCCCCAGATGCGGCGGCCATCGTCGCCAGCCGGACCGGACATCATGTCGGCGATCATGTCGGCGCGTGCGCGGCCGACCATCGCCACGGACTGGGGCAACAACGCGATCTGGCGCGGCCCCTCGATGGTGGCGGTGGCGTAATCGGCCAGGATCCGGTGGGCGGCGGTGCTGGGATGCACGCCATCGGCGAAAGCGTAGGCCGTAGCGGCATCCGGGCTGACATAGCTGCCGGGATTGCAGGTCAGCGATTGCGCGGTGATCTGCGGCTGGCATGCGGTGCCGGTGACGTTGCGGAACCCATAGAGGGATGCGTTGGCGGTGATCTCGCGCAGCAGGTTGAAGGTGTCGAGCGGAATCACCCGCAGGCCCTGCGCGGCCAGCCCCTTGTAGAGCGCATCGTTGTATCCGGCGGAAAGCGCCGTGCCTTGGCCGGCCGCGACCGCGCCCTGGGCAAGGAAGGACGGGGTCACGCCGAGGTCCGGGATCGTCGGCACCAGAATGTACTGCGCACCCGCGGCCGACAGGCGTCCGACCAGGCCGATCTGCGTGCCCACCGCACTCGCGATGGTCGCCTGCATCGGCGCGCCGGCGGTAATGGCGAACAGATCATTGGCACCGCCCCATACCGTGTACAGCGCATTGGGATTGGCACGCCCACCCGTGCGACGCAGGTATTCGGTGACCTGGGCGTTCAGTGACGGTGTGTAACCCAGTGCACCGCCGGTATCGAGACCGACCCGAGCGCCGCCGACCGCATAGTTGCTGCCACTGTCCGCACGCGCGACCAAGCCTGCGCCCAGCCATGCGGTGCTGCCGTTGGTGCCGTAGTAATCGGCCAGGTACTGCGACCAGACCAGGCCCGGGTTGGTGGTGAACTGCCCGGTCACGGCCTGGGCCGTGGCCGGCAACAGCGGACGGAAATAGCCGGCGTCCGTCAGGCTGTCGCCGAAGAAGACGGTTTCGCTGAAGGTCTTGGCCTTCTGTGCGAAAGCGGGGGTGACAGCGAGCGCCAGAGCAAGGGCGAGCAGTCGGCGGGAGGTGCGTCGGGTCATGGCGTGCGGTCACGTACGGGAAAGTGCCCGGATATTTCCATGCCTGCGGCTTCCGTACAAGGGCGAATGCAGCAAGCGGATGACAGCGCCCGGTCCGGAACGGACAATGGGGCATGGACATCCGACTCAGATTCAATGGCGAAAACCGGTCGCTGCCGGAGGGGGCGACGGTCGCGGACCTGTTGCAGGCGGAGCAACTGGCCGGGCGCCGGGTCGCGGTCGAAGTCAACGGCGAGATCGTGCCGCGATCAATCCACGGGACCCGGGTCCTGGCCTCCGGCGACGTCGTCGAAGTCGTACACGCACTGGGCGGCGGCTGAACCCACTGGATCATGGCTTCCTCCTTGTTTTACAACGTTTTTTTAACTATCCCGGCGCGCCTGACGCAGGCATTGCACCCTTCGATGCGGCAGGAGTAAGGTGAGCTTGCCGACGCGGCGCACGTCCGCCGGCCCGCTCCGGAAGCCCCCGGTATCGAGGCATACCGCCACTTCCCCTGCGACGGCGCGCGCGCTGCGGCGGTCCCACACGCACAGGAGGGCTTTGCATGTTCGAAGACCGATCGCAGAACGAAGTGGAATCCCTGATGAAGCAGAGCAGCGAATTCCGCCAGCTCTACTTCCACCATCAGGAGCTGGACAAGAAAGTGACCGATGCCGAGCTGGGCGTTCTGCCGCTCGACGACGTATCCCTCAATCGCATGAAGCGCGAGAAGCTCGCGGCGAAAGAACGCCTGATCAGCCTCGCCGACCGCATCGCGCACTGACCGCCCTTGCGTCTGGCAGGGCGCATTCGCGCCTCCCCGTGCAGCCCTCCGACGCGATGGCTGCACGGGTCGAGTGGATCGGCCACCATTTTGATCGCGATCGTTTTGCCCCCTGTCATGCCGGGTGCGCCATAATTCGCGGATGTCAGATCTCCCCGACCCGAAGCCGCTGTCCATCGCCGGCAAGACCTATCGCTCACGCCTCTTGACCGGCACCGGCAAGTTCAAGGACCTCGAGGAAACCCGCCTGGCCACCGAGGCCGCCGGCGCCGAGATCGTCACCGTCGCCATCCGCCGCAGCAACATCGGCCAGAATCCGGGCGAGCCCAACCTGCTCGATGTGCTGCCGCCGGATCGCTACACCATCCTGCCCAACACCGCCGGCTGCTACACCGCGGACGACGCGGTGCGCACCTGCCGGCTGGCGCGCGAGCTGCTGGCTGGCCACAACCTGGTGAAGCTCGAGGTGCTGGGCGACCAGCGCACGCTCTACCCGGACGTGGTGCAGACGATCGCCGCTGCCGAAATGCTGGTGAAGGATGGTTTCGAGGTCATGGTCTACACCAGCGACGATCCGATCCTGTGCAGGCAATTGGAGGACATCGGCTGCGTGGCGGTGATGCCGCTGGCGGCGCCGATCGGCTCCGGGCTGGGCATCCAGAACAAGTACAACCTGATCGAGATCGTCGAGAACGCGAAGGTGCCGATCATCGTCGATGCCGGTGTCGGCACCGCCAGCGATGCGGCCATCGCGATGGAGCTCGGCTGCGACGGCGTGCTGATGAACACCGCGATCGCCGGTGCCAGGGAACCCGTGCGGATGGCGCATGCGATGAAGCTCGCGGTGGAGGCCGGCCGCGAGGCCTTCCTCGCCGGACGCATTCCGCGCAAGCGTTTCGCCAGTGCGTCCTCGCCGGTCGATGGCCTGATCGGCTGACCGGCCGCGATGACCGATCCGTTTTCCAGCGCAGGCGCGAAGACGCCGCCCAAGCCCTTCACCGTCGAGACAGGCCACCGCCGCGTGCGCAGCTTCGTGCTGCGCCAGGGCCGCTTCACGCCCGCGCAGCAACGCGCCTTCGACGCGCTGTGGCCGCGCTTCGGGCTGGATTACAGCGGCCAGCCGCGCGATTTCGATGCCGCTTTCGGCCGCAGCGCCAAGCGTATCCTCGAGATCGGCTTCGGCAACGGCGAGGCCTTGCGCTACTCCGCCGCGCGCGACCCCGACCGCGACCACATCGGCATCGAGGTGCATGCGCCCGGCGTCGGCCGCCTGCTCAACGCGCTGGAGGCCGATGGCGCTGGCCATGTCCGCCTCTACCACCACGACGCGGTGGAAGTGCTGGAGAACGAGGTCGCGGACGGCAGCCTCGATGAAATCCGCATCTATTTCCCCGACCCTTGGCACAAGAAGCGCCACAACAAGCGGCGTCTGGTGAATCCGGCGTTCGCGGCGCTGCTGGTGCGCAAGCTGCGCCACGATGGCCGCCTGCACCTCGCCACCGACTGGGCCGATTACGCCGAGCAGATGTGGGACGTGCTGGACGCCACGCCCGACCTCGTCAACCGCGCTGGAGCCCGCGGCCACGTGCCGCGCCCCGACTGGCGGCCGCAGACGCATTTCGAATCCCGCGGCCAGCGCCTGGGGCATGGGGTCTGGGACCTGCTGTACGACCGCGGCGGCGGCATCGCATCGTCCGCACCCGCGGGCTAAGCTGGCCCGAAACCCGACGCAGCGAAGCGATGGACACCGCCCTCACCCTCACCACCGACATGAAGCTCGTCCTCGGGCTGGTGGGGATGACGATGGTGTTGTTCCTGTTCGACCGGATCCGCCCGGACGTCGTCGCCCTAGTGGTGCTGGTGCTGCTCGGCCTGACCGGCCTGGTGGCGCCCGAGGACCTGTTCGGCGGCTTCGCCGGCAACGCAGTGATGAGCATCATCGCCACCATGATCCTCGGCGCCGGGCTGGAGCGCACCGGCGCGCTGAACCGCCTCGCCGGATGGCTGCTGCGGCGCGCCGACGGCAGCGAACGCAAGCTGCTGTTCCTGACCAGTGCGATCGCCGGCCTCAATTCCTCGATCATGCAGAACCCTGCGGTGATGGCGCTGTACCTGCCGGTCGCCTCGCGCCTGTCCGCACGCACCGGCGTCGCGCTCTCGCGCATGTTGCTGCCGATCGCCGCAGCCATCGTGATGGGCGGCGCCCTGACGATGGTCGGCAACTCGCCGCTGATCCTGCTCAACGACCTGCTGGTCTCCGCCAACGCCAACCTGCCTTCCGGCGCGGCATCGCTGGCGCCGTTGAAGATGTTCGCCCCGTTGCCGATCGGCCTCGCATTGCTGACGCTGTCTCTGGCGTATTTCCGCTGGCGCGGCAACCGCCTGCTCGGCGACGAGGACGGCAGCAGCGGCGTCACCCCCGGTCGCACGCAAAGCTATTTCGCACAGGCCTACGGCATCGACGGCGACGTATACGAGCTCACGGTCAGCGCCGACAGCCCGTTGGTCGGCATGACGCTTGGCGAGGCCGAAAGCCTGCCCGGCGCGCCGCTGGTGCTGGCGCTGAAATCGAGCGACGAAGCCCGGCTGGCACCGCCTGCGGATGCGCGCATCTGGGTGGGCGACGTGATCGGCGCGATGGGTCCGCGCCAGGCCATCGCGGATTTCTCGCAGGCCAATTTCCTGCGCATGAACTCCCGCCTGCGCCAGTTCGCCGACCTGTTCAATCCCAGCCGCGCCGGCATCGCCGAAGCCGTCATCCCGCCCAACTCGCGTTTCATCGGCAAGACCGCCAGCGAGCTGCAGTTGCGCAAGAAGTACCGCCTCAGCCTGCTGGCGGTGAACCGCGACAAGGACGTGATCCGCGAGGACGTGCGCAAGCTGCCGCTGCGCGCCGGCGACATGCTGGTGCTGCACAGCATCTGGCGCAACCTGGGCGATGTGGCATCGAAAAAGGATTTCGTGGTCGTCACCGACTACCCAAAGGGTGAGCAGCGGCCGCACAAGTTCAAGATCGCGATGGCGATCTTCGCGGTGACGATGCTGATCGCGCTGTCCTCGCGGATCCCGGTGCCGATCGCGCTGATGACCGGCGTCGCCGGCATGCTGCTGGCCGGCGTCATCAACATGGACGAGGCCTATGCCTCGATCAACTGGAAAACCGTGTTCCTGATGGCCTGCCTGATCCCGCTCGGCTGGGCGATGGACTCCTCCGGCGCGGCCGCATGGGTGGCCGGCCACACCATCGACAAGATCCCCGAAGGCACGCCGCTGTGGCTGATCGAGATCGCGCTGGCGATCCTCACCGTCGCGTTCTCGCTGGTGGTCAGCCACGTCGGCGCGACGATCATGATGGTGCCGCTGGCAATCAACCTGGCGCTGGCCGCCAACGGCAACCCGATGGTGTTCGCGCTGATCGTGGCGCTGTCGGCATCCAACAACTTCATGACCGCGACCAACCCGCTCATCTCGATGGTGATCGGCCCCGGCAACTACAGCCCGCGCGACCTGTGGCGGCTGGGCCTGCCGCTCTCGCTGCTCTACACCGCGGTGGTGGTGGTGATGGTGAACCTGCTCTGGTGATTCATTCGCCGTCGCGCACGATCTGGCCATCGCGCACGATCACGGCCACCGGGCGCAGCGACTCCCCGCGGCAGGGACCGGCCATGCATTCGCCCTTCATCAGCTCGAAGCTGGCGCCATGCACCGCGCATATCAACAGGCCCTCCCGGCTTTTCAGGAACTGCCCCGGCGCCCAATCCAGCCGGCGACCCGCATGCGGGCAGACGTTCAGCCACGCGCGCACTTCATCGCCGTCGCGATGCACGATCACCGATTCGGGCGCGCCATCGACCTGCATCTCGGTCTCGGCCAAACCGCCCGGCTCCAATGCCTCCAGCCTGATTCCGGACATCGTTTAACGCACTCCTTACATCTGGCTCCGGCGACCGCCGGATACTGTCATCCCGATCCACGGGCCTGGAGCCTTCGATGTTCGCACAGTGGTTGCACCATCCCCAGATCACGCGCCTGCAGGCACGCTTCGCCGCCCGTCGGCCACGCAATCCGATCGCACGCGCGGTGGTCGCGTTGGTCGGCATCGCGCTGCTGCTGGTGCTGCTGGTGATCGGGGTCGTGCTGGGCATCGCGATGGTGCTGGGCGCCACCGTGTGGCGGACCTTGCGCCAGCGCAGGCAACCGCAGGCCGCCGGCGGACGCGTGATCGAAGGCCAGTACCGGCATGCCCGCCAGGCTGCGCTGCCGCATCCGCACTGATTCTCCGTGACCGATGCCGCTCCTGCCCGCGCTCCGGTTCGCCTCGCGGTCCGAGGCGCGGGCGGCACCGAGGCGACGACCTTCCCGATCCGGCGCGTCTATTGCGTCGGGCGCAACTTCGCCGACCACGCCCGCGAGATGGGCGCCGTCGCGCCGGCATCGAAGGCCGAACGCGGCACGCCGATATTCTTCATGAAGCCCGCCGATGCCGTCGTCGTCGATGGCATCGTCCCCTACCCGCCGGGTACCACCGACCTGCAGCACGAGGTCGAACTGGTGGTGGCGATCGGCCTCGATGCGCCCGCCGGCGAACTGACGGTGGATGCCGCATCGGCGCTGGTCTTCGGCTACGGCATCGGCCTGGACCTCACCCGCCGCGATCTGCAGGCCGCCGCCAAGGCCAAGGGCCTGCCCTGGGATACCGGCAAGGCCTTCGATCATTCCGCGCCCGTGAGCGCATTGCTGCGCGCCGATGACGTCGGCGAATTGGCCCCACTCGCGCTTTCGCTCGAGGTCAACGGCGAACGCCGCCAGCATTCGACGCTGGACCAGCTGATCTGGAACGTGCCGGAGATCCTGCACGAGCTGTCCAGGCTGTACGCGCTGCGCGCCGGCGACCTGGTGTTCATGGGCACGCCGGCCGGCGTCGCCGCACTCCAACCCGGCGACCGTTTCCGCGCGCGGCTCGGCGACCTGCTGCAGTTGGACGGCCACATCGTCGCGGCGGCGGTGTAGGCTGCGGTCTTCGCACAATCCGCCAGCCGAAGGGACAGCACGATGGGAATGATGAGTGAGTTCAAGGAGTTCGCCATGCGCGGCAACGTCATCGACCTCGCCGTCGGCGTGGTGATCGGCGCCGCATTCGGCAAGATCGTCACCGCTCTGGTCGACAAGGTGATCATGCCGCCCATCGGCCTGGCCATTGGTGGCGTGGATTTCTCCAAGCTCGGCATCGTACTCAAGGAAGCCTCGGTGGATGCCGCCGGCAAGGAAGTGCCCGCAGTGGTGCTGGCCTACGGCGAATTCATCAACGCGGTCATCCAGTTCGTCATCGTCGCGTTCGCCATCTTCCTGGTGGTCAAGGCGATCAACCGCATGCACAAGAAGCCGGAGGAAGCGCCGCCGGCCGGCCCCAGCGAAGACGTGCTGCTGCTGCGCGAGATCCGCGATTCGCTGAAGAAGTAGTCCAACCACTGGCACATGACCCGGAGCCGTGGCCTGCTAGGCTGCGGCTTCGTCGTTTCCGACTTCAGGAGTCCGCCGATGCGCCGCACTGCACTCGCCCTCGCCCTGTCCCTGCTGGTATCGCTACCGCTGCAGGCACAACAGGCCACTCGCATCGACGATGCCTCGATGGCGCGCGCCGCGCAGCTGCGTGATGCCGCGCTGAAGGACGACACCGGCTGGAAGGTGGTCGAATCGCTGACCACCGAAGTCGGCCCGCGCATGGCCGGCAGCGAGGCCGATGCCCGCGCAGTGGAATGGGCGAAGGCCAAGTTCAAGGCGCTGGGCTACGACAAGGTGTGGACCGAGCCAGTGACCTTCCCGAAGTGGGAACGCCGCAGCGAATCCGCGCAGGTGGTCGGCGCGTCGGCGCAGCCGCTGCACATCACCGCGCTCGGCGGCAGCCCGGCGGGCACGGTGCAGGCCGAAGTGGTGCGCTTCGCCACGCTGGAGGCGCTGGAACAGGCCGCGCCCGGTTCGCTGGCCGGCAAGATCGCCTTCGTCGATTTCCCGATGGCGCGGGCGAAGGACGGCAGCGGCTACGGCCCCGGCGGCCGCGTGCGCAGCCGCGGCCCATCGGCGGCGATCCGCGCCGGCGCGATCGGCTATCTGATGCGTTCGGCCGGCACCGATTCCCATCGGAACCCGCATACCGGCATCACCCGTTTCGATGACGGGCTGACGCCGATCCCCGCCGCCGCGTTGTCGCTGCCGGATGCCGACCAGCTGACGCGGCTGGTCGCGCTGGGACCGACCACGGTGAAGCTCGCGCTGGATTGCGGCTGGGACGGCGAATACACCTCGCAAAATGTCATTGGCGAGATCACCGGCCGCAGCAAGCCCGACGAAGTGGTGGTGATCGGCGGCCACCTGGATTCCTGGGACCTGGGCACGGGCGCGATCGATGATGGCGCCGGCGTCGGCATCAGCATGGCCGCCGGGCACCTGATCGGCGCGCTATCGAAGGGGCAGCGGCCGGCACGCACGATCCGCGTGATCGCCTTTGCCAACGAGGAACAGGGCCTGCACGGCGGCCGCGCCTACGCCAAGGCGCATGAGCAAGACCTGCGCAAGCACCAGCTCGGCGCGGAGAGCGACTTCGGCGCCGGCCGCATCTATGCGTTCGCGGCGAAGACCCCGGATTACGCCAAGGGCGCGGTGGCGCGGATCGCGCAGGCGCTGGCACCGCTGGGCATCGAGCATCGCGCCGACGGCGAGGGCTGCGGGCCGGACCTGTCGCCGTTCGCGGCGATCGGCATGGCCTGCGCGGGGCTGTCGCAGGACGGCAGCGACTACTTCGACCTGCACCACACGCCGGACGACACCCTGGACAAGATCGATCCGGCAGCGCTGGCGCAAAACGTGGCCGCGTACACCGTGTTCGCGTTCCTCGCGGCGGATGCCGAGGGCGATTTCGGCAGCACGCCGAAGACCAAAGCCGAAGCTGAAGCCCGGCGGAAGTAAGCGCTATCCGCGCCGCCGACTGGCCCACGCGGCCAGCAGTACCGCGGTCGCTGAAGCCACGTTGAGGCTTTCCACCGCGCCGCTGCCGGGGATCGACACCTGCAGGTCGCAACGCTGCGCGAAGTCACGATCCATGCCGCCCTGTTCGGCGCCCATCACGTAGACAAGGCGGCCCGGGAGCTCGGCGGCGAACAGGTCGCTGCCGCCTTCGACCAGCGTCGCGGCCAGCACGAAACCGGCGCGATGCAGCATGTCGATGTCCGAAGCCGCATCGCCCATCCGCACCCATGGCACCGCTTCCGCGCCGCCTTCGGCCACGCGCGCGGCGGCACCGGACAGCTGCAGCTCGCCGTGTGCAGGTACCAGCACAGCGGCCACGCCGAAATGTGCCGCGCTGCGCAGGATGGCACCGAGGTTGTGCGGATTGCCCACGCCATCCAGCCACAACGCGCAGGCCGGGCCATCGGGCAGGCCCGCCAGCCAATCGGCGAGCGACAGCGGCACCTCGCGCAACATGTCGGCGACCACGCCTTCGTGATGCGTGCTGGCGGCGAGCTTGCGCAGATCGTCTTCGGCAACGACGCGATAACCGATGCGATGGGCCGCGCACCATTTCAGCATCGCCTTGAGTTCCGGCACGCGCGCTTCGGACAGGTAGAGCTTGCGCAGCGCCTCGGGCCGACGCGCGAAGGCCGCCTGCACGGCGTTGAAGCCATGCAGGCGCAATTCGCGCGGATTGGCGGCGGGTGCGCACGGCGCATCCACCTTCGTGCGCGCCTTGTCCCAGGGCGAACTCATGCGTGGCCGCCTGCCTGCGGCGTTTCGGCATCGAGCTCGTCGAGCTTGCGCGACAGCGCTTCCGGCGACTTGGTGCGTGGCGCCAGCAAGGCATAGAACGCCGGCACCACGAACAGCGACAGCAGCGTGGAGAACGCGAGGCCGAAGATGACCACGATGCCGATCGTGCCGCGGCTGGCCGAGCCCGGGCCGCCCGCCAGCACCAGCGGCACCGCGCCCATGATGGTGGCGATGGAGGTCATGAGGATCGGGCGCAGGCGCACCGAGGCGGATTCGACGATGGCCTCGTGTACGCTGCGGCCGGCATCGCGCAACTGGTTGGCGAATTCGACGATGAGGATGCCGTTCTTCGCCGCCAGTCCGACCAGCATCACGATGCCGATCTGCGAGAACAGGTTGAGCGTGCCGCCGCTGATCCACAGGCCGATCAGCGCGCCGAGCACGCCCAGCGGCACGGTCAGCATGATCACCAGCGGGTGCACGAAGCTCTCGAACTGGGCGGCCAGCGCCAGATAGACGATGAGCAGCGCCATCGCGAAAGTCAGCAGCACCTCGCCGCCGGATTGCTGCAGCTCGCGCGACTCGCCCTTCCAGCTGACCTGCGCGTACTCCGGCAACTCGCTGCGCGCGATCTCCTGCGCCCACGCCACCGCATCGCCCAACCGGTAGCCCGGCGCGAGGCCGGCCGACAGGGTGATCGAACGCAGGCGGTTGAAGCGGTTGAACGTGGCCGGCTCGGCGATCTCGCGCAGCGTCACCAGGTTGCCGAGCGGAATCAACACGCCGTCGCGGCCGCGCACCTGCAGGGCGTCGAGATCGGCGACGGACGCGCGGGCATCGCGCTCGGCCTGCAGCATCACGTCGTATTCCTCGCCGTTGTCGACGAAGGTGGTGATGCGGCGTCCGCCCATCATCGTCTCCAGCGCGCGACCGATCGCGGTCGCGGTGACGCCCAGGTCAGCGGCGCGCTGCTTGTCGATCACCACGCGCATCTGCGGCCGGGTTTCCTTGTAGTCGGAATCCGGGCCGGTCAGTCCCGGGTTCGCCTCCATTCGCGCCAACAGGATGTCGCGCCACTGCGCCAGCTCCGCGTAATCGGGACCGCCCAGCACCATCTGGAACGGTTGCCCGCGCGTGCGCACCAGGCCGCCGCCCACCTGCGTGCGCACGCGCACGTCGGTCAACCCGGCGAATTTCTTCTGCAGGTCCTCGGCGACTTCCGCCGTCGATTGGTCGCGCTGGCGCCAGTCCTGCAGGAAGATGATCGCGCGGCCGGTGTGCATCTCCTCGCTCGCGCCCCAACCGCCGGGGACCCGCGGATTGGCGCGCACGATCGGCTTGCCCTCGCCGATCTCGCCGGCGAGGATCTTCTCCACCTGCTGCATCCGCGCCACGGTGTAGTCGAAGCCGGCGCCTTCCGGCCCGTCCATCGAGAGCGAGAACGAACCGCGATCCTCGGCCGGTGCCAGTTCGCTCGGCAACAGCTTGAACAGCAGCAGCAGGCCGACGACGCACGCCGCCATCGCCGCGGCAAAGAAGCCGATGCGATGCACGTGCCGATCCAGCAGGCTACGATAGGCGCCCGCCACCTTCTCGAAGCGCGCGTTGAGCCAGGCGCTGACGCGGTTTTCCTTCACCGCATGCGGGCCGTTGTGCGGCTTGAGCAGCTTGGACGCCATCATCGGCGTCAGCGTAAGCGCGACGAAGGCGGAGATCGCCACGGCCGCGGCCAACGCCACCGACAGCTCGCGGAACAGGCGCCCGGTGTTGCCCTGCAGGAACCCGACCGGCAGGAACACCGCGATCAGCACCGCGGTCGTCGCCAGCACCGCGAACGCGACCTGCGCCGTGCCGCGCTTGGCCGCGACCAGCGCCGGTTCGCCGAGGTCCACGCGCCGCTGGATGTTCTCCACCACCACGATGGCGTCGTCCACCACCAGCCCGATGCACAGCACCAGCGCCAGCAGGGTGAGCAGGTTGATGGTGTAGCCGAACACCCAGAGCGCGATGAACGCGGCGACCAGGCAGACCGGCACCGTGACCGCGGGGATCAGCGCGGCGCGCACGCTGCCGAGGAAGAGCCAGATCACGATCAGCACCAGCGCGATCGCTTCGGCGAGCGTCGCGTAGACGCGTTCCACCGCACTCTCGATGAACAGCGTGCTGTCGAAGGCGACGTAGATGTCGGTGCCTTCGGGCAGGGTCTTCTGGATCCGTTCGGCCGCAGCCTTGGCCTCGCGGGCGACGTCCAGGCTGTTGGCGGTCGAAGTCTTGACCACGCCCAGACCCATGGCCGGCTCGCCGTTGCTGTTGTAGTAGGAGCGCCGCTCGGTCGATTCCAGCCTGACTTTCGCCACGTCTCCCAGCCGCACCACGTAGCCGTCCTTGCCGCGGCCGATCGGCATCGCCGCGAAGGCCGCATCGCTGGTGTAATCGCGCGCCACACGCAGGATGAAGTCGCGATCCTTCGATTCGATACGTCCGGCGCCCAGCTCCACGTTCTCGGCACGCAATGTCGATTCCACGTCTGCCGCCGTCAGCCCGCGCGCGGCCAGCGCATCGCCGTCAAGCCAGATCCGCATCGCATAGCGTTGCCCGCCACCCAGGCGCACCTGCGCCACGCCCTGCAGGCTGGAAAGCTGGTCGACGATGTAGCGCTCGGCATAGTCGGTGAGCTGCAGGCGGTCCATCGTGGCCGAACGCAGGTTGAGCCAGATGATGGCGTCCGAATCGCTCTCGACCTTGCTGATCTCGGGCGGATCGGCTTCCTCCGGCAGGCGGTCGGCCACACGACTGACCGCGTTGCGGACGTCGTTCGCCGCCGCCTCGATGTCGCGCGTGGGCAGGAATTCGATGCTGATGTCCGAGCTGCCGTTGCGGCTCCGCGAATCGATGGTGTTGATGCCCTCGATGCCGGAGAGCGCGTCCTCCATCGTCTGGGTGATGCGCGTCTCGATCACGCTGGCGGAGGCACCCGGATAGTTCACGTCCACCGAGACGATGGGCGGATCGATAGCCGGCAGCTCGCGCAGCGTCAGCCGCGTGAACGCCATGATGCCCAGCACCACCAGCAGCAGGCTCATCACCACCGCCAGCACCGGCCGGCGGATCGACAGATCGGAAATCTTCATCCGCCCTTCGCCGCCTGCGCCGGCGCCTCGACGGCCTGCACCACCTTGTCCCCCGCCTTCAGCTTGCCGACGCCGGCAGTGACGATGCGCTCGCCCGCCGAAAGTCCCTTGGCGACCATCGCGCTACCGGGCACGCGTCCGCCGATCTCCACCTGCGCCTTCTCGACGCTGCCGTCGCCCTTCACCCGCCAGACGAAGGTTTCGCTGCCGACCTGCTGTACGGCGATCTCCGGCACGACCACCGCCTGCGTCTGGCCCCGCGCCAGCCGCACTTCCATCAACATGCCGGGCTTCAGGGCACCATCGGGATTGGGGAGGTCCGCGCGCACCATCGCCGCGCGGCTGCCTTCGTCCAGCCGCGCGGACACGGTGGACACGGTGCCGTCGAAATCGCGACCGGGCCACGCGGCCGTGGTCGCGGTCACCGCCTGCCCGACGCCTGCACCGGCGATGGCGCGCTCGGGTAAGGGGAAGTCGACGTACACGCGCGACACGTCGTCGAGAGTGGCGATCACCGTGCCCGGGGTGACCAACGCGCCCGGGCTGACCTGGCGGATGCCGAGGACGCCCGAGAATGGCGCCCGCACCACGCGGTCGGCCAGGTTGGCGCGGATCTGGGTGACCTGCGCACGCGCCGCGTCGCGCGTGGCGCGCTGGCTGTCCAGCGACGCGCGCGCGATGAGCTGCTGCGCGGCCAGTTGCGCCTGGCGCTCGTAGAGCCGGTCGGCTTCGACGGATGCCGCTTCCGCGGCGCGCAACGCGGCCTGTTGCTGCTGGCCCGAAAGCGTCACCAGCGGCGCGCCCCGCGCAACCTGTTGCCCACTCTCGAAATGGACCCGCTGCACGGTCTCACTGACCTTGGCGGTGACCTCGACCGATTCGCGGGCGCGCACGGTGCCCAGCGCGCGGACTTCGTCCACCCATGGACGCACCCGGACCGACTCGATGCCAACCGGCGTGGCGCGGTCACCCGCTTGCCTGCCGCCGGCCTTGTCCTCGCCTGAACAAGCGGCCAGCGACAACGACAGGATCAGCAGGAACATGCGGGCGGGCGCCCGCGAGATTCGTTCGTGGCGCATGCGTTCGTCGCGCGTGGGAAGTCCCGATTGTAGCCACTGGGCATCAAGGCCCCGTGTGCCATCGGGCATGCCTGTCCGGTGTCAACCGGAGGCGATCCCGGGCGTTACGCAATTCGGTCGCGACGGATATGCCGCGCCCAGAAAAAACGCCGACATGTGGCCGGCGTTTCCGATGCCATCGGGCATGCGTGTCAGGCGGCCCTTTCCCACTGGCCGAGCGCAGCCAGGCCGTTGGCCTTGGCGCGGTCGTAGACGGTGGCCTGCGCCTTGTCCCAGTTGCCACTCATGTCCTGCGCCCACAGCTTGAGCGCCGCCTGCTGCATCGCGCGGCCATAGGAGAAAGACAACGGCCACGGATTCGGGCCCATGCGGTTCATCGCGTCCAGATGCGCGGTCGCGGCCTCGTCCGACTGTCCGCCGGAGAGGAACACGATGCCCGGCAGGATCGCGGGAACGGCGCTCTTGAGGCACATCAGGGTGGCCTCGGCAACTTCCTCGACGCTCGCCTGCACCGGGCAATCCTTGCCGGGCACGACCATCGAGGCCTTGAGGATGGTGCCTTCGAGCATGACGTTCTGCTGGTACAGCGCATCGAAGAGCGAGCGCAGCGTCACTTCCGTGACCTCGTAGCAGGTCTCGATGGCGTGGTCGCCGTCCATCAGCACTTCCGGCTCCACCATCGGCACCAGGCCCTGCTCCTGGCACAGCGCCGCGTAGCGGGCCAGTGCGTGGCAGTTGGCGTCGATGCAGGTGCCGGAGGGCATGTCCTCGCCGATGGCGATCACGGCGCGCCACTTGGCGAAGCGCGCGCCGAGCTTGTAGTACTCCTTCAGGCGATCGCGCAGGCCGTCGAGCCCTTCGGTCACGACTTCGCCCGGGAAGCCGGCCAGCGGATGCGTGCCCTTGTCGACCTTGATGCCCGGGATCATGCCGTGCTCGGCCATGTACTGGGCGAACGGCACGCCGTCGCGGGTCTTCTGGCGGATGGTCTCGTCGAACAGGATCGCGCCGGACAGGTAGTCGTTGGCCTTGGGCGCGGTCAGCAGCAGTTCGCGGTAGGCGCGGCGGTTCTCTTCCGTGGACTCGATGCCGACGCCATCGAAGCGCTTCTGGCAGGTCGAGGCGGATTCGTCGATGGCGATGATGCCCTTGCCAGGAGCGACCATCGCCCGGGCGGTTTCGGCAAGCTGTTCGATGCTCATGGCAGGCGGATCCGGCGAGTGGAAACGCCTATTATAGCCTTCAGCCACGGCTTTTCCGTCCCTCCTGCGCTGATCGATGCCGCCTCACGGCGATCCGTGATGCCGGCATGCTTCCGGATCGGATTCAGGCCTCCAGCACGCGCAGGGTATTGGTGGCGCCATGCCGCTCCATGGTGTCGCCGCTGGTGAACAGCACGCGGCTGCCCGACGCGAGCAGGCCGGCTTCGCGCAGCATGGCGATCGCGCCGCGCGCGGCATCTTCCGCATGCCGGCCCCGGCTGTCGAACGCCATCGGGAAGACATCGCGCATCAGGCTCATCTGCCGGCGCGCGCCGGCATGCCGGGAAAGCGCATAGATCGGCACCGGCGAGCGGAAGCGCGAGAGGTAGCGCGCGGTGCCGCCGGATTCGGTCAGCGCGATGATCGCCGCGATCGGCATGTGTTCGGTCAGGAACATCGTCGCCATCGCGATGGCATGGTCGACGCGTTCCAGCCCGCGCTGCGCCTGCTCGTAATCGGTGTCGTGCTGGAACTGCTTCTCGGCGCCCGCGCAGATGCGCGCCATCGCCTCGACCGCACGGACAGGATGCCGGCCGGCGGCGGTCTCGGCCGAAAGCATCACCGCATCGGTGCCGTCGATGACCGCGTTGGCGACATCGAGCACTTCGGCGCGGGTGGGCAGCGGATTTTCCACCATCGACTGCAGCATCTGGGTCGCGGTGATGACCACGCGGTTGCGCGCGATCGATTCGCGGATGATCTTCTTCTGCAGCCCGGGCAGTTCGGCATCGCCGATCTCGACCCCGAGGTCGCCTCGTGCCACCATCACGACATCGCTGGCGTCGATGATCTCGTCCAGGCGTTCGATCGCCTCCGCGCGCTCGATCTTGGCCACCATCGCCGCCCGGCTGCCATGCGATTCCGCCACGCGACGCGCCTCGTGCATGTCCGCGGCATCGCGTGCGAAGGACACGGCGATGAAATCCGCCTCGATCCCGGCGGCGAGCGCGATCAATTCGCGATCGCGCGCGGTGATCGCGCCCAGCGACAGGCCGCCCCCTTGCTTGTTGAGGCCCTTGCGGTCGGACAGCACGGCGGCGTTGGCCACGCGGGTCACGATGCGCTGGCCTTCGATCGCTTTCACCTCCAACTGCAGCAAGCCGTCGTCGAGCAGCAGGACGTCCCCGGGCACCAGATCGCCCGGCAGGCCGATGTAGCTCACGCCCACCTGGTGCACATCGCCCGGCGATGCGGCCGGATCGGCAAGCAGGTCGAAGCGCGCGCCGGCCTCGAGCGCGACCTTGCCTTCGGCAAATCGTTCGATGCGGATCTTCGGACCGGGCAGGTCGGCCAGGATGCCGATCTCACGTCCGACCCGCGCTGCAGCTTCCCGGACCTGACGTGCCCGTTCGCGATGATCGGCCGCATCGCCATGCGAAAGATTGAGCCTGACGCAATCCACGCCCGCCCGGATCAGGCGTTCGATGCCACCTTCGTCGTCGGTGGCGGGGCCCAGCGTGGCCAGGATGCGAGTACGTCGCGAATGCATGGTATTTGGGCCGCCATAGAAGTGGGATTGGGTGCCAGCCTGCCATGACCGCGAGAAAACGGGGCGATTTGGGCGCCTTCCGCCGCGATAGCCGCATTCATAATCCATGCAAGATTCGATGAATGGCAGTGGCCGAAATACAAGCTAAGTTCAATCAATGACATGTGTCCAAAATGATGACACCGTCACAAAAGTGGGTTATGGTCCGATCAACAGTGATTCTGCATCATGGGATAAATGCACGGGTAAAGGTCATGAAATCAGGACATCTGGCTATTCTTTTAAAGAAATACATTTAAAGTAAGGCCTGAACTATGGTCCTGATTGCAATTCGGAAGGTCGGCGCGCCGCATACCTGCCCGTCCTTGCGATCCGGTCCGTACTTGCCCGGCTTCCAAGACGTTGCCACGAATGCCCAAGACCACCCGATGTTCTTGGTGCACGCATAAAAAGGGGTAGGGGTGCCAACATGGATTCAAACGGGCGAGCGGGCACTACAGGCATTGCGTACAAGTCGGCCGGCATGACCGCGCTGAGCCTCGGTGTTTCCGGGCTGCACGACACGGCGGCCGGCCAGATGCAGGTCGGTCGGGTATACGCATTGGATACCGACGTCCCCTCCATCCGCTTCCCCCTGGTCTCCTCCTGCCTCGCCAGTGCGATGGCGGAAGGCGTTCCCTGCACGTTGATCGTCCGTTCCAAGCCGGAACACTATCTGGAGAGCCTGAACACCCCGCCCAAGTTCGACATGGGCGAAGTGCTGGCACGACGCCAGCTCAACGTGTTCTCGATGCAGGACGACTTCCAGAAGAAGCTGTTCCAGGTCGGGCCGAACCGCATGCTGGGCGAACTGACCCGCTATGGCATCGAATCCGGGAGCCTGGTCGTCTTCGAGCACGCGTCCGAAATACTCAACATGTTCGATCAGCAATATGCCTCGGCCCAGCTCGATGCGATCTCCGACTGGTGCGCTAACCAGGGCATTACCGCGCTGCTGGTGTTCTCCGGTGTGCAGGTCCGAAATGCACTGCCGCCCAAGGCCCTGCTCGACGGCATGGCGGGCATGGCCCGGATGGAGCAGGGCCTGGACGGCCTGCTCGTCAGCTTCCCTTACTGGCGCTCCAACGGGCAGCTGGTTTCCGGATTGCTGACCCGCGTACAGATGTCCCCGCAGGGCGAATACGTCGCTTCGCCGCTGATGCTGGCTTCGCCCGACTGGGTGCGCCCGGTTCCGGCGGAGGAATGGCCGGCATCGCGCGAAAACGAGGCGTTGATGCGCGGCGCGACCCCGGGCTATCCGCCCGAACCAGCGCATGCCGCCGGCGATTCCGGTGCCAGGCTGTTTCCTGCCTCGTCGCCATCCCGGGATTTCGAAGGCCGCCACGCCCCGCAAGTGACCGAGTTCAGCGCCCGGGTACGCCGCTTGAACACGAAGGCCAAACGCAGCGTGCCCAACGATTTCGCCGAAGAAGCCCGCTGACGCCCTACCCCTACCTTCACTCCGAAAGAACCGAGCAGCGCCCCAAGGACCCACGATGTCGCCGCGCACTGACCATCAAGGCACTTCAGCGCAGACACCGCCGATCTCCCCGGTGCGCAACGTGTCCTCCGCGCAGTGGTCCCGGCGCTGCCTGGGACTGGCCCTGTTGTCGATTCCCGCGATCGGGGCTGCCCGCCCGGGCCCCGCGCCCGACGTCATCCTGCCTGCCGATTTCACGCCTCAGAGCGCATCGGCCTATGTCAGGTCGCTCGGCGACGACACGCCCTCCCGCCGCGCCATGGCCGCGGTCGCCAGCGGCAGCGCGCCCACCATCATCGTTCCCGGCAAGGCGCCGCCACGCACGCGGCCGGTCAAGAGCGCGCGCGCCACACCCGGACTGACTGCGGCGCGACGCCGCGCCGTTCGCAGCTGGCCGGCACCACCGCCCGTGGCGGGCGATGTCCAGGTCACCTTCGATGCCTCCCGCTCGACGCCGCCGCCCACGCCTGCGGCAACGGCACCCGTGCGCCGAACCTACCCGCGAGCACAGCGGATGCTGGCCGCCGCCGCATCCGGCACCCCGACCGGCATGGCGGCGGGCGCAACAACGGCCGATGCCGCGGCACCGGTGCGCAAGCCCTCGGCCATCAAGCCTGTCCGCCGCGCGGCTCGCCGCATGTTCACCGCCACGGCGCCGGCCGAAGCCGTGCCCGTGTCGTCGACGGCTGCGAAGGAAAGCCGACCCACTCCCGTCCAGCCCGCAGCACCCGAACCGGTCGCGCCGAACGACGCGACGCCGGTCATCACCGCCGCTCCCCGCGCTCGGCGGATGCTGCCGGCCGACGCCACGCCCCCCGCTGCAACCGTCGCTGCGCCGTCCACGATAGGCGACGTGGATCTTCTGGCCGGCGCCCCGCGCATCGCCGCGGTGACGGCCGCCGCTCCGCACGCCTCCGCCTATGCCGAGACGCCTGATCCGGAATCCGGATCCGCGCAGCCCGATACGCCGCAGCAGCCGCTGAGCATCGTGCCCGATCCGGAAGCCCCCTCGATTCCGTTGCGCCCCTACGAGTACGTGCCGAGTTCGGCGGAATCGGCGGTGGTGGCGCAACAACCACAGAACACGCTCGACACGGCGCAATCCCAGCCCCAGCGCCCGCCGGAGCAACAGCGGCTGATGGCCCTCAGCCTGGCCGGACACTACAGCCAGGTCGGACGCGAAGGGCTCGCGCTGATGAAGCGCGAGAAAGTGGACGACGAACTCCGCTTCAACATCGCCAATGCGCTGGCATGGAGCGGCCGCCTCCACGATGCCGAACGCGTCTACGGCGAGCTGCTCGATACGCCGCGCCGGCTCGATGCGCAGGTCGCAATGGCCAACATCCAGCGCTGGCGCGGCAAGGATGCGCTCGCCGCGGCCGGCTATCGCAGCGTGCTGGCCGCGCAGCCCGGGCACGCGGAGGCGCGCCACGGCCTCGACCTCACCGAGCGGGCCCTGCGTCCGCGCCTGCTCATCGAATCCACGACGACTGGGGATTACGGGCGGCAGACCATCCTGACCACGCCGACCACGCTCGCGACCACCTCCTCGACCTCGCCCCCGATCACGCCGTTGCCGAGCCCGTTTCCGATCGGCGCAGACGCGATCCCCGTCACCCCGACTCCGATGCCCGCGACGGCCGCCGCCGTCCCGATCTACGTCCAGACCCGAACCCGTACGCTGGGATCGCGCATCAACTATCGCTGGACCACCGACGAAGGCATGCGGGTGTGGGAGGCGGAGGTCAGCACGATGCACGCCAAGATCCCCGGTCTTTCCGCCGGCCAGGCGCTGCTGACCGGCCGGATGCAGGCGCACGACCTGCCGACCGACCCGGCGTTCGAGGTTTCGCTCGGCGACAGGGTCTATCTGATGGGCAGCTTCCAACCCAGCAAGCGCGTGCCCGTGCGTCTGCACGCCGGCAACGTGAACTGGGGCCAGATGGTGTTCAATGCACGCGCCCTCGATGAGCGCCTGTCCGCCGTCAACGTGGGCCTGAGCGCGAATTTCGACGGTCGGGCCGGACGGCTCGGTGTGCTGGCGGATCACTACCAGATCGACGACGGCAACAACATGCAGACCGCGCTGGTGCGTTACACCCCGCCGTTCAAGCTGATCAGCCGCCACCTGCGCCCGGTGCTGGGCATCGAGCACCGCAAGGCACGTTACAACTCACCTTCCTACTGGTCGCCCGTGCGGGGCTACGGCGCCGCCTTCGCGGGCATCGAAGGCGACTGGAGCGACGACCGCTGGAGCCTGGCCGCCTCCGTGCAGCGCGGCTGGCGGCTGTATGGGGAAGCCGGCGCCAGCTGGGGCGCCTCGCTCAGCGGCAGCTACGACTTCGGCCAGAACTGGACCGCCGGCGCGCGCGCCTGGGTGGTGCGCAACCGCCGCGAGGACGCCCCGTACCGCGGTGGCGCCATCACCCTTTTCGTCGAGCACCGCTGGTGACGCGCAAGCGCACCATCGTGTTCGGCCTCGTGGCGATGCTGTTCATCAGCTTGATCGTCATGCTCGGCCTGAGCTACCGCGCGCTGGAGGAAAAGGGCGCCTCGTTCACCGCCGCGATGAACAGCGTGCTGCTCGCCGCCATTTCCCTGTACCTGCTGCTGATCCTGGTGCTGCTGGTGGTGCGCTACGCGGTCATCATCCTGTACTCGTTCCTCGACCACATCGAATCGCTGCGGCGCGGCGACGCCGTCTACACCGAATCCGAGCTCAACAGCCTGCCGATGGTCACCCTGGTGGTGCCGGCCTACAACGAAGGCTTGGTGATCCAGCCCGCGCTGAAATCGCTGCTGGAGCTGGACTATCCCAACTACGAGATCATCGTGGTGGACGATGGCTCGACCGACGACACCTACGTCAAGGCGATGGAGGTTGCCCGGTTCTCCCACGACGTGCCCGTGCGCGTGATCACCAAGCCCAACGCCGGCAAGGCCCAGGCGCTCAACACCGGCATGTCGCTGGCCCGCGGCGAACTGGTACTGAACATGGACGGGGACGCCAAGCTCTCCCCCAACACGCTGCGCGTGTGTGTCCGCCACTTCCGCGACCCCCGCGTGGGCGCGGTGGCCGGCAACGTGAAAGTCATCAACCGCGACAACATCTGGTCGCGCATCCAGGCGCTGGAGTACATCGAAGGTCTGGCGATGGCGCGCAGGGCGCAGAGCTTCACCCGCACGGTGAACATCATCCCCGGCCCGCTGGGGATGTTCCGCAAGAGCGTGCTGATGGAGGTGGGCGGATACGACCACCACACCTACGCGGAAGACTGCGACCTCACGCTCAAGCTGCTGATGCGCGGCTGGCACGTGGTCTACGAATCGCGCGCGGTCGCCTGGGTGGAAACCCCGCTTCGGCTGCTCAACCTGCTCAAGCAGCGCTACCGCTGGACCCGCGGCATCCTGCAGGCCACCTCGAAGCACCGCTGGGCGCTGTGGCATCCGCGCAAGGCGGGTGTCAATTTCTACATCCTGTGGTACATGTTGTTCGAAGGCATCATCTGGCCGTTTTCGAACCTGCTGTCCAGCATCTTCTTCATCTACGTCAGCCTCAACTACGGCCTGATCATCCTGCTCTTCTACTGGTGGGTGCAGCTGACGATGCTCGACCTGGCCGCGGCGACTTACTGTTGCGTGGTCGAGGACGAGGAGCCCTCCATCATTCCGTATTCGATCCTTTTCCGGCTGTTCTACATCAACATCATCGACATCTCGAAGGTACTGGCCACGATCGAGGAATGGCGCGGCTATTCCATGACCTGGGGCAAACTCGAACGGGAAGGAAGACTCTGACATGGATCTGATCTCAATCCTCGCCACCGTGATCCTGGCCACCACGATCGCTACCGTGATCATGGGCTTCGTCGCCTACGCCGCCTTTAAGCTGCGCGAACGACGGCGCCCCGGAGGCCGCGGTTCGATGGACCTGCCCGTCGACGACGGCGGCGAACCGATCTTCTTCACTCGCTACGTGCCGAACGGCATGGACATGCGCCCCGCCGCCGAAGAACGCAGCTACTGAGCCAATGCCGACCCGCGATTCGCACGCACAGGAGGATGCCAACAGGGAATGGCGCAGGCGTCCATGGTGGCATCACACGGGCCCCTTCATGCCGAGCCTGCTGGTTCTCGGGTTGGCGCTGCCTGTCCTGAGCTATGTGCTCATGATGGTCAACCTGGGCTGGCGCGACCCCGTGCTCGGCCGCAACAGCGGTGCGCCGCCGGTGGTGAGCGAAGGCTCGGTCTATCTTTACCGCTCGCCGGCCACGGAGCGCTACTTCGCCAGCGTGGGCGGCGATTACGCCGTTCTGCTCGACCCCTGGCGCGCCTACTTCAGTACCCGTGGCAAGACCTTCCGCGAGATCGACAACCTGGCCGACATCCCCGACAAGGCCGGCAACGTCCTCGTGCTGCCTTCGGCGGTGGCGCTGGGCAGCGAGGAACGCTCGCGCATCGCCGGCTTCCAGAATGCCGGCGGCGGCGTGGTCGCCACCTGGGCCAGCGGCTCCCGCGACGGGGCCGGCGAGTGGCAGGGTTGGGCGTTCATGCAGGAACTCGGCGTGTACGTGCTGGGCGAGATCCCGTCCCAGTCCGATGACCGCCAGCTCACCATCACCGGCGAAACCCCGATCACCCTGAACATGACGCCGGGCCAGCGGGTCTGGATGTCGCGCACCAGCGAGCCGCTGCTGCGCTTCCGCGGCGAAGCGGTGGCCGCCCGCTTCACCAACTGGACACGCACAGCACCGGACGAGCGCAAGGAGGAAGGCGCCGTCGTCTTCACCGAAAGCCGGAACAGCCGGACGGTCGCCTTCGCCTTCTCGGAATCGGTCTGGGCCGCCGCCCCGACCGCCACCTACGAGCTGATCGACAATTCGCTGGCGTGGCTGCAGCGGCAGCCCGGCATCGCGATGGCCAACTGGCCGGGCGGCCACCGCGCCGCGCAGATCGTCGAGATGGACACCGAGCAGGATTTCCAGAACGGCCGCCAGCTCGTGTCGATGCTCGCCCAGGCCAGGGTTCCGGCCACCTTCTTCGTGCTGACCTCGCTCGCCGCGCAATACGCGGAAGATCTGCGCGTCTACGCGCGCGATTACGAGATCGCCTACCACGGCGACACCCATCTCTCGTTCAAGGAGCAGCCGGCACCCGAGCAGGAGCGGCGCATCCAGGTGATGAGGTCGCAGCTCGCCTCGGTGGCGCCGGACGCGGCGACCCGGGCGATCGGCTTCCGCGCGCCGTTCGAGGGCTATGACGCCACGACCGAGCGGATCCTGCAGCGCAACGGCATCCGCTACCACGTCGCCGATCCCAGCCGCAGCGACGGCCAGTTGCCGATCTTCGCCCGGATGCAGGACGTCGCCCAGGAGGACGAGCTGCTGGTGATCCCCCGCACCCAGCGCGACGATTTCAACCTGCTTTCGCAGGCGAACACGCCCGATCCGCTGCTCAGGCTGCTGCTGGCCGATCTCAACGAGACGGTGCAGCTCGGTTCGCTGGGCCTGCTGAGTGTCCACAGCCAGAACTTCGCTCCGGGATCGCCGCTTTCGGTCGCCATGCCAGTCTACCTCGCCGATGTCGCATCCAAGGCGCGTGCGGGCCTGCTGTGGGCCGCCAGCGGCGCGCAGGTGGACGCCTGGTGGCGCGACCGTCGCCGTTTCACGGTCACTGGCGTGCTGCGCGGCCACCGGCTCGAGATGGACGTGACCGTCAAGGGCGAGCGTCCCGTCGAGGGCGCCAGCGTGGTCGTCATGCTCCCCTACCGGCGCGCCACGGCGAGCGTGCGCAATACCAAGGTCGGGGAGCCGCAACCGGTCGTGCGGCCGATCGACGATTTCCGCAGCCAGTTCGTGTTCACCAGCCTCAAGCCGGGCAATTACGCTTACCAAATCAACTTCGCAGAACCCAGCCAATGAACCAGACGACGCAGGATCCCCAAGCCACCGCCGCCGAACAGAACGTGCCCGGCTTCGTCCGCTACTTCCAGGCGCAGCCGATGCAGATGCCGAAGGCGCTCTATGAAGCGGTGGCGCTCGAGCTCACATCGCGCTTCCCCGCCGACACCCTGCGCATGTGGTGCCGGGTGCTGGGCCAGCAATGGGCGATGCAGGCGCGCGACGCCTACGCCCAGGCCAGTGACCTGCCGAGCCTCACCGATGCGCTGAACGCCTACTGGGCTCAGGCCGGCTGGGGCTGGGTCTATCTGGAGGAGTCCGAGCACGGCCTCCAAGTCCACCACCAGGCCTCGCCATTGCCGCAGGGCTTCGGCGTGCAGAACCTCGACTGGGGGATCGGCCTGCTCGAAGGCTTCTACGACACCGTGTTCAAGCAATTGGGAGCCGCGGACGACATGCGCGTGCACGTGACCCAGATCGCGGTGGACGGTTTCGATCTGCATTTCCAGTTTTCCGCATGACCCCCGAGCCCCGGACGACGCCATGAACAGCAAGAACGGTTTCTTCGGCCTGGTGCCCCCCGCTTCGACGGCCGCGCCGGTGCCGCCGCCCGCTCCCGCGCCTGCGCAGGCACCCGCGCCCACGCCTGAAAACGCATGGCCGCTGGCCCACGCGCTGCCACTGGGGCCCGGCAACGAACCGGCGATGCTCTCCCGCGACGAGAAGCACGCCGCGTGGCGCACGACGCCGGAAGCCCGCTCCGAGGGCGAACGGACGGCACCCCGCCCTCCCAGCAAGGGCGAACTGCTGGCAGCGGGGTTGCGCCAGATGCGGCAATCGCAGCGCACGCAGGCCGAGCGCGCGGCCGGCGGCCAGCCTGCGCAGGCGCCCGCTCCCGATCCCAGACCGCATACGGTCACCGCCGACATGACCTGGCCCGACCAGCGGATCAGCGTGCCGATCAGCCCCGAAGCGCGAGTGCCCTCGCCGCCGATGCCGATCGAGGAAACCGCTGCACCGCGCCCGCCGGCGTCAGCCCCCGCAGCCACCGTGACGCAACCCTCCCCCGCACCGCAGCAGCCCATGCCCGCCGCACCCGCTCCGGTACCCGCCTGGCCTGGCCCGCAGCCTGCGGCCGCGGCACCCCGGCCGACCCCGCCTGCGGCGCCCCTTCCGCCCGTGTGGCCACAGGCGCAAGCCCGGCCGGAGGTGCCACCGGTGCCGACCCCGGCACCGCCGCCTGCCGCCCCCGTCGCCCCGAGCGCCCCCATCGCGGCAGCGGTTCCGGCTGCGCCCGAGGGCAAGGACATCCGCCAGGTATTTGCCCGCCTGCGTGGCGATGAGGCATCGGCGAAAGCCCCTGCAGCCACGCCCGCGGCCGATCCCGCGAAACCGCGCGGCGGCTTCCTCAGCCGGCTGGGGAAGAAATGAGAACGTTGGGCATCGTGTCCATGAAGGGCGGCGTCGGCAAGACGACGCTCGCGGCCAATCTCGCGGCCGCTTTCGCGCGTGCGCATCGCGACCCCGTCGTCATCATCGAACTCGACCCGCAGAACGGCCTGGCCTGGCATTTCAGCGGGCGTGCGGCCGAGATCCCCGGCATCAGCGACTATGCGCTGGAGCACGACGATCTCGGCAACGGCTGGCTGCTGCCGTCGAACGGCATCCGCCTGTACCCGTACGGGCATGCCGACGAATCCCGGCGGCTGGCCTTCGAATCCCTGCTGATGCGGCAGCCCGGCTGGCTGGGCGAGCGGATTGCGCGGATCCAGCGCGAACGTCCCGGCACCATCGTCCTGATCGACACGCCTCCAGGGCATTCCGTCTATCTGGAACAGGTGCTTGCCTGCGCGGATCAGCTGCTGATGCTCCTGCTGCCGGACATGGCCTCGCTGGCCACGGTCGGCGACATGGAGAGCCTGCTCGAGCCGGTACTGGCCCGGCGACCGGATCTGGTCAACCACTACCTGATCAACCAGGCCGAACCCGGCCAGCCGCTCGGGATGCAGATGGCGGAACTGCTGCAGGACCGCTTCGGCCCCAGGCTGTTGCCGGTCCGCATCCACCGCGACGAATCCGTGGCCGAGGCCCTAGCGCTGCACCGCACGGTCAACGACTACGATGCCGACTCCCAAGCCGCAAGGGATCTGCGCCGGGCCGCCGAGCTGATCGGGGAGCTGCTGGCGACATGAACCCGTTCCGACTGCTCCGTCTGTGGCGCGAACGCTGGGGCATGGCCGAAAGCCAGACTCCGGTCGCCGACTACATTCCCCCCACGGAGCAATCCTGGGAATGGCGACTCGCCCATTCGGACGCCTGGTCGTTGCGAGGGTTGCCGGCCCTGGCCTTCGCCGTAGGCCTGCTGCTGCTGCTGCCTGCCACGGTCATCGTGTACACGCCAGCCGCCCAGGCCTTGATCGGTCTGGCCATGTTCGGCGTGGCCCTCTATATCCGCCGCTACGTCGGCATGTTGCCGTTCATGGTCCTCGCCGGCCTCGCCATCCTGGCTACCTGCCGTTACCTCGCCTGGCGCTGGCAGTACACGCTGCCCGCCGGCCCGGCCGCCTGGCCGGAGCTGACCCTGTGGGTGGCAGAATGCTATCTGGCCGTCATGGCCTGCCTGTGGATCGCCAACCTGATCTGGCCCTTGTACCGGGCCGCCGAACCGATGCCCGGCGCCCCCTCGGACTGGCCCTATATCGACCTGCTGCTGCAGGGCGAAGGCGCCGATATGGCGGAGATCGAGAATGCGCTCCTGCTCGCCAGGCGCCAGCAATGGCCGGCCGAACGCATCGACATCTTTCTGGACGCGCACGATTCCGCCGACATCCGTGCCCTGGCGCAGCGGCACGGCATCACCCGCTTTTCGTCCGGCCTGGCCAGCCGCCGCATGCCGGCGCTCTCGCGCGGCAACGGCGAGCACGTGGTGATCGCGCGGGTCGGCGAGGCCGACTCGCTGCTGGCCGATCCCAGCCTGCTGCATTACTGGATCGCATGGATGCGCCGCGACCCGAATCTCGCGCTGCTCTACAGTCCCGGCCATTCATTGGCGGCACGGATGCGCCGCTCGGTCGCCCGCCTGCTGGCGCCGACCCCGGCCCACGCGATCGCCGTCATCCGCCGCAGCGCCTGGCGCCATGTCGACGCCTCCCCGCATTCGCCGCCGGTGGCCACGCAACTGGAGCGGGCCGGCCTGCGGACGGCGGCCGTCGGCCACCCCGCGCAGCCGGGCGATACCGAGGGCTTGTGGCGCCGGGTCGACGATCCGGGGCATGCGGGCTCGATGCGCTGGCGCGGCTTCCTGCATGCCTTGCGCAAGAGCTTCAATGCCGGGCTGCCGGTTGCCTGGGCCATCGTCTTCGCGGCATGGTTCGCGATGCCGCTGCTCGAACGCTATCCGATCCACGCGCCCTTCGGCTGGTTCGCCGCGTACATCCTGCCGGCGCTGGCCCTGATGGCCCTTGTCTGGCAACGTTCGGCTTCGCCCCAACGCATCTCGCCCTGGGTCGAGCTGAGGGAATGGGCCCTGGCTGCGCTCATGCCGGTCGCGATGGCCGCTTCGGCCTGGTCGGCCTGGCGCCGGCGCTTGCACGCCAGCTACCCGAGGAACGAAGCCCGCGTGTCGGTCCCGGCATGGCGCTGGCTGTGGCGGGCACTGGCCGTGACGGGCGTGGTCGCGTCGCTGCTGCGCCTACCGGCCGCCGAAGCGACCGCCCGGCCCTGGCTGGCCTGTACCTGCTTGGTCTTCCTTTATCTGCTTCTGCTGGAAGTCGCGAACTGGGCGGTCCAGCGCGAAGCGGACTTGCTGAAATCGCTGCAGGCCGGGTATCGCCGGCTGCAGGCATTGCTGCGCCTGCCCGATGGCCATCTGCTGCCCTGCCACACATTGGATTTCCCCGCCGATCCGCTGACCCTGCGCACGCATGGGGATGCCGACATCGCCGGTGGTCACGGGTTCACGCTGACATTGGGTTCTGAGGGCGAGGAGTTGCGGATTTCCGGCACGCTCGCGCCCGACCATGACCGCGAAATGCATTTCCGCATCGCACCGGCTTCGCTGCCCGCCTATCACGCCTTCGTGCAGCGGGTGCGCATGCGCTTCCTCGCACGGCAATACTGGCTGCCGGGGAAGCACCTCGACCGCTGGTTCCGCTCGATGTTCGGCATGAACGCGACGCATCGCGGGCGTGCCGGTGATTTTTCCTGAATCCTTCCACCAGACTACGGCGCAGCAGGCTCATATGGACAAGAAACGACACCTCACCGGACGCCTGAACCGGGTCCACCCCGCCATCGCGACCGCGCTGGCCGTCGTGATTTCCGGCCAGATGCTCACCGACGCGAGCGCGCAGTCGGCGCCGCCCGCCGCACAACCGGCCACCGCTGCCGCCCAGTCCGCGCCACCGACGACCGGCGGCCTGGCCGCGGACGCCGCGGCGCAATCCTCGCGCATGGCCGAGGGCCTGGCGGGGGCCAGCGCCAATCCGGGCGCCCCGGAGATGCTCGCCACGGCACCCGTCGGCGAGCGCGACAACGACTGGACGCCGGTCCCGGGCCAACGCACCTATTCCCTCGACCTGAGGCAGATGGGCGCGTGGTCGCCCCCGCGCCTCTCCGGCGTCGCCTTCAACCGTTTTCTTGCCTTCAACGTCCGTCCCGACGAGGCCGTGGTGGCCGCGACGCTGAAACTCGGCTACGACTATTCACCCGCGCTGCTGCCCGACCTCAGCCACCTGGTGGTCGGGCTCAACGGCAGCAACGTGGCCCTGGTGTCGATGCCGCAGGAGGGCCGCAACCTCGGCAACATTCGCGATATCCCGATCAACCCGGCCCTGTTCAAGCCGCGCAACGAGCTGCTGCTGGGCTTCATCGGCCACTACACGCGGATGTGCGAGGACCCCTTCCACAGTTCGCTGTGGATGACGGTGAACGACCGCACGCGGCTGGAGGTGACCGTCGCGCCCGTGCAGCCGGGCATCGTCGACCTCAAGCAGGCCCACCTGCTGTTCCTGCAGAAGGACAGCCCCGACGCCCAGGTCGTGCCCATGGTCTTCGGCGGCTCGCCTGGATTCGGCACATACAAGGCTGCGGGCATCGTGGCCTCCTGGCTGGGTGCGGAATCCGGCTCCCGCAACATCGACTTCCGGGTGCTGAACGGCCAGTTGCCGCCAACCAACGCCATCGTCATGGTCAAGGCCGGCGAGAATGTCGGCGGCGTCGGTGGCAGCCAGACCACCATGCTGTCGATCCAGCCCAACCCGGCCAATCCCGCCGCCAAGCTGCTGGTGGTCAGCGGCCCCGACGACAATGCGCTGATGCGCGCCGCTCGCGCACTGGCGCTGACCCAGCGCAGCCTGTCCGGCCCGCAGGTCACGATCAACAACGAAGTGTTGCCGCCCGAACGCAAGCCCTACGATGCGCCGGCATGGCTGCCGACCGACCGACCGGTGAAGTTCGGCGAGATCGCACGGATGGCCGAGCTGAACGTCAGCGGTTATTACCCCGGCGTGATCCGGGTGAACTACCGGGTGCCGCCGGACCTGTTCGCCTGGCGTACCCAGGGCGTGCCGATCGACGTCAAGTACCGCACCGTCGATTTCCCGGGCCAGCAGAACTCGGCCCTGAACATCGCCCTCAACCGGCATACGCTGCAAAGCATCGCGATCAATTCCGGCGTCATCACCAACAGCCGCGGGGTCACTTCCGCCAACGCCTCGCGCCTGCCCTCGCCCGCCCCGGAACGCCAGGAGAACCAGGTCACCCGGCTCGCCGAATCGCCGCTGCGCTCGAGCGCGTTCTACATGCCGGCCTATGCGCTGAACGGCCGCGACCAGCTGCAATTGGCCTTCAGCTTCGACGTGCTTCGTCGCGGCCTTTGCCAGGACCTGCCCCCGGACAACCTGCTGGCCGCGATCGACAGCGAATCGACGGTCGATTTCAGTGGATTCCCGCATTACGCGGCGATGCCGAACCTCGCGCACTTCGCCAATCTCGGCTTCCCATTCACGCGAATGGCCGACCTGGCCGAAACCGCCGTCGTCCTGCCCGAACGGCCTGGGACCCAGGAACTGGCCGCCTACCTGACGGTGATGGCGCTGATGGGCGAATCCACCGGCTATCCGGTGCTGCGCCATGAGATCGTGACCGCCGGCGGCGTCGAGCAGATGGCGGACCGCGACCTGCTGGTGATCGGCTCGGCCGGCGATCAGGACCTGCTCTCGCGCTGGGCCGAACAACTGCCGCTGGCCAACTCCGGCAGTGAACGCCGCCTGCGCGAGGTGGTTCGCAGTTGGCGCCCGGTGTACCGCTGGGAAGAGCGCGACATCGACATGATCGACACCCCGCCCGCGTCCTTCAACCTGGCCGGGGCCGGTTCCATCGCGGTACTGATGGGCATCGAGTCGCCGCTGAAATCCGGCCGCAGCGTGGTCTTCCTGTATGCCGACCGGCCCGAGGACTTGCCCAAGCTCTCGCATGCCCTGTCCGATCCGGAACGCTGGCCGCAGATCCGCGGCGACTTCACCCTGGTCGACGACAAGTTCATCGAAACGGCCAAGGTGACGCCGACCTACTACATCGGCTCGCTGTCAGCGGACCGGAAGTTCCGCTGGTTCCTGCAGGACCAGCCCTGGCTGGTCGGTCTGGTCGGCATCCTCGCCGTCCTTCTGCTCGCCGCGCTCGGCTACTGGGCGTTGCGCAGACGCAGGCGTCCGTGACCGGCCTGCCCCCGACTGATTGACTGGTGAACCCATGCAAGCGATTTCGTTCGTCTCCAGCAAAGGCGGCGTAGGCAAGTCCACGCTGACCGCGAATGTCGCAGTGGCCCTGCACCAACGCGGCTACCGCGTGCTGGCCATCGACCTGGATCCGCAGAACAGCCTGCGCCTGCACCTGGGCATGGATGCCGAGGACCAGAGCGGGATCATCCGCGAGGGGCTGCAGCGCCATGCGCTGTTCACCAGCCCCTTCGGGGTCCATTTCGCGCCGTTCGGCGACGCAGACGACGCCGACATCAAGGAATTCGGCGCGTTCCTGCAGGACAATCCGCGCTGGCTGGCCGGCAACCTGGCCGCGCTCGAGCCGCTGGGTTTCGATTTCGTCTGCATCGACACGCCGCCCGGCCCGACGCCCTACCTCCAGCAGGCCCTGCAGGCCTCCGACCGCGCCATCGCGATCGTGCTCGCCGACGCCGCCTCCTATGCGACCGTGCCGCAGATCGCCGAGCTGGTCGCGCTGCATACCCGCGGGCGCGACGATTTCCGCGGCCTCACCCTGCTGATCAACCAGATGCCGCTCAGCAGCCGGCTCGGGCACCAGGTCCGCACCGCGCTCGGCGGCGAATCGGACGTCGTCATGGCCCCGGTGTCGATCCACCACGATCCACGCGTCGGCATGGCAATGGCGAACCAGGAACCGGCGGTCGTCTACGCACCCAACGCGATGGTGTCGATGGACATCGAATACCTCGTCGACTGGCTCCTGGACCAGACAACACCCTGATGCTCCGCCTGCCTGCCCGCACGCTGAAGAAGCGGCACCGCGCCGCATGGACTTCGGCGCTGCTGGCCGCGTGCCTGGCCGGGTGCGTCTCCGATGCGCCGAACAAGGTGCATCTGCAGTCCTGGGGCTATGCGAGCTGGTGGCTGCCGCCCGAGATCGGCGACCTGCGCGCCTCGAAGTTCGATCGTCTGGCCTTTTTCGAGATCGAACTGGACGCCAGCGGCGGCATCGCGAACCCGCATGGCTGGCCTCGCGCCTACTCGCGCCTGCGCGAAGCGACCGCTCGCCTGCAGATCCCGCTCGATGCCACCGTGACGCTGCGCGGCCGGCAGAACTTCGAATCGCTGTTCGGCTCGCCCGAGGCAGTGGATCGGCTGTTGGCCACCTGCCTGGGCCTGGTCGAGGAAGACCCGTTCCTGCTGGGCCTGCAGCTCGATTTCGAGCACTACGACGAATCCTCGCCGCGCTCGCTCGACGCGCTGCGCGCCTTTGTCCCACGGCTGGCGCGCGCGCTGCACGCACTTTCGCCCCGCCGCCAACTGTCGGTCTTCGTCCCGACCGGCGGCCCGCCCTTGTACGACGCCGACAGCCTGGCCGAAGTCGACTGGGCAGTGATGCAGGCGTACGACGCGCACTGGATCACCGGGCCCGACGCCGGCCCGGTGGCGCCGCTGGACGGGCCGGAGCGCGTCACCTGGGTGAAGGTCTGGCAAGACGCGCGCGCGCTGCGCATTCCCCCGGAGCGGGTGGTGATGAGCTTCCCGCTTTACGGCTACGAATGGCCGGTGCTCTCGCGCGATGCGCGCGGCCTTTCCGCCGGGCCGGCGGTGACGACGACGCTGGCGCGGGTGCGCGCCCATCCGCTGCCGGAGATGGCCGGCAACGTCGACGAGAGGGTCCAGCAGCACGGTTGCCGCCACGACGCGCTCGCCGGCTCTTCCAATTACCTCTATTTGGATCCCGTGCGCGGCTGGGTGAGCGGCTGGTACGAGGGCGCGTGGTCGCTGTCGCGCAAGCGCGATTTCCTGGTGCGGCACGGCCTGGCCGGGATCGCCTTCTTCATCGCCGGCTACGACGATTACGCGCTCACGCCCAGGCTGGACCGGGCGCGCGTGGCCCATGCGCTGGAACCTGCGGATTCGGCGCCATGCAGATGAACCCCACCCGTGTTTCCATGCCTGCGGTCGCAACGGTCGTAGCCTTCCCCATGCCAACCGTGCAGGCCGCCTGATGGTCTTCAGTTCAAACATCTTCCTGTTCGTTTTCCTGCCGCTGTTCCTGGTCTGCTACTACCTGACGCCAAAGCGCGGGAAATCGGCGCTGATCCTGGCCTTCAGCTACGCCTTCTATGCCTGGTGGCGGCCGGATTTCCTGTGGCTGCTGATCGGGGTGACGGTGGGCAGCTACGCCTTCGCGCTGATGATCGACGCGAGCACCGGCGAGCGGCGCCGCAAGTGGCTTCTGGGCATCGCCATCGCGCTCAACCTGGCGACGCTGGGTTACTTCAAGTACGCGAACTTCGGCGTGCAGGCGTTCAACGACATGATCGGCGTGTTCGGGGCGCAGCCGCTCAGCTTCGCCCACGTGATCCTGCCGATCGGCCTGTCCTTCTACATCTTCCACGCGATCAGCTACCTGGTCGACATCTATCGGAAGGAGGCGCCGCCGGCGCGCAACCTGATCGACTTCGCCGCTTTCATCGCGCTGTTCCCGCACCTGGTCGCCGGCCCGGTACTGCGCTACCACCTGCTGGCGCGACAGTTCCGCGAGCGCGTGCACAGCCTGAACCGCTTCGCCAAGGGCTCGATGATCTTCATGGGTGGTTTCTGCATGAAGGTGCTGGTGGCGGACCCCATCGCGCCGCTCGCCGACGCGGCCTTCGCACTGGACAAGCCGCATTTCGTCGATGCCTGGCTCGGCGCGCTGGCCTACACCGGCCAGCTGTTCTTCGACTTCAGCGGCTACAGCACCATGGCCATCGGCCTGGCGCTGATGATCGGCTTCGTCTTCCCGAAGAACTTCAACGACCCGTACTGGTCGGTGTCGATCACCGACTTCTGGAAACGCTGGCACATGTCGCTGTCCAGTTGGCTGCGCGAGTATCTCTACATCTCGCTCGGCGGCAACCGCAAGGGAGCGGTGCGGACCTACGTCAACTTGCTGTTGACGATGGTCCTGGGCGGCCTCTGGCACGGCGCGAACTGGACCTTCCTGGTCTGGGGTGCCTGGCACGGCGGCATCCTCGCCGCCGAGCGCTACCTGGAGAGCCGTTTCGGGCCCTCCCGCCTGCCACACGCGGTGCGGGTGGCGCGGACGATGCTGCTGGTCATCATCGGCTGGGTGATGTTCCGCGCGGCCAGCATGCACGATGCGATGAAGATGTTCGGCGGCATGCTCGGGGCGAACGGCTGGGGCATCAGCCCCTCGTTTTCCTGGCACGTCACCACCGACCGCGTGTTGATGATGGTGGTCGCCTGCGCACTGGTCTACGGCCTGCCGTGGGTCAAGCGCCGCGGACATCCGGCGCTCGGCTACCTGGTGATCCCGCTGTTCCTGTGGGCGGTGGCGACGCTGTCGTCGCAGGCCTTCATCCCGTTCCTGTACTTCCAGTTCTGAGGGCGCCATGGACACGCATCCCGACATCCCGCATGGCGAACTCCCGTTCTCGCTCCGCGAGCGCATCGTGACCTTCACCCTGCTGCTGGTGATGGCCTTCGGCGCATGGCAGGCGATCGCCGCCTGGCGCAATCCGGAATCGATGGAAGGCGTTCCGCTCGGCTGGCACGACTTCACCGATGGGCGCACCACGCACAAGCTCGAAAAGCAGATGGACCAGCACCTGCCCGCCCGGGAGGGGTTGATCGGCTTCGCCAACAGCCTGCGCTACCTGCTGCTGCGCGGCGGCGGCAACGACGTCGTCGTCGGGCGCGACGGCTGGCTGTTCCTGACCGAGGAGATCCGCTACGACCCGCCGAAGCAGCAGCCCGAGCGGACCCGCGTCGAACTCCTGGCCTCCGCGCGGAAAGCGCTCCAGGCGCAAGGCGTGAACCTGCTGGTGGCGTTGGTGCCGGACAAGGCGAGGATGTATTCCGAGTGGATGCCGCTTGGCCGCTATCCGGCCTACAACGAGTTGCGCTACGCCAATGCCGTCGCCGGGCTGCGCGCTCGCGGCGTGCCGGTGGCGGACTTGCGATCGGCGCTGGCCGAAGCGGGCGGCGACGACACCACCTATTACCGCACCGACACCCACTGGAACCAGCGCGGGGCGGCCGTGGCCGCGTCGGCCATCGCACGCATCGTGCTGGCCGACGGTCCCTGCGAGCCGCCCACGTCCTACGTCACCACGCAGGGCAAGCCCGTGGAACGCCCCGGCGACCTGATCCGGATGATGGGACTTGAACATGTCCCGAACGCCTTCCGCCCACGCCCCGACCGGGAAGCCCCGGCAAGCACGGTTGAGCAACCGGGCGGCGGGGATGCGGGCCTCGGCCTGTTCGGCGACAACAGCGTGCCCGTGGTGCTGACCGGCACCTCGTTCTCGATGCGCGGCAATTTCAGCGGCGCACTGCAACAGGCGCTTTCCTGCAAGGTGCTGAACAGCGCGCAGGACGGCGGCGGTTTCCTCACGGCGACCACGCAGTACCTCAAGGACGACGCCTTCCGCACGTCCAAGCCGAAATGGCTGGTATGGGAAGTCCCCGAACGCTTCCTGACCCAACCGCTCACGGACGAAGCCCGTTGGCTGCACGAGGTGGGGCTGGACCAGCCATGAGCCCGACCACATCCCCCGCCCATCCGAACAGGGAGGACCGCCCATGACCATCATGCGTCCGATCGCGCCGGCAAGCCGGGGGACACAGGCACGCGTCGCCGCCATCGCGCTGGTTGCCGTCCTTTGCGCCGGCTGCGCCAGCGCCGGCAAGGTCGCCGACAAGCCGTCCGATGCCGGCGGTGACAAGACCGAAGGTATCCAGCCCAAGGTCGTGAACCCAATGTTGGCTCCGGTCGCGCCGGACTATTTCATGCCGAGCGGGGAGTTCGACCAGAACGGCGACCGCAGCGCGGCGCAGGCGGCGGCGATCTCCGCCCAGCCGACCACCGTGGCGCCGGTGCCGTTCGTTCCCCGGGTGCTGGTCTACCACTCGCAGGCGAGCGCCAGTTACTTCAAGCGCGGCGGCGTGGACGGCGTCTTCAACACGTTCGTGTGGGAGCGCTTCCTGCGCAAGTACCGCATGCCGTATCGGGTGTTGCGCGATGCCAGCGCGCTGGCACAGGCGCAGACCGGCGTGCTGGTGCTGCCTTCGGACGTGGCGCTGTCGGCGGCGGAACGGGAGGCGATCGCCGATTTCCGACGGCGCGGCGGCAGCGTGTTCGCCTCGTGGATGGTCGGCACCCGCGACGAAAGCGGAACGTGGCAAGGTTTCGGCTACATGGAATCGCTGCTCGGCATCCGCGTCGCCGGCAACACCGCGACGGACGAGGAGCAGCGCTACCTCAATCCCTATGCGGACACCGAGGTCTCGCATTCGGTGCCGGCCGGCTCGCGCATCTGGACCGAGCGCGCCGATGGCTACTGGATACTCCGCGTCGCCGGCCGCCAGCATGCGGCGCTGGTCACCAACTGGGCCCGGCAGATGCCGAAGGCCCGCGTCGACACCACCATCGCCTACGACGACATGCGGATGCCGAACGGGGCGTCCTCGCGCATGGTCTATTTCGGCTGGCCGGAAAGGCTGTGGCTGGCGGCCGATCCGAGCAAGCACGAGGCGCTGTTGTTCGATTCGATGATGTGGCTGTTGCGCCAGCCATCGGCCTATCTCGCCACCTGGCCGGGCGGGCTCGCGAGCGCCTACATGCCGCTGGTCTACATGGCGGACGTGTTCAACGACAACGATCTGCCCTTCGCCAACCAGCTGAAGAAGACCGGATTGCGCGGCAGTTACTACGTTCTCGCGTTCGATCTGGACAAATCCGGCGACGCGCTCAAGAAGATCCAGGCCCTCGGCCACGTGCTCGGCTACGAAGGCGATGTCTACGAAGGCTTCAAGGGCCTGCCACGAGAGGAGCAGGCCGCGCGGATGCAGAAGATGCGCGCGGACATCGCCGCGCTGAAACTGCCGATCTCGCCCGATCCCGGCTTCGCTCCGCCGATGGACGACATCGACGCCAATACCGTCGCGGCCGCCGCCACGCAGCCGTTCGGCCACATGGTCGCGTGGATCGGCGGCACCGACGGCTGCGTACCCTACTTCTCCGACGATGCCGCCGGCGTCGCCCGCGGCAAGCCGCTGGTCATGCTGCCGCGCATCCATCCCGGTGCCGAAGAGATGCTCGAGGAAGTGGACGAGGACGCAGCCATCGAGCAGTTGCGGACCGAGATCGACGCCTCCAACCGCATGGGCTGCCTCAGCATCGTCCGTTTCGCCAACCAGTCGCTGTTGAGCAGCGTCGCCAAGGATGCGTTGCTGGGCGAATACACCCGGCACAAGCCGCGCATGTGGGGCACGACCGGCAACGACGCCGCACGCTGGTGGCTGGCGCGCGAGCGGGTAAAGATCGATCTTTCCGGCACACTCGCCGATGCCACGCTCACGGTGGATATCGACGGCAGCGGTCCGCTCGGCGAGGACGCGGTGGTCTGGCTCAATTTCCCCGCAGCCAACGCCGAGCCGGTCCTCGCGCCGATCGACGGCGCCCCTGCGCTCAAGGTCGCGGCCAAGACGGAATCGCGCGCGGCTTACCTGTTGCGCGGCCTGCCGGCAGGCCAGCACCGATGGAGCGTCCGCTTCCCGACGCCGTGACCTGGCCGGTTTCCGCTCCATTCATCCCAGGATGAATGGAGGCCATCCGGCATGCGTTCGACATTGCTGCAGTCCGCGCCTATTCACCCCGGTTGTGTTGGCATGATCGGGCCAGCGTGCCACGGCATGCCGCGTCGCTCTACACTGTCCGAGAAACGCGAACGCGTTCTCATTACCGATCCATCGGGGGAAACATGACCACAAACAAGCATCCATTGCCCGCCCGCATCGGCTGGCTCGCCGTCGCCCTGGCAGCGATTCCGCTCGCGGCATCCGCGCAATCCACCGGCCGCCTCTATGACCCCATGCCCCCTGAGGACTCCGCCTACGTACGCGTGGTGCAGGCCGGCTCGGGCGCCCCGGTCGTGGTGTCGGTCGACGGCAAGGTCAGGGTCAAGCAACTGGCGGCACGCACCGCCAGCGAGTATTGGGTGCTGCCGGCGGGCAAGCATGTCATCCAGCTGCAGTCCGGCGGCAAGGCCGGGCCCAGGATGACGCTGGACGCCGCGGAACAGGGCGCCTACACCATCGCATTCCCGTCCGCCGCGGCGAATGCCCGCGCCTACGCCTTCCAGGACCGCACCGGTACCAACAAGCTGAAGGCGATGATGGCCGTCTACCACCTCGCGCCGGGCGCGGGCACGCTCGACGTGACCACGGCGGACGGCAAGACCAAGGTCTTCAACGGACTGAAAGCGGGCGCGCCGGCCATCATTGAAGTGAACCCGATCCAGGTCAAGCTGGTTGCCAGCCGCGGCGGCGTGCCGTTGGCGAACGCCGCGCTCAACATGCGCCAGGGCAATGCCTACAGCGTATTCCTCTTCCCGTCCGGCGCCCAGGGCGTCAACGCGGTCACGCTGCAGAACCAGCGCGAACGCTATACCGGCAAATAAGTTTCCATCGACATCCCATTCCCCATGCAGGAGCCACCCATGAAATCGCACACTCCTCTCCGCCTGCTCGCCGTCGGCCTGGTCGCCGCCGCTGCCCTGCCCGCGATCGCCGAACAGTACGACGTCGTCTTCGGCAAGAACAAGGACTGGCTGTTCACCGGCTACGAATACGGCAAGCCGGCCGACGCCGCGAACGTGCAGACCACGATCAACGACCTGATCGAGGCGTCCAAGCTGTTCCGCCAGAACGGAACCGCGCTCGCGATCGTGCTGGTGCCCTCCAAGATCCGCATCTATGAGGACCAGCTCCCGTCCAGCCGTCCGCTGGATGCCTACAACCGCGACCTGTACGCGAAGGCCGTCGCGCAGTTGCGCGCGGGTGGCGTGAACGTGGTCGATCTCAACACGCCGTTCCTCGCCACCAAGGACCGTTACGGCACCAACCAGCTGTTCTATCGCCTGGATACGCACTGGGCGCCGAAGGGCGCGATGCTGGCGGGCGAGACCGTCAAGGCGACCGTCGCCGCGACCCCCGAACTCAAGCAGGCATGGGACGCGGCCAAGCCGGTCAAGTACGACCTGAACTGGGCGGCCCGTCCGCGTCCGACGCGCTCCCGCGACCTGGTCAACTATCTGCCGCCCGGGACCGCCACCTTCCCGCCCGAAGAAGTGCTGACCTTTCGCGTCAACCGCGGCCAGGCCTCGCAGGCGAGCCTGACCGGCAGCGGCGATCCGGTCGAAGTCACCATGCTCGGCAGCAGCTTCACCAATGCCAACACCGGCTATCCGGACGCGATCCGCTACAACCTGCAGCGCGACGTGCTGGACATCTCGCTGCCGGTCGACCAGGGGCCGTGGTCGGGCATGGTCAAGTACCTCAACGGCGAGTTCAAGACGACCAAGCCGAAGCTGGTGCTCTGGGAAATTCCGGAGCGCGAGCTGCGTTCGCCGCCGGCCGCTTCGTGGCGCGAAGCGCGCTACCAGATCGACAACGCGAAATGGCTTTCGGACATGAAGCAGTTGCTCAAGTAAGCATTGCCGATTCGATCCACAAAACCCCGGCCACAAGCCGGGGTTTTTGTTGCAAAGCAACATCGAATCCATTCGGCACTGTTCATGTGCTTCTATTTTGTGAAGGCGATCATGTTTTCCGTCTGATACCTTCGTCCGCGGGTTTTGTCCCGGGATTCCCATGCGCACGATGACGCTCCTGGCGGCTGCCGCCCTCTTCTCCTGCCTCGGCGCCGCCGCAATGGCGCAGGACATCCCCAACCAGGCCGTCATCGGCAAAAGCGACTGGCTGTTCTACAGCAACGAAATCCTCGACGCCAAGTGGTCGCCGGAGACCGACAAGACCATCGACGTCGTCAACCGGTTCAACCGCATCCTGGCCGACAACGGCATCGGCATGGCGGTGGTGATCGTGCCGATGAAGATGCGCATCTACCGCGAATACCTGCCCGACACGCAACCGCTGGGGACGTACGGCGCTGGCTACTACGACCGCGTGGCGCAATCGCTGCGCACCCATGGCGTGCACGTGACGGACCTCAACCGTGCCTTCCTGGACTCCCCCAAGCGCGGCAGCGACACGCCGCTGTTCTACCGGCTGGATTCGCACTGGTCGCGCACGGGCGCCTTGCTCGCCGCCGAAACGGTGAAGGCGGACGTGAAGGACATGCCCGCCTTCCTCAAGACGATGAAGGATTCGCAGCCGGTCGCCTACACATTGGTCGAGAAGACCAACCGGCGCCCTTCCCGCGGACGCGACCTGCTGCAACTGTTGCCGGCGGCGAGTTCGCAGAAGTACGCCCCTGAAGCGATTCCCACCATCCTGGTGCAGAAGCCCGCGGGATCGGGATCGCTGACCGGCGACGACGGCCTGACCCGGATCGCACTGGTCGGCAGCAGCTATTCGATGGATTGGACCGGCTTCGCCGATTTCCTGAGCTATGAATTCCAGCGCGACATCGGCAATTACAGCGTCCCCGCCAACCAGGGTGCCTGGGTCGGCATGCTCGGCATGCTCGGCATGTTGCGCGACGGCGCCTTCCAGAAGGCACCGCCGGAAATGATCCTGTGGGAGATGCCCGAGCGCGACATGCACGCCGGCCCGGACTTCCGGTTTCGCGAAGAGCGCTACAGGATGCCGAACGGCGACTGGCTGCTCAGCGCCGCCGCTGCCGTGCAGAAGACCTGCCCGACGTCCGGCGTCAGGTTCGATGCCGACACGCGGTCAGGAAACGGGCAGGTCGGGCTGAAGGTGTCGGGCAACGAGCCCGGCATGGATTTCCTCGATGCGCGGGTGGCGTCGGCCGGCAACGGCACGCTGGATGTCGAGCTTTCCGGCAGCGCGGGCCCGCAACGACAGTCGATCCCGATCGGCGCCAGCGGCGGCGTGCTGCGGCTGCCGTTGACCGCCAACGGCGCGGCCGTGTCGCGTGTCACGATCCGCGGCAAGGGCATGCTGAAGCTGGACGGTATCCGCGCCTGCCGGCACCCGCGCGATTACACCGGCAACAACTGAAGGCAAGAGGCGCGGGCTAGGCGCGCGCCTCCAGCGCCGCCACCGCCGGCAGGGTCTTGCCTTCCAGGAATTCGAGGAAGGCGCCGCCGCCGGTCGAGATGTAGGACACCTCATCCTCGATACCGTACTTGTCGACGGCGGCCAGCGTGTCGCCGCCACCGGCAATGGAGAACGCGGACGATGCGGCGATCGCGCGAGCCAAGGCCTCGGTGCCGTGGCCGAACGCATCGAACTCGAACACGCCGACCGGGCCGTTCCACACCACGGTGCCCGCCTTGGCGATCAGTGCCGCGTACTGCGTGGCCGTCTCCGGACCGATATCGAGAATCATGTCGTCCGTGCCAACCGCATCAACCGGCTTGACCGTGGCCGGTGCATCGGCGGCGAACGCCGGTGCCACGACGACATCCACTGGCAGCGGAATGCCCGCGCCGCGCGCCTTGGCATCCGCCATGATCTTCTTGGCGGTGTCGACAAGATCCATCTCCACCAGCGACTTGCCGACGCCGTGCCCCATCGCCGCGATGAAGGTGTTGGCGATGCCGCCACCGACGATCAACTGATCCACCTTGGACACCAGCGAAGCCAGCAGTTCCAGCTTCGTGCTCACCTTGCTGCCCGCGACGATGGCCAGCAGCGGCCGCGCCGGGTTGTCGAGCGCCTTGGCCAGCGCGTCGAGCTCGGCCATCAGCAACGGACCGCCCACGGCCTGCTGGGCGAACTTGATGACGCCATGCGTGGAAGCCTGCGCGCGATGCGCGGTGCCGAAGGCATCCATCACGAACACATCGGCGAGGTCGGCGTACTGCCTGGACAGCGCCTCGCTGTCCTTGCCTTCGCCGACGTTCATGCGGCAGTTCTCGAGCAACACGATCTGCCCGGGCGCCACCTCCACGCCGTCCAGATAATCCTTCACCAGCGGCACCTCGCGGCCCACCAGCTCGGACAGGCGTGCGGCGACCGGCGCCAGCGAGTTCGCCTCGCTCCACTCGCCTTCGGTCGGGCGGCCCAGGTGCGACATCACCATCACTGCGGCGCCCGCCTCCAGCGCGGCCTTCAGCGTGGGGATGGAGGCGGTGATGCGCTGGTCCGAAGTCACCCTGCCGTCCGCGACGGGCACGTTCAGGTCCTGCCGGATCAGCACGCGCTTGCCGGACAGGTCGAGATCGGTCATGCGGAGGATGGACATGCGCAGGCGCTCCAAGGCTTGGGAAACGCCTATTGTCCGCCGCGCGACAGGCCGGTTCAAACCCGGCGGGCGGATCAGCCTTCCGGGTGCAGCGGCAGCGGCCGGGTACGGTCCAGCCCAAGCCCGTAGCGCAGGCTCTGGCCGATGCGCTGGGCATAGGCGTACATCTCGGCTGCCTTGGCATCACCCAGTACCTCGCGCGCGGTGTCCTGCCACAGCGCCAGCCAGTGGCCGAAGTGCGCATCGAGAATGGGATGCGGGCGATGCGCGGCCATCGGGTTGCCGCGGTACTCGCGGGTGCCCAGCGCCACCGATGCCCAGAATTTCACCAGCGTCGCCTTGTGTTCCGGCCAGTCGTGCACGACGGGGTTGAACACCGGCCCGAGAATCGGATCGGCCTGCACCTTGTCGTAGAAGACATCGACCAGACGGACGATGTCGTCGCGCTGCAGGCCGGCATCGTTGTCGGACCTTTCCATACGTCCAGTCTGGGGCATGGCGGGAAGGCTGCGCATTGACACGCGTCAACGCCCAAACGCGAAGCCCCGCGGATGCGCGGCTTCGGGGGAGACGGCGGATGCGCGGCTTACTTCGCCGCGACCACCTTGACCATCTCCAGGCACTTGTTGGAATAGCCCCATTCGTTGTCGTACCAGCTCACCAGCTTGACGAAGGTGCCGTCGAGCTGGATGCCGGCTTCGGCGTCGAAGATGCTGGTGCGCGCGTCGCCGCGGAAGTCGGTGGCGACCACCTTGTCCTCGGTGTAACCCAGCACGCCCTTCATCGCGTCTTCGCTCTGCGCCTTCATCTCGGCGCAGATCTCGGCGTAGGTCGCGGGCTTCTCGAGCTCGACGGTCAGGTCGACCACCGACACGTCGCTGGTCGGCACGCGGAAGGCCATGCCGGTGAGCTTGCCCTTCAGCTCCGGCAGCACCACGCCGACGGCCTTGGCCGCACCGGTCGAGGAGGGAATGATGTTCTCGAGGATGCCGCGGCCGCCGCGCCAGTCCTTGTTGGACGGGCCG